>URBQ01000004.1 GCA_900546115.1 uncultured Collinsella sp.
GTCCGTTTCCCTAGGTGGGGAAACGGACCTCTTTTTGTCTCTGGGCTTGTGGATTGGCGAAGACAATAACCGCTGGCAGCTATTTTGAGTTCTTGATGCGACGTGTGGCTGTGGCGGTTATTCCGAGGCCTGCGGCGGCGATTCCTGCGAGTGTGATTGCGCTCGGCGCTGCGTCGCCCGTGTTCGCGAGCTTGCCGGCGGTCGTATCTGCTTGCTTGGTGGAGCTCGATGGAGCGTATTTGCCGGTCGCGGACGAGCTGGCGGGCTGTGCCGTTTCGGCCGGCTGCGCT
Organism: uncultured Collinsella sp.; assembly: GCA_900546115.1. Taxonomy (GTDB): domain Bacteria; phylum Actinomycetota; class Coriobacteriia; order Coriobacteriales; family Coriobacteriaceae; genus Collinsella. The sequence continues at coordinate 291 of URBQ01000004.1, forward strand.
GAGCTGGAGGGTTTTGTCGTCTCGGCGGGTTTCGTTATCTCGGGCGAGGTGGCCTTGTCTGCCGCGGCCTTTGCCTCTTCGTATGCCTTGCAGGCGTCGTCATAGGCCGCTTGCGCCTTTTCCAAATCGCTAAGGAGCGCATTTCGCTTGGCTATGTCCTCGTCGATGTGGGCTTTAGCTTCCTTTGCCTCACTTTCGAAATACTGAACCTGTTTTTCCTGGCTTTCGAGCCGGCGTTGGTAGCGGTGAAGATCATCTTCACAAGATTCTTCTCGCCTTTCTGCCGCCATGATCTCACTGCGCAACTGCTTAATATGCTCCTTAACAGCTGCGCTGGGCGCCTCGTCGCCGAGCTCCTTGAGTACCTTATCTAATTCTGCCTGAAGGCCGCTTGTCCGGTTGTGGGCCTCATCGTATTTGGCTTGGGCTGCATCGACGTTCGCTTGCATGGCGGGAAGGGGTTCCCTCCGTTTGGCGGCTTCCGTCACCACCATGTCGTGGATCTCTTGAAAACTGGCAATGTCATCATCGATTTCCGCAAGTTTCTCGGGACTTGCGGCGTCTTTTGCGGCCTCGAGGTTTTTGAGCGCTTCCTGCATGGCTGCATATGCTTTTTCTTTTGCGGCGGCCGCGTCTTCCGACTGCAAGGCAACTGCACCGGTGGGGGAGCTGGTTTCTGCCGCGATCGCCGTTGCGGGGGCGATTCCCGCGACAAGTGCCGCGGAAAGGGCGATGCCCACAGTTGCTCGTCTTGCTCTTCTTGCGAGAATGTCGTTCATCTCGGCACCTCATTTCAAGGGTCGGCGACTAACTTGGTAGCACTAATGTAAGTATATCAGGCGGTTTGCCCGCCACTGGCTGGGTGTGCGCGTGCCTCTCCGCTTCTTTGGAAACCGAACCCCATTAGAAGTGGCGAGTTGTTTACGCTTCTTTTGGGCGACAGTACTATCATGATTCGAATTGAGTGTGAATGATGATAGGGAGCGCCTATACATGATTGAGCTGCTCAGGCGTTTTGGCGGTAAGTTTCGCCGCTATATGGTGATTGGTCCTGCGTGCAAGCTGATCGAAGTGATCTTTGACCTGCTGACGCCGCTGGTGATTGCCCAGATGATTGATAAGGGTATCGGCGCACACGACGTGAACGCCGTCGTCCACTACGGTATGGTGCTTGGCGCCATGGCTGTGATCGGCATCTCGTTTACGCTCGTCTGCCAAAAGATGGCGGCGCTCACCTCGCAGGGCATGGGCACCGACATCCGCGGCGCGCTCTACGGGCACATCAACAAGCTGAGTTACGCCGAGCTTGATCGCTTTGGCACGCCGTCGCTCATTACCCGCATCACCAACGACGTCAACCAGGTGCAGCTCGCCGTGGCGCTGGGCGTGCGTATGCTCATCCGCTGGCCTTTCCTGGCGGTGGGCTCCATGGTCGCGGCCCTTGCCATCGACCTTAAGCTCGGCATGATCTTTTTGATTTGCACGCCCGCCATCGGCCTGGTGTTTTGGTTTGTCATGGCGCGCTGCATCCCGTACTACAAGCAGCTGCAGGCAAAGCTCGACCGCATCGCGCTCATTTGCCGTGAGGGTCTTTCGGGCGCCCGCGTGGTCCGGGCGTTTGTGCGCGAGGGTCACGAGCGTGAGCGTTTTGCCCAGGCGGCCGATGACCAGGCAGGTGTCGCAATCGCGGTGGGCAAGCTCTCGTCGATTCTCAACCCCGTCACGTTTTTGGTGATGAACCTGGGCGTGTGCGCCATCCTGTGGGTGGGCGGCATCCAGGTCAACGTGGGCGAGCTCACGCAGGGCCAGGTCATGGCGTTCGTCAACTACATGACGCAGACCCTCACCTCCATCGTGTATGTCGCCAACCTGGTCGTGGTCTTTACCAAGTCGAGCGCCAGCGCGTCGCGCATCAACGAGGTGCTCAATTGCGTGCCGAGCATCACTGACGAGGACAACGAGCCGGTCGCGCTGCCCGAGCCGGGCAATGTCGCTCCCGTTCCTGCGTTGAGCTTTGACCATGCGTGCTTTTCGTTTGGCGTGGGCGCGGCAAATGCCGTGAGCGATGTGACGCTGAAGCTGCCGCTGGGCAAAACGCTCGGCATTATCGGCGGCACGGGCAGCGGCAAGTCTACGCTCGTCTCGCTTATCCCGCGCCTGTACGATGCGGGCACCGGCAGCGTGAGCGTGATGGGTGCCGACGTGCGCACTTGGCCGCTCGACCAGTTGCGCCATGTGGTCGCGACCGTCCCGCAGCGCGCGTCGCTGGTGAGCGGCACCATCCGCAGCAACCTGACCTGGCGCGACGAGGCGGCGACCGACGAGGAGCTCTGGGCGGCGCTCGATATGGCGCAGGCCAGCGAGTTCGTGCGCAACAAGCCGCAGGGGCTCGACGCCCCGGTCGAGGCGGGCGGCAAGAACTTTAGCGGTGGCCAGCGCCAGCGCCTGACCATTGCGCGCGCTCTGGTGGGCTCGCCGCAAATCCTGATTATGGATGACTCCGCCTCGGCGCTCGACTTTAAGACCGATGCGGCGCTTCGCCATGCCATTCGCGAACGAAGCATGCGCGGTGCCGCCGAGGGTGGGCTGCCGCTGACCACGGTGATTGTGAGCCAGCGCGTCTCGACCGTGCGCGACGCCGACATGATCTGCGTGCTCGATCACGGCTCGGTCGCGGGCCTGGGCACGCACGATGAGCTGTATACGACCTGCCAACTATACCGCGAGATTTGCCAGTCGCAGCTTCGCCGCGAAGAGCTCGAGGGCCAGCAGGGGAGCGCGTCGCCCGCGTCTGCCCCGGCTGCCCCGGCATCCACTTGCGCAAAGGAGGGCTGCTAAATGAATCCGTATACTTCTTCCGGTTCGGTCGCCACGATGACGGCCAACGTGTCCGGCAACGATAACCTCAACGACTTGGGTGACGGTCCACGCCAGCCCGGCGACCCCGAGCGCTATCCCGTGGGAGCGGTGACTCGCCGCCTGCTGGGTTATGTTCGCCCACACCGCATTTCGTTTGCGGCGTCGTTTGTGAGCGCTGCCATCTCGGTGATCTTACAACTCTATACGCCCATCCTCATCGGCGAGGGCATCGACCTCATCGTTGCCGCCGGGCAGGTGGACTTTGACGCGCTGCTGCCGCTCGTTACCAAGCTTGCGATTGTCGTGGTGGGCGCGGCGGCCTTCCAGTGGCTGCAGGGCTACTGCGTCAACCGCCTGTCCTACGAGACAGTGCGCGACATGCGCGTGGAGGCGAGCGACAAGCTCGGCCGCATGCCGCTCAGCTTTATCGACAGCCATGCCCATGGTGACCTTATGAGCCGCGTAGTCAACGATGTCGACCAGGTGGGCGATGGTCTGCTGCAGGGCTTTACGCAGCTCTTTACCGGCGTTATCACCATTGTGGGCACGCTCGCGTTTATGCTCTCCATCAACCTGACCATGACGCTCGTGGTGGTGCTCGTCACGCCGCTTTCCATCTTTGCGGCCGGCGCCATCGCCAAGCTTTCCAACAAGAGCTTTACGGCCCAGCAACGTATTCAAGGCCAGCTCGGCGGCCATATCGAGGAGTATGTGGGCGAGCAAAAGCTCGTGGACGCGTTTGCCTACGGCCCGAGCGCTCAGCAGCGCTTCGATGCCCTCAACGCCGAGCTGTATACGGCAGGTGAGCGCGCGCAGTTTATGGGCTCGCTTTCTAACCCCGGCACGCGCTTTATCAATAACATCATCTACGCTGTGGTCGCCGTGATCGGCTGCGCGGGCGTGATCACGGGCGTGCCGGCGGCGCTCACGGTGGGCGGCGTGCAGATCTTCCTGTCCTACGCCAACCAGTACACCAAGCCGTTCAACGAGGTCACGAACGTCATCACGCAGATCCAGACCGCGTACGCCTCGGCGCGCCGCATGTTCGCGTTGCTTGATGCGCGCGAGCAGGAGCCCGACGCGGCGGATGCCGTGGAGCTTGTCGCCCCGCAGGGCGAGGTGACCTTTGAACACGTGGACTTTAGCTATGTGCCCGACCGCAAGCTGCTGCAGGATATCTGCATCGAGGCCAAACCCGGTACGCGCTTTGCCCTCGTCGGTCCCACGGGCTGTGGCAAGACGACGCTCATCAATCTGCTGCTGCGCTTTTACGATATCGATGCTGGGCGCATCGCGGTCGATGGTCGCTCCTCGCGTGACTACACGCGCGCGAGCCTGCGCCGCGCCTTTGGCATGGTGCTGCAGGATACCTGGCTGTTCGAGGGCACGGTGGCGGACAACATCGCTTACGGTTGCCCGGATGCCACCCGCGAGCAGGTTATCGAGGCTGCCAAGCGCGCGCATGCGCACAAGTTTATCGTGCAGCTGCCCGACGGCTACGATGCGGTGATCGGCGAGGACGGCGGCACGTTTAGCCAAGGTCAAAAACAGCTGCTGTGCATCGCGCGCGTCATGCTCACCGACCCGGCTATCTTGCTGCTGGACGAGGCGACTTCGAGTATCGATACCCGCACCGAGCTGCAGGTTCAAGCGGCATTCGACGAGCTCATGGCAGGTCGCACAAGCTTTGTCGTGGCGCACCGCCTGAGCACCATCCGCAACGCCGACTGCATTCTGGTGATGCGCGACGGCGAGATTATCGAGCGCGGCACGCACGACGAGTTGCTAGCGGCAGGCGGCTTCTACGCCGAACTCTACCGCAGCCAATTCGCCCAGTGAGCAAGCCCGTGGGGCAAATTAATCAATCGACAGACGGTGGTTTACATCTGTCACGTTAGTACTAAGATATTCATCTAATAAATTGCATTAATGGCTCGAGTTTCGGGGGAAACGAGGCAACGTGACTATGACATGCTCTATGGTGGTCAACAGCAAGAGCGGTAATACCAGGATGGTTTCGGGGGCGATCAAGCGCGCCCTGCAGTCTGCGGGCGTTGAGTTTGTCCACGCCGCGGCGTTGAGCGACGATGCGGACGCAGATCAGGTTGCGCTCGAGGCGCAGGGCGCCTGCGCGGCCGACACGGTGCTCGTCGGTTTTTGGTGCGACAAGGGCGCGTGCACGCCTTCGGTCGCGGCGTTGCTCTCCGCCTTGCACGGTAAGCGCGTCTTCCTGTTTGGCACCTGCGGCTTTGGGGCCGACCAGAGCTATTATCAGCAGATTATCGATCGCGTGACCTCCAATTTGGCCAATGATGCCGAGCTTGTAGGCTGGGCGATGTGCCAGGGCAAGATGGGTCCTGCGGTTAAGCAGCGCTACGAGGCGATGCTCGAGCAGGATCCCGGCAATGCTCGCTTTAAGATGCTGCTCGACAACTGGGTTGCCGCGAAGGACCATCCCACCAAGGAGGATCTGGACAACATGGCGGCGGCGGCCAAGAAGGCCGTGCTGGGCGAGTAACTTCGCCGTTCGCGGTCCTTCGTGCAAAACAATACAAATGTGAAAGCCTCGAAATTCTCGGGGCTTTTTTCATGACACGAGGGCGCCCCTTTATTGATGGAAGGCCTAATAAGCTGATTGCTCTATGCCCGGATGTGTGCGGAGTGGGATGGGATTTCCGGATGGGTGGGGTTTCGGAAAATGCGTCCCAGAATTTGCCTTTGGAATGGGATGCGGTTTCCCGTTGAAGAGCTCTGTGGAAACTACATCCCAGTATTCGGTCGAGAAATGGGATGCCGTTTCCGGTTGAGGGCATTGGCGGAAAGTGCGACCCGGAATTTGTAGTCGGAGTGGGATGTGGTTTCCCAACGGGGCCACAAGCGGAAACCGCATCCCATTTCGCAAGCGAATTCTGGGACACGGTTTTCAGAGGGTTATGGGCTGCGAGCTACATGGGGCTGTCATAAAACTCCAGTAAAAGGGGTCGGAAATAAATGGCACTTCCAGCAATTATTTTTAATGTGGGGGGGGGTACCATTATTTTAGTTTCGCAAAAAATCGATTCCTCTATGGGGAAGTTGCGTAGGGGGTTAGTCACAGATATTGGATAAAACAGACTAATTTGGGGATAAATGACCACTTACGCCAAAATAAGTAGCATTTAGCGATAAAACATTGAAAAATGTGTAGCACATCGCTATGTTTTTATTACGAAAAGATTCCAAATTGGCTTATTTCGGACTCACTTTTCAAGCGCCTTGCGGTTCCTGTTGAAACTTGCTGACCTTTGGATGGGTCGAATAGGTCCTCAAGGGGTGTGAATTATCACTTTGACGGCGCGTAGACTCAAACGATTTATTGCACTTTTGAGTAGCTTGGCGATTGCGCTCGTCATGGCTCTTGCCGTTGTTTCTTTTGTCCCTCGTGCATTTGGATACACGCCCTATGCAGTGCTTTCGGGTTCTATGGAGCCCGAGCTACCCGTTGGCTCCATGGTGTTTGTTCACCAAGTTGATCCAACGGATATTGCCGTGGGTGACAATGCAACCTTTTACCGATCGGACGGTGCCGTGGTGACGCACCAGGTGTACGAGATCGACCCTGTGGCGCAGATGATCGGCACGCAGGGAATTGCGAACAAAAATGCAGACGGAAGCATCATGCACGATGCCGAGCAGACGCCTTTTTCGAGTGTTATCGGCACTGTTTCTTTTTGTGTCCCTTACCTGGGCTTCGTCAACGCATATTGCACGACGATGCCCGGTTTGCTTGTTGTGGTGGCCGTTCTGGCGCTGCTGATCGCGGCGTCGATAGTGCTCGATCGGATGGTTCCAGACGAGCCTGCGGGCAAGCATACCCGCGTGCATGCGAGGGAGCGGCGTTCATAGCGGCAGGGAAAAGCGTCGGCGGCGGTAGGGGCCGTTGCCGGGGAAAACGATTCTCGAAAGGAAGAGAACGATGGAAAACAAGAAGAAAAAGCGCTACGGCATCATTGCCGCCCTGTTGCTGTTGGTGCTGGCCGCCGGCGTGGGTACCTATGCATGGCTGACGGCTACTGCCGACCTGCACAACGTGTTTACGATTGGAAAAATCGAGGCTCCCGATAAGAAGCCTGATCCGGAAAACCCCGAGCAGCCTGGCACGGAGGCTGGTGGCGGTGCCTATCTGTTCGAGACCAAGTGGGACCCCAGCGCGGAGCACAAGATGATTCCGGGCTCTCCGATGGGCAAGAACCCGAACGTTGGTATTAAAAACGGTTCCGATGACGCTTTTGTGTTCATCTATGTAAAGAACGCCGTGGTCAAGAATAGTGCAGGTCTTGCGAGCACTCCTTACTTTACGCTCAACGCGAACTGGAAGCCGGTTTCTGCTGAACAGGTGACGACGAACGGCACCGAGGGACAGTACGTAAGCGGTCTGTTCATGTACGCCAAGGGTGCCGAGAACGGTCCCGTCGCCTTGGGTGCCAAGGAAGCAGCTAAGGATGTCTACACTGGCGAGCTCTTTAGCCAGGTGATGATCCCCGGTGCAATGAAGAGCGATGACGTTGTCTCGGGTGATGGCGTTAAGCCTGAGATTACTGTCTCCGCCTTTATTTTCGGTGCTGATCAGGCTGATGGCGCCACCAACGCAGCGGACAACGCCGTTGCTCAGGCCAAGGCCTGGGCTCAGACCAAGCAGTAACCCCACCCCCCCACCGAGATCCCGGCCCGCTCCCCATCCCCATTTTCGGGCCGGGATCTCGGTCCCCTTTTTATCGACGATTGGCGAACGTAATGCTCAACAATCTTTCCGACAATCAGAAACGCACCTTGGCGCTTGCTGCGATGGCGCTGTTGGCCCTGGCGTGCCTGTGCGGCACGCTGGCTTTTACCGTTGATATGGTTCCGGCGAACAACGTTCTATCGTTTGGCAGCGTGAAGGTACGAGTCTGCGAATACACCCTCAACGAGCAGGGCGAGGAGATTCCGTTTGAGCCCAACGAGCACGGGGACTATCCCGACACCAAGGCCGGGGGTTCTGACATCAGCCGCATTGTGCGCGTGGAGAACGCCGGCGCGCAGCCTGAGTACGTTCGCGCTCGTCTACGCATGACGTCAATGGCACCCGACGGTTCGAGTGCGGATGCCTCGGGCAGCGTTGCGTTTCATGTGAACGCGGACGAGGGGTCCCCGTGGATCGACGGCGGCGATGGGTGGTACTACTACCGTGGATTGGCCGGGCGTGGCGGCATGCTCGACCCCGGCGCCATGACGGAAAGCCTCATGGACTCGCTGCGCTTTGTGGGCGACTACCACGATGCCGCGCGCGGCGGCTCATTCAGGCTCGATATCGATGTTCAGGCCGTGCAGGCCAAAAACCAGCAGGCAAGCGATACCGTCCTCGACGTGCTTGACGTCGCGGGCTGGCCGGAGGCGAACTAGCCTATGAAGATCAAGAATATGAACCGGGGTATGCTTAGCAGGCTGGTTGCCGTCGCAGCGATTGCCCTTTGCTGCGTTATGGCGCTGCCAACGGTGGTGCATGCCGAGGATGTGCCCGAGGCCAAAATCGAATTCCACATCAAAAACGAGGCTGACTTTTTGTCGTGTGTGGCGCTGTCGCGCGAGCGCGATACGTCCGGCTGGCACGTTTATCTCGATAACGACATTGAGCTCGACAGCGACGACATGAAAACCATCGTTGCAGACACCGTTAAGCATCTGTCGTTTGGCAACAAGGAGCATCCGTTTAAGGGCGTGTTCGATGGTCAAAACCACGCCGTTGAGGGCCTGAACTACGATAAAGACGCTTTTGACCCCGAGCGCGATACGGGATTTTTTGCCGAGACCAACGGCGCCACCATCAAAAACTTCCTGGTCAAGGACGCCAACGTGTGGGCGGACTTCCGCGGTGGCATTATCGTGGGCAAGGCCGTCAAAACGCGTTTCGAAAACGTTATGGTCATGGAGAGCACGCTGCACGTGACCTGCGCCAACAATGCTCTCAACCTCATTACCAACGCAGGCTTTGAGGGCGGTCTCATCGCCGGCGAGCTCGACGGCTGTACCCTCTATAACTGCGAGGTACGTGGTGGCCGCGCCGTTAACAACACGACCTCGGGCGTGCAGGCGCTCGGCGGTGAGGGTCTGTATATGGCGGCGTTTGCCGGCTACGTTACAAATTCGACGATTGAGTACTGCCGCGTTACGCCTACGCGCAAAGACGATGGCTCGATTGGCATGACCGACGTCACCAATAAGTACGACGTGGCCATTGGCGCCCTGGGCGGCAACAACGTGTATGCCTCGGGTTTTGTGGGCTGTATGGCGGGTGACGCCAAGATTATCGACTGCTTCTCGACGGCGCAGTGCTACAGCTATGCCGCGTCGTACGTGGGCGTCGTCGCCGTGACGCGCGCGTGGACGGGTGGCTTGGCGGGTCGTATTCTAACCGAAAAGGGCAACGAGCTCGTCCGAAGCCATTTTGCGGGTGACTTGAGCTCGCGTCAGTATAATCCCATCGCCGTGATCCCCATCATTCAAAACGATGTGAACCTGGGCGGTATTGCTGCGCGCGCCAACAAGGGTGACGCCACGGTTACCGAATGCTACTTTAAGCCGAGCGTGAGCCTAAACGGCAGCAGCCAGGGCAACCCTGCCAAAAAGAAAATCCCCTCGTTTGGCGGCGACGGCATCATCAAGGGCGATGGCTATGGTCCGTGGGATGACGAACGCTACACCACGCGCGAGCTGTGGGAAGAGCACGACTACGACTTCTGTGCCGGCACCATGCGCTCGACCGCTAACGACAAGGCCCTGGGTGCCCCGCACCCCAATGAGTGGGCGATGGATTACAAGCTGAAAATTCCCGTGCATGGCCAAAGCGTTAAGGCGACGATCGATTTTCCCGGTGCGGGCACCGCGACAATCGAGAAGACCAAACTTGGCAAAGACCAGGCGACCTCGGATCCGTACGCCTTTGCCGTGAGCGCCGTGCTGGCGGGAACGGCCCAAGGCCTGGCCCAGGGCGATACATCGGTAACGTTTAAGCAGGATACCTCCGCAAAGCCAGAGGGTTTGACCGAGGCCAACGGCGGCTACCGCTTTATGGGCTGGTTCCGCGAGCCCGACGTGCGTGTGAACCGAATTGGACAAGACAACAGCTGGTTTGACGGCAAGACCGATGCCGATGCTGTGGCTGCTGGCAAGCAGGTCCAGAAGAACGAGACGCACGAGAAAACGTCGACCTATACCGCCGATAATGCGAACGGGGCCGACGGTTTTAAGGGCAACGACCTGTTCATCGCTTCGTACGAGGCGCAAGTGCTGTTCTATAACGTCAAGGGCAAAACGCTCGATTGGCAGAGCGGTGCTGCGCACGACAGGTCGGCGGATTGGTACCGCTATGGTGTTAGCCTGACGCCGGCTGCCCCTGCGGACCGCGGCGCTCTGTCTCCCAGCGCCACCTTTATCGGTTGGACGACGCAGCCGAGCGGCGAGGCTGGGATGAACGGCGGCTATGCGGCCATTACCTCGACCCAGCTCGCCGAGCTTAAAAACGCAAACGCGTTCTATCCCGCCGATGCGGCGATCACCGTCGTCGGTCCGACCGACTTCTATCCGGTGTACAGCGACTACGTCTCGAACATCATGACGGTGTTCGAGGGTAATGAGCAGGATGGGCTTGAAGATGCGACCCAGCGTGTCGACGTGGGCAACACTCATGTCGATGTCCAGACTGCCGAGGATGGGGCCAGCGTTTACACGGTGCAGGTGCGCGGCGTGGACAACAAGCCCTTGTCCGAAGGCGGCTCGCTGCCCGATGGCTACCGCTTCCTGGGTTGGTACGAAAACAAGGGAACCGAGGATGCCCCGCTCGAGGTGCGCGTAAGCCGCGATCCCAGCTATACGCTCCCCGCCGATGTCGATTTAACCGCGCCGCATACCTACATCGCCCGCTTTGAGTACCGCGTGGATTATTACGTTCGGGCTTATACCAACCATGAGTTTACGGACAGCAAGCTACTTTGTTCCGTTTGGAATCGCTATCAAACGCCCTTTGAGGAAAACGTCGGTAGTACCTTCGTGCGTGAAAACGTCGTCCACTGGGGCCCGGAGCATGTTGACCACGGTATAAAGGATAGTTATGAAACGTGTGGCACGCGCTTCACGAAGGAAACCCTTGTCGTGAGTCCCCTTAACGCGTACTCGCACAACGTTAAAAACGATACGGGAGCCGATACTCTAAAAAACCTCTATGCCGATACCGATTTTCCAGGCGCTGCAACGCTAAGCGATACTTGGACTTCGGCTTCGCTGAACGTAACGGTCAAACCGGTGAATGATCGCTATCTCCTGAATTTCTGGACGCTTGAGCGCGATGGTGAATATTGGACATATGTGAAAAATCCCATCGAGAGCATGGTGCGTACAGATAAGAAGTACTACGTTCGCGCGATGATTACCACGGACGTTAATTTCTACAACAAGGGCGATAATGTCGTGAGGACTGCCACGCGGCGCTATGAGAGTAACTTGCTGCAGACCAAGGTGAACGGGGCGGATCCGACGTTCACGTATTACTACCCGCATGTTAATAAGTCGGTTAAAGTGGCCGAAAAGCCAGAAGATGGTGAGAAGGGATCGTATGAGAGCCCCCTGACCCTCGAAGCCTCTCCGACCGATGCCGAGATGGCGGTGCCGGGCTATAAGTTCCTGGGCTGGATTTCGACCGCCGAGGTCCAGAAGGGTTCTGACGTCTGGAAGTATATCTACGATGTCGAGGGCGATTCCTTCACCACTTCTGACCCGGATAAGGCCGAACCGTATCTGGTGAAACCAGATTTTAAGGTCACCCAGTGGCAGGATGCCTATCCGGTGTACGCGAAGTACGATGTTAGGTACACCACCAACCTGTATCGCGCCGGTTTTAAGGGCACGGACAAGGTCAATGTGCCTAGGTACGACATCGATCCCGTTATCAACGCGGGCACCGACCCTGCTACGGCAACGGTGACCCCTGACGTCACGACTCCGGTTTATAAAGCAGGCGGTGAGCTGTATAAGTTGCAGAAGGTTGAGATCGAGCTTCCGAATGGCGAAGTTGAAGAGATCGAACCTAACGGCGATAACTCGTATTCCCATCAGGTGGAACCCGGCGGGGCCTATACATTTGTGGCGTACTATTCGCCGTTGGCGGTTGTGTACCACCTCAATGCCACGGATGTGGACGGCAAAGTTGCTCAGCAAGACGATATGCTCGGCAACCTTAATGGCGGCATCCCGAAGCCTACTTATGACGTCAGCACTATCGATGCGGATACAGGCAAGTTCAACGTCTTCGTGGGCTGGACGGAAGCCGAGCCGGCACCTGGCAAGGGCTATGTCGCTTGGTCAGAGGGCATCCGTATGGTGAGTGCTTCTACCGTGGTCAAGGCCCCCATGGAGCTGTACCCGGTCTACCGTCCCAGCCTGGTTACCGTTCAATCGAACATTGACTCTAAACTTGCGAATCCCGATCTTGTCCGTAGCCTCGGCCGCACTGACTCCGGCGACCAGATTTCTCTTGAGGTCAAGGCCGCCGAGGAGGTTGAGGGCACTGACGGCACCAAGTACGACTTTGTCGGCTGGTCGCGCGATTATGTCAATGACGGGCAGTACACCCTGATGACTGACGATGAGAGGTATCCCCTCGAGGGCAGCGAGCCCTTTGAGAGCGTGACCTACACTGCGGTGTACAAGAAGACGCCGCTTAAAGTGCGCTATCACGACACCGAAGGCAACGTCATCTACACCGCTACGGTAGACCCGAACGATACGAGTGTTCTGCGTGGCCAGGATGGCAATGCCGGCTTTGTTCAGACAGTTAAGGTGCCCAAGATGCACGAGAACGGCAACCCGGTCTATGACGACAAGGGTGAACCCGTCATGGAGCCAAAGGAAGTGGCCTACGATCCCGAAGCCTACTCCGCAATCGTCGCATTCCTGGGCGAGCGAGCGGATAGCAGCTTGAAGGAGTTGTTCTTGGAGTGGCAGTGGGTTAATGGCGACAAAGCTGTGGCGTGGAGCGACTTCAAGGGTAAACCGGTTACAGCCAACATGGATTTGTATCCGGTGACGTATAAGGTCGTCGCTAACGACACATCGGACGATGCGAGCCCTAAGAATGTGACCGGGCAGCTCAAGTGGTTGCTTGATCCCAATGCCGCGAACACGATAGATGACAAGAGCGATAAGGCGCCGTTCAAGGCTTGCTTTGCAAAGCCCTTCATGGGCACGCAACTGACGGTGCACGTTGACCGCGTGGGCTATGGCCTTCCTGGCCAGACTCCTGCGCCTGTCAACGGGAAGTATGTCTCGCTTTACAGTTCGGGTTCAGGCGAGGGCTCGTTTGAGCTGACGAATCGTTTGGACTACAAGCTCACGGGCGACGGCACTCAGAGCGATGGCAATGCGGTGTTCGATTTCGCCGCTACGCATACGCTCAAGATCGTCAAGCAAACCCAGGATAGCTGGGCGAAGGGCAAGACGTTCCGCTTCAAGGTTTCCCGGGCCGGCATGGACGGCAACGCCTTGGAGGAGCGCACGGTTGAGGTAACGGTGTCATCGGATGCGCAGCTAAAGGACGGTTCCGCCTGGTACTCCGGCGCTATCGAGCTTGCGGTCCCGGCGGGTATCTACACCGTCGAGGAGGACTCAGCGTGGGCATGGCGCTACAGCAACCAAATCGGCGTCCCTGGCAAGCAGCCGGGCGATAAGGCGCAGGCGACTATCTCCGCTGCATCGAGCGCGAACGATGCCACGTTCACCTGCACGAACACGCGTGTGAACGACAAATGGATCGACGGCAGCAATCGTGCCCATAACGTTTGGAGCAACGGCAACGTAGCAAAGAAGGAGGATTAGCATGTCCAAGCGCAAGCGCATCATCGCCTTGCTGGTGGGGGTTATCCTCCTGGCCGGTACGGCAGGCACGTTGGCCTGGCTTTCGGTTACGGGCGTGCTGGTCAACCAGTTCGGCATCGGGTCGGTGACGCCATCGGTTCAGGAAACGCTCAACGGCAAAGTGAAAAGCGATGTCAAGGCGAAGAACACGGGTACTGCGCCCGCCTATATTCGTGCTGCAGTGGATATCTACTGGCAGGACCAGGATGGCACACGTCTGTGGGATGAGCCGAAGGAGGAGCCGAAGGGTGAGGCGGATTACGAGATTGCGTGGAGCGTGGCTGATGCCTCGGGCGCGAACTCGGCTTATAACTGGGTTAAGGCGAGCGACGGGTTCTATTACTGGACGTCGCCCGTCGCTCCCGGCGCGGAAACCGGCGTGCTCATTAATAGGGTTACCGAGCTCAAGGCAACCGAAGGTCGCAATCTTGTCGTGGATATCTCCACTCAGGCGGTCCAGGCGATGCCCGATGAGGCCGTGCACGACGCATGGGGTTGCTCGGTCGAGAATGACGTGCTGGTGCCGCCGCATGGAGGTGCGTAAGTATGGCGTTCCCGATTCGTAAAGGTGTTGCGCGCTCCTTGCGTTGCATGGTCGCGGCCATTCTCTGCGTGGTCGCGCTCGCTGTTCCCGCCCGTGCGTTTGCCGATACTCCCGCGATTGCCTATGACGGAAATGCGCGTCAGCTGACGGTCTCGGGGGCGACGGACTCCTCGGGGGAGCCCGATCTGTTTTTGGCCTTTAAAGATCTGATGCCTGGCGATGTGCGTGATCAGCAGATAGAGATTCGTGCCACGGGCGTAAAGTCCCAGGTGCGCGTGTTTGTGCGTGCCGTTGTCGATCACGAGACGGCACGCCTGTTGTCGCCTATCACCTTAACGGCATCGGTGGGCGATGCGTCTGCCGGTTGGCTCCAGACGGGAACGCCGGGCAGTGTGTTCGCCTATCCCACGCAGGTCGCAACGTTTACGAACGATGGCAGCACGGTGCTCAATTTGCAACTAAGTGTCCCGACGTCGGTGGGCAACGAGCTTGCCGACGCAAACAAGGCAATTCGCTGGGAAATCACCGCCGAAGACGATGGCGAGAAGATCCCCGTACAACCTGCTGGCAGCAAGAAGCCCGGCTTGCTTGGTCTGGTGGCAACAGGCGACAGCACGCTCACGTTGCTTTTGGTGCTGCTGACGCTTGCAATCATCGCATTTATAGCCGCGCTTCTTTTGTCCCGGAGGGATAAGCGCTAGGTTCATCTTCTAAACGCAACGCCCTCCCGGGCGGCGGGCACGAAGTTCCCTGCTCTACAGTCCTGCGCAAGACGAAGGCCACATTAAGTGGCCTTCTTTGCGTGCGGAACTCGCGATGAACTTCGAGCCCGCCGCTCGGGAGGGTGTCTCTTTATTGATAGAAGGCCTAATAAGCTGATGATTTTATGCCTGGATGTATTCGGAGTGGGACGGGCTTTCCGGATGGGCGGTGTTTCGGAAAGTGTGTCCCAGAATCGGCGCTCAGAGTGGTCCCCACTTTCCGGTTGATGTCTTGTCCGGAAACTATGTCCCGGAATTAAGGCTTGGAATGGGATGCACTTTCCGGTTGAGAGCCTTAGCGGAAAGTGCGACCCGGAATTTACTCTTGAAGTGGGATGCGCTTTCCCAACAGGCCCTCAAGCGGAAACTGCGTCCCATTCCGAAGGCAGATTCCGGGACACACTTTCCGAATACAAAGAAGGCCACTTAATGTGGCCTTCAACTTATATATGTTCAGCGGATGCCCCCATGACAAGCCGCGCTCCAACAACAAGGCGTCTGTCCGCCCGGACAGACGTTTCAGTTATGAACTCGCAGCTAGTCGCTATTTGATCTTGGTCGTACCCGGTGCCAGGTTGGGGTCGGTCTCGTTGGCCTCGGTCTGGAAGTGCTCGGTATACACGTTCTTGCCGTCGCGGAACATCTCGTAGTACTGCATCTTGGCGTAATCCTCGCGCGCCTTGGTGGCGGCAGCGGCAGCGGCGTCGTCACCGGTGACATTGGAGGAAAGCGCCCAACGCAGGCTGGCGTCCTCGTAGCCCACCGAGTTGATGGCGGGCAGCGACTCGCGCAGCGTCATGTGCGCTTTCTGGTAGTCGGTCAGCGGTGCGCCGATCAGCTGCATCAGCTGGGTAGACAGGTAGTTGGTGGACAGGTCGTCGACCTCACTCGTCTGGTTGCAACCGGCAACGTCGTAGTTGGCCCAGATGATGTAGTCGGTCTGCCACAGGCGTTCCTGGTGGGTGGCGTCGTCCTCGTCGGTAAACCACTTGTCGTTGAACTTGGACGGGAAGAACGGCTGGTGGTCGCCCCAGAACACCACGACCACCTTGCGATCGAGTTTGCTCAGAGCGTTGAGGAAGTAACGCAGCGCCTGGTCGGACTGCTCAATGCACGAGACGTACTCGTCGACATCGGACAGTGTGCCGTCCTCGATGGTCTTGGCATCCAGATCGGTCGTGTCGATGTTGAGGTGCATCTGCTTGTCGACTGGCAGCAGACCCGTATCGTAGCCCGAGTGGTTCTGCATGGTCACGTCGAAGATGAACTGCGGATCGGCGTTCTGGTCGAGCAGCTCAAGAATCTTGTCGTAGGTAGCCTGGTCGGTCACCATGCCGCGCAGGGTGTCGGCTCCCTGGAAGTCGTTGATGGACAGGAACTGGTCAAAGCCAAAGTCCTTGTAGACGTTCTCGCGGTTCCAGTTGGTTGCGTGGTTGGGGTGCATGGCCGTGGTGGAATAGCCGAGCGATTTGAACTGCTCTGCCAGGTTCCCGGTCGTCTCCATGTTGTAGATGGTGTAGGGGTACACGCCCGAGCCCAGGTTGGCCATGGAGTTGCCGGTCATAAACTCAAACTCGGTATTGGCGGTGCCGCCGCCGTAGGCACTCACGTAGAGCTTGCCGCGGCTAAGGCAGTTGGACAGGTTCTTAAAGTACTGCGGGCCCTCGTAGCCGGCGCGCATGTCCTGGTAGATGGACAGGTCCGAGAAGGTCTCGTTCATGATGGCGATAACCGTGGGCTTCTCGCTGTCGAACTGCTCCTTTGCGGCGGTGCGCTCGTCGCTCTTGGCCGCGTCGGACTTGTCGTAGGCCTTGGCGTACTTTTTGAGCGTGGCCTTGGCATCGTCGACGGAGTAGTCGGCGGGTTTGGGCGGTTTGATGGACTGTGCTGCACTAATAAAGGCAGGCAGATAGCCCTCGCGCCAGTAGCTCTCGAGCGGGCGCCAGGTGTAGACGGTGATGCCGAGGGTGTTGTAGTAGTCGATGAGGGTGACGTGCGCGGTCACGCCGCCCAGGCACAGCACCGCCACGAGCAGGTTGGTGAGCAGCATGCGCTTGGCGTTGGCGGCGCCCTTCTGGCGATGCGGCGCGACCAGGCCGGCGTACTCGCACAGCAGCATGGCGATGGCGGTAAAGCTCATGGACAGCACGCAGAACAGCGAGATCGAGAAGGTGTAGCCGTTGCCGGCGACCGCGGCGGCGGTGGAGATGGCCGAAAGGTCGCCCGGCTGGATCGGCATGGATTTAAACGTGATGACGAAGAACTCGGCAATGCCCAGGACAAAGAGGGCAAAGGCCAGGACCGCGGGAGCTGCGCCGTGGCGCTGGAATAGGAAGAACAAGCCGGTCATGAGCACGGTGATGATGGCCCACTCGAGCAGGATGCACAGGGGGTAGACCCAGGTAAAGTCGTGGTTGGACGAGACCTCCATGCCCAGCAGCGCAAAGACGCCGGCGAGCAGCAGGCACAAGACGGCGGCGACGAGCGGGCGGCCCACAAAGGCACCGCGCAGGCGGGCGAGCTTGCCGGTGGGGGCGGAGGCGTCGGCCGAGGCGAACGCAAAGACGCGCGGGGCGATGCGGTCGCGGGCGATGCTGGCCCAAGCGCAGCCGGTGAGGATGGCGTTGGTCAGGATGAGCATCACAAAGGCGAGCGGCTCGTTTTGGGCGACGAGGCCAATGGCGCCCCAAATGGTCAAAAAGAGCTGGAACAGGCCGAAGGCGACGCTCCATCCAAGAGCGCTTTTGGCAACGGTGCCCGACTTTGCGCAAATGGCCTTGGCCTCGCGCAAGACAAGGTAGACGGTCGCCGCAAGACCGACGAGCGAGATGGCGGCAGCGAACATGCTGAGACTCCTCACAAACTTAAAACCTACGAAAGCGGGGATTTACCCGATTGTTACCAAGATATGCGCAGCAATTGGTGGCTGCGCACAACAACCAGCCATATTAACGCGCACGTGTGGCGGTGTGGCGCAATGTAGTGGCGACCTGCGCGATAATGGACGGGAATTACACGGAAACGTAAAGGCTTCTTAAAGAAATGGCGAGGGTAGGGCGATGAGCGAGCAGGTTTGCAAAGCGGACATGGGCGGCGACGGAGCTGCGGTCGTGGATACGTACGGCTATCCGGTCGAGACTACGGGCAATGCGGCGCTGGACATTTTGGAGCATCGCTCGTCTACGCGTGCCTTTGCGCGCGATGACAACGACCGTCCCGTGGCGGTGACCGACGAGCAGCGGGCGGCGATCTTGCATGCGGCGAGTCGCGCGCCGTCGGCGGGCGCCATGATGATGTATTCCATCGTGAGCATTCGCGAGCAGGCTACGCTGGACCGTCTGGCCGACCTGTGCGATCACCAGCCCATGATCGCCAAGGCGCCCTGGGCACTTATATTTGTGGTCGATTATGCCAAGTGGATCGATCTGTTTGAGCACGTGGGCTGCTTTGAACCCGAGTTTGTCGAACGCACGGGCAAGGCGCCCCGCCGCGCGCCGGGTTTGGGCGACTTTGCCATCGCGGCGCAGGATGCCGTGATCGCTGCGCAAAACGCCGTGGTTGCCGCCGAGGCCCTGGGGCTGGGGAGCTGCTACATCGGTGATATCGTCGAGAATGCTGAGGAAGTTGCCGCACTGCTGGACTTGCCTCCCTATACCATGCCGCTGTCGATGCTCATCATCGGCACGCCCCGTAAGGAGCGCCCGGCAATCGCGCATCCCGTGGTGAACCTGGTGCACGAGGAGCGTTATTGTCGCGCCGACGCCGCGACGATGGATGCGCAGGTGGCCGAGATGGATGCGATGTTTCGCCCGCACGCCCGCGAGGTGGGCGAGCGTGTCATCGACATCTACACCCGTAAGCACACGAGCCCCTTTATGGCCGAGATGAGCCGCTCTATGGAGTGGTGGTTCAAAAACTGGCTCGGAAAATGACGAATGTGACAAAGGGGGCGTCCCTTTGTCACATTCCATATCGCCGCGGTGGCCTAAAGACTGTATAAATCTTTATCTAGCTGGGAAAACAGTGCATTAAAACATGGGCCGATTACCTATAATCCCTTCGAACATTAAAGTTGGGAGGAAACCGGCTTATGGAACAAAAGGCCAAGGAGGCAGCCTCGCACGCTGCGATTCCTGTGAGCATCTCGGCGATGCTCGTCACGCTGGGCGTGGTGTACGGCGATATCGGCACCAGCCCCATGTATGTAACCAAGGCGCTCGTTGCCGGCAACGGCGGCATCGGAAGCGTCACGGAGGAGTTCGTGCTCGGCGCGCTCTCCCTTGTCGTGTGGACGGTCACGTTGCTGACCACCATCAAGTATGTGCTCATCTCGCTGCGCGCCGACAACCACGGCGAGGGCGGTATCTTTGCCCTGTACAGCCTGGTCAAGCGTTGCGGCAAGTGGCTTATCATCCCCGCCATGCTGGGTGGCGCCGCGCTGCTCGCCGACGGTATCCTGACGCCGGCCGTTACCGTTACCACGGCCATCGAGGGCCTGCGCACCATCCCGGCGGTCCATGCCGTGCTGGGCGATGACCAGGGTCGCGTCGTCGCCATTACGCTCGCCATCATCATCGTGCTCTTCTTGGTGCAGCGCATCGGTACGGCCAAGATCGGTCACGCCTTTGGCCCCATCATGACGCTGTGGTTCCTGTTCTTGGGCGGTACGGGTCTGTTCTTTGTCCTCCAGCACCCCGCCGTGCTGCTGTGCCTCAACCCGGTGCGCGGCATCGCCTTTTTGCTGAGCCCCAACAACCATGCGGGCATCATGATTCTGGGCAGCTGCTTCCTCGCCACCACCGGTGCCGAGGCGCTCTACTCCGACATGGGCCACGTCGGCCGCGGCAACATCTACGCTACCTGGCCGTTCGTTAAGTGCTGCCTGCTGCTTTCCTATATGGGCCAGGGCGCTTGGCTTATGAACAACGCTGCCAACCCCGAGCTCATGGGCATTGCCGATCTCAACCCGTTCTACCAGATGCTCGCCCCGGGCCTGCGTCCGTTTGCCGTCGGCCTTTCCACCGTTGCGGCCATCATTGCCTCGCAGGCGCTCATTACCGGCGCATTCTCGCTGGTGTCCGAGGCCAGCCGTCTGGACCTCATGCCGCACATGCAGGTCTTCTACCCTGCCGAGACCAAAGGCCAGCTCTACATCCCCATGGTCAACAACGTCATGCTCGTGGGCTGCGTCATCGTGGTGCTGCTGTTCCAGAACTCGGCGCATATGGAAGCCGCCTACGGCCTTGCCATTACGCTGACTATGATGTGCACCACGCTGCTGCTCTTCTTCTACCTGCACGAGGAGCGCAAGCTCAAGGTCGCGCCGTGGATCTTCGCGGCCTTCTTCCTTTTGCTCGAAGGCTTCTTCTTCGTGAGCTCGCTCACCAAGTTCTTCCACGGCGGCTATTTCACCATCCTCATGGCCGCGCTCATCATGGGTATCATGGTGTGCTGGTACAACGGTACGGCTGTTGAGCAGCGCCAGTTTACGCTGCTGCCGCTGCGCAGCTACCTGCCGCAGCTCAAGCGCCTGCGCGATGACGATCGCTACGAGCGCCTGAGCGACAACATCGTGTACCTGACCAAGGACACCCATACCGATTACATCGACCGCGACATCGTCTACTCGATTCTGGACAAGCATCCCAAGCGCGCCCGCGCCTGGTGGTTTGTGAATGTCGAGACCATGGACGAGCCGCATACCTTTGCCTATTCGGTCGAGACGTTCGGCACCGACTATGTGTTCCGCGTGCATCTGTACCTGGGCTACAAGATCAACCAGCGCGTCAATGCCTACCTGCGTCAGGTCGTTCAGGACCTGGCTGCCACCGGCGAGCTGCCGGCGCAGACGCATGATTACTCGGTCTACAAGGATCCGGGCAACATCGGTACGTTCAAGTTCGTCCTGATCCGTAAGCTTCTGGCGCCCGAAAGCGATGTGGAGCCGAGCGAGCGCACGGCCATCACGCTCAAGTACATCATTCGTCGCGCCGCCGGCACGCCTGCACGCTGGTACGGCCTGGAGAACTCCAACGTGAGCTTTGAGTACGTGCCGCTGTTCACCAAGTTCAAGGCCGTGAACAAGATGCATCGCCTAGCCCCCAACGAGCGCCCGTAGGCGCCGACAGGTTGCACGGAGTTGGTTTTCGATGGACAAGATTGAGACCGGGGAGGCAAACATGGATACAAAGGCGCTCGATGGCCGCGAGGTGGTTGCCGAGCTGGTGCGTGAGGCGCGCGCCGACGCCGCCGAAGATCGGTTTTTGACGAACCGTGCCAACATGGATATGGCCGATCGCGTAATTTCGATCGTGGCACTGGTATTTGGAGCGGTGTGCGTGTGTGCCCTGCTCGCGCACGTGCTGTTTGTCTAGCGACCGCCGGTTGCAAAGGCTATACACTTGGAACCACCACAAGGGAAACCACCACAAAGGTGCCTGTTCCTTTGTGGTGGTTTTTGTTTTTGAGAGAGGGGCGGGGCGCTGATGGACGTCCGTACGGACGGCGATATTGCCGATAGCTTTTGGTGGCGGCGCACAACGCTGACGCGCCGCACTCCTCTGTATGACGCTTGCGTATCGGTGGGGCTGTTGGTCGCGGCGACGATTGTGGGTGCGCTGCTCGACCATCCGGGTCTCGCGCCGAGCATCATGATCGTCTATGTGTTCGCCGTTCAGCTGTGCGCATTCTTTACCTGGAGTCGCCTGTATTGCTTGCTGAGCTCGGCTGCCGCCGTGGCGCTCTACAACTTCTTGTTTGTCGATCCGCGCTACTCGCTGTCGCTTATCGACCGCGTCTATCCCGGCATGTTCTTCATCATGTTTGTGGTCTCGCTCGTGTCGAGCTCGATTGCGTTGGCCCTGCGCCGCGCCTTGGCACAGGCTGCCGCCAGTGACCGCCGCACGCATATGGTGCTCGAGACCAACCGTATGCTGCAGCGGTGCGCCGGTCAGCAGCAGATTGTCCATGCCATGGCAACGCAGCTGGCGCGTCTTTCGGGCTGTCCGGTCGTGTGGTACAGCGCCGACGCCGAGGGCGATGACCTGCTGCCGCGCGCGACATACACGGCTGTGGGCGATGCCGCGCCGGTGCATGAACTGGCGCCGCAGATGCCGCCGCGGCTCTCGGCGTCCGCCTATGTGGGAACGCCGCTCGATGCCACCTATGGCGGCTCGGCGTTTTATGGCATCTACCTGACGGTTCGCACGGGCGACGGCTTCGTCCGCTCGGGCGACCCCGCCTCGGTGGTGGGCGTGCTGGCTATCGTTGCCGAGCCCGACGTGCTGACGCATGAGGAGCGGACACTTGCCGATGCCATCGTGAGCGAAGGCGAGCTGGCGCTCGACCGCGCCCGCGCCATGGAGGCCCGCGAGGAGGCGGCGGTGCTCGCCAAAAACGAACAGCTGCGCGCCAACCTGCTGCGCTCCATTTCGCACGATCTGCGCACGCCGCTTACCAGTATTTCGGGTAATGCCGACGTGCTGCTCGATCAGGGCTCGACCGGCACCGCCGTGCTCGATGCCCAGACGCGCCGCGGCCTGCTTCTATCCATTCGCTCGGATGCGCTGTGGCTCAACGCCACCGTCGAGAATCTGCTCGCCATCACCAAGCTCGAGGGTGGCGGTATGCGCCTGTCGACCACGCTCGAGCTCATGGACGATATCGTCGAGGAGGCACTGCGCCACGTAAATCCGGCCGTGCGCGAGCACGACCTTAAGGTGGTGGCGTGCGATGAGCCGGCGCTCGTCAACGTCGACGCGCGCCTGATGGTGCAGCTGGTGGTCAATCTGGTGAACAACGCCATCACCTATACGCCCGCAGGCTCGCATATCATGATTTCGATTAGCGTCGACGATGGACGTGTGGCGTGCTCGGTGGCCGATGATGGTCCGGGCATCGCATCCGAGGACCGCGAGCGTATCTTTGAGTCGTTCTATACCGCCAACCACGGTTTGGCCGACAGCCATCGCAGCGTGGGCCTGGGTCTTTCGCTCTGCCGCTCCATTGCGTTGGCGCATGGCGGTAGCATAGAGGTTGCCGCGGCGGACCCGCACGGCTCGGTCTTTACGATTGAGCTTCCCGCCGCCGATGTTTCGTTTGATAAGGAGTAGCGCCGTGCCGAACTCTGCCGTGAAACCGCTCATCTTGGTCGTTGAGGACGATCCCGCCGTCCGCAACCTTATCGTCGCCGCGCTCGAGGCGCACGGCTTGCGCCATATGGCCGTGGAGACCGCACATGCCGCCATCGCCGCCGCCTCGTCGCAGGCGCCGAGCATAGTACTGCTCGATCTGGGCCTGCCCGATATGGACGGCGTCAAGGTGGTGGAGTCGGTGCGCGCATGGTCGGGCATGCCGATTATCGTGGTCTCGGCGCGCAGCGAGGATGCGGACAAAATCCGCGCGCTCGATGCCGGTGCCGACGACTATCTGACCAAGCCGTTTTCGGTCGAGGAACTGCTCGCGCGCATTCGCACGACGCTCAGGCGCCTTTCGTATGCGCAAACGGGCGGCGTTGTCTCCGAGGGCTCGTTCGATACCGGTGAGCTGCATATCGATTTTGATGCCGGCATCGCCACGATGGATGGCGAGGAACTGCATCTGACGCCGATCGAGTACAAACTGCTATGCCTGCTGGCCCATAATGCCGACAAGGTGCTGACGCACCAGTTTATTTTGCACGAGATTTGGGGTACGGCGACCAAGAGCGACCTGGCGAGCCTGCGTGTCTTTATGGGCACGTTGCGTAAGAAGATCGAGTCCGACCCCGCGCATCCGCGCTATATCCAGACGCACGTGGGTATTGGTTACCGATTGGTCATCCAAGGCTAGATCGCCAACCACCATCCCAATATGAGTTGCGGTGAAATACGGCCTAACTTTGCCTCATTCTAGGCAAAACAGTCCGTATTCCACCGCAACTTTGTTTACTTGTCCTTGGGCTTGCTGGCGTAGAACTTTTTCTTTTTAGGTTTGCCGGCGGGGGAGGGTTTGCCGGCAAAGTTGGACTTGCCGTTGCCGGTCTGCGCGTGCGCGGGTACTG
Source organism: uncultured Collinsella sp. (assembly GCA_900546115.1). Lineage (GTDB taxonomy): Bacteria > Actinomycetota > Coriobacteriia > Coriobacteriales > Coriobacteriaceae > Collinsella. Next base: position 24,418 of record URBQ01000004.1, read on the forward strand.
CCGCACGGGGCTTGCGGGCCTCGGGGTTGCGTAGTTCCTCGACGCGCTCGGCAATTTCCTCGGCGCTAAAGCCGACTTCGGCCATGGCGTCCTCGATGGGCAGGCGGCGCACGATGTAGCAGTGGTGCACCTTCTGGTTGCGCGCGAAGTCCTCGGGGATGGTCTGCGCCGTAATGTCCTCCAGCACCACGCCCGCGCGGGCGAGCTTGCGCGTTTCGGGGCGGAAGCCGCGCAGGTTGCAGCTAAAGATGGCATGGCCGCCCTGCGCGAGCAGGCGCGATACGCCAGCCAAAAGCTCAACATGGTCGCGCTGGACATCCCAGGTGCGGCGGCCCATCTTGGAGGAGTTCGAGAACGTGGGCGGGTCGACAAAGATCAGGTCCCAGCGGTTGCGCGTCTGGCGCTGGTCGCGAATCCAGGCGAGCACGTCGTCGCGCACAAAATGATGCTGAGGCCCCACAAAGCCGTTCTGGCGCATGTTGCGCTCGGCCCAGTCCAGATAGGTATTGGAGAGGTCGACCGTCACGGTTTCCTCGACGCCGCCATCGGCCGCGTAGCAGGTGGCAGTGCCGGTGTAGGCAAACAGATTGAGGAAGCGGCGCGCCTGCTTGGCGTGCTCGCGCACCAGGTTGCGGGTGACGCGGTGGTCCAAGAAGATGCCGACGTCCAGGTAGTCGTCAAAGTTGACGGCAAAGGTGAGGCCGCCCTCTTCGATGAGCGGCAGGCGACGACGCGCGATATTGGCGCGCTCGCCCGATGCGCCCTTGCCGGCGCCCTGCTTGCCGTACTGCGAGCCGCCGCGCGAACGCATGCGGGCCTTGGCGTGCACATGCTCGGCGGGAACATCTAGGATGCGCGGCGCGATGGCCAGAATGTCGAGCATACGGGCCTGGGCCAGTGCGGGGTCGATGGTCTTGGGCGCGGCGTATTCGGCGATGACGAGCCAGCGGCCCGGCGTCTGCGGGCAACCCTCGTACAGGTCGATAGCGGCGGAGTAGTCGGGCAGGTCGGCATCGTAGACGCGGTAGCAGCTCACGCCCTCGCGCCTGGCCCACTTGCGGCGCAGACGGGCATTCTTGCGCAGGCGGTTGGCGAACTGCTCGGACTCGGGGATGAGCACGGGCAGCGGCTTGCCGTCGCCCAGGTCGAGCATGGCGGCAGGCTCGGGCATGGGGACGTTGGCGGTTTCGTCTTGGGCATCCGCGGTCTGCTCCTCGGCATCTGCGCTGGTCGCAGCTTCGAATGTCGCGGCGGCGTGGTCGAGCGAGGGCCAAACCTCAATAGCCGCCTCCTCGTTATTGGGCATGACGGCGATGGAGCGCGCAGGCTCGGCATGGAGCGCGCGGGCCATAAGGCCATCGCGGGTGAGCGCGGCGACCGGTGCCGAAGCGAGCTCGGGCGCGCGGCGCAGCTCGCCGATGAGCGTCATGGCGTCGTGCATGAGCGAAAGCGGGGTTTCGGTGGTGTCTGCGACCACGGCGGTGCCGGCGACAGCGCCTGCATGGTCCAGCACGGTGGCGGGCTTGGCGGCGCAAAAGTCAACAAGACGCTTGTAGCCGGCACACTTGACCATGCGCTCGGCAGTCTTGCGGGCGGCGGGGTCGATGTCTACGGCCACGATGCGCGCCTGCCGCTCGCGCGCTGTCGCCTCGCGCTCGCGCGCCTCGGCAAGTAGCTGCTCCCACAGGGCGGCATCATGCAGCTGCCAGCCCTCAAAGCCCCAGCGCTCGCGCGCAGCACCCGGGGCGCGGTCGGTTAGGATATTCACTGCCTCCAGCAGCAGACCGCCGCCGGCGCACGAGGCGTCGACCAGCGTGGGCAGGGCTTCGTTCTCGTAATCGTCGGCCGTCAGCTCGCGCTCGCACAGCGCGGTCCAACCGACCTGCGCCAGCACCAGGGCGGCGTAGTCGGGGCGCAGCACGTGCGCGCCCTCGCCGGCACGGGTCGCTGCGGGCGGCAGGCGCTTGAACAGCGGGTCGCCCGAAAGATCCAGGCTTATGCTCGCGCGGCGCTGGCGCAGCGAAAGCAGTAGGTGAACATCGGGGTCGGCGGCATCGACATCGGCGCGACGGCCCGTGGTCTCGGCCAGACGGTCGCACAGCGCGTCCTTGGCGCGCAGGGCCGAGAAGCGCGTGTTACGCAGCTGCTCGGTCATGCCGCGGGCGGTGATGGCGATGGTGGCGCCGGGGCGGATGATGGTCTCCCAGGCGATGTCGTAAACGCTGTCGTACAGCCCATCGGCATCCTGTGCCTCAAAGCGCCCGAGCACCACAAACACACGGCTGGCCAGGCGCGACCACAGGCACGCGCGCAAGCCTTGCTCAAGCTCGCCCTCAAACGTGGCACGGCCCTTAAGGCGGCGGACATGCGAAAGCCCGAGGCGTTTAAGCTCGTCGGCGAGTGCGGACTCAAAGCCCTCGGGGCAGCTTGCGTAAAATTCCATGGGTGACCTCTCTGGTTGCGTCGCTCCATTATATGATGGATGCTTCGTTTGCCATCGCCCTCGAAAGGAACCCATATGATTGATGCGTGCCCCGATTCCGCCGTGCTCTTTTTTGACGTGGACGGCACGCTGACGTCGTTCGATCCCGACGATATGACCGATAAGGACTTCAATGCAATCCATCCGTCGAAGGCTGTTGTCGATGCATTTGGTCGCCTGCACAATGCGGGTCACCAGGCATTTATCTGCACGGGCCGTCCCCTGTGGCTGGTTGCCGATGGCCTGCGCGCGCTGAACCCGGCGGGTATCGTTGCCATGGCGGGGGCCACGCTCGAGGTCGAGGGCCGCGTGGCACACGAGGACTGCATTGACGAGGACATTGTTGAGGAGCTCGCGCGTCGCATTACTGTGGCGGGCGGCGAGGCGTTGTTCGAGACGAACGGTGCCACCTATTCACTTGAGCCAGTTGGTGTCGAACAGTCATTTCTGCTAGGCGCCGGCGTGGTGCATGGCGTTGATCAGATGCGCGTCGACGGCCGCTTGCGCGTAGGCAAGGTGTGCATTAACGCGTACGACCTGGCTCGCGTAGCCAACGATGACGGCTTTATCGAGCGCGAGTTTGAGCTGTGCAACACCGGTGGTCAGAATCGCGAGCTGAGCCCCAAGGGCATCGACAAGGGCGTGGGCGTGGCGCGAGCGCTGGAATACCTGGGTCGCACCGGCAACGCGCGCACCTTTGGCTTTGGCGATTCGGGCAACGACCTGGGCATGCTCGCCGCCGTCGAGACGGCCGTGGCCATGGGCAACGCCATGCCCGAGGTCAAGGCAGTCGCCGACTACGTGACCGACGATGTCGCACACGATGGCACCGTCACAGCGATGCAACATTTCGGCCTCATCTAATGAATCTCGCCTTCTGACGTTTGCTCAAACTGCGACTCTTTGCTTTTGCATGCTCAATCGATTTATCAATCCAAATACTGAGGTGTTTATACCGTTCGCCGAGAAGATAAAAAACCGCAGTTCACGCCTTGATAAACGTAGGTAAAGTGTTTAGCAGTTTACCGGCCGTGTGCAAGCGAAAGGAATCAGGCAGATGGCAATCAAGGTGTTCGCTGACGGTGCAAACCTCGAGGGCATGCTCGACATGTACGAGAACGGCAACGTTCAGGGTTTCACGACCAACCCGTCCCTTATGAAGAAGGGCGGCGTGACGGATTACCGCGCGTTTGCCAAGGAGGTCCTGACCCACATCACCGATGTGTCCGTCTCGTTTGAGGTCTTTGCCGACGACGTCGAGACCATGGAGGTCGAGGCCCGCGAGATCGCTACCTGGGCCGAGAACGTCTACGTCAAGATTCCGTGCGTGACTACCAAGGGCGAGTCCACCGCCGAGCTGGTGCGCAAGCTTTCGGCCGATGGCATCAAGGTCAACGTCACCACCATCTTTACGCCTACGCAGGTCGACGAGATGGTCGAGGCCGTTGATGCCGAGACGCCGTCCATCATCTCGCTCTTTGCCGGCCGTATCGCTGACACCGGCGTCGATCCCATTCCGTTTATGACGGAGTCGGTGAAGAAGGCCGCCGCCAAGCCCAACTGCGAGGTCCTGTGGGCGTCCACGCGTGAGCTTATCAATATTTACCAGGCGGAAGGATGCGGTTGCCAGATCATCACGGTGCCCAACAGCATCCTGGCCAAGCGTAAGAACATCGGCCGTGACCCGTACGAGGTCTCGCTCGATACCGTGCGCGGTTTTGCCAAGGATATCGCCTCGCTCGGTTTCCATATCCTGCCGTAACGCGAACGCTGGCTACATCGCGGGTTGTTCGCCCCGGCCTTTCCTTTCCCTATCGCTCACGCGCTTCGCGAGGGTCGCGCTAGGCAAAGGAAAGGCCGGGGCTGCCGACACGAACTTGCCGGTAGGTTGGTGATAGGCTTCCATATCCTGCCGTGGACAAAGGTACTCCCGCCTGCGCCGTGCAAAATTGAGAGTATTCAGCAAGGTAAAGGCTTTTACCAGCTGGGTGAAGCATGGAACAGCCCCCGTTTTGGCTCTGATGACGCTAAAACGGGGGCTGTTTCTTGCTTTTTCGTCTCTGAGGGGCATCCGGAACGGTGGAATTTGCAGAATACTCGCGATTTTGCACGTCGCGAGAGGGGGGACCCTTGCTTGGCGGTTTACTTCCCCTGCACCATGGTGAGGGAGATCTTCTTGCGGTCGCGATCGACCTTTTCAACCCACACCTTGACCGTGTCACCGACGCGCACCACGTCGCTGGGGTGCTTGACGAAGCGGTTGGCCAGCTTGGAGATGTGCACGAGGCCGTCCTGGTGCACGCCCACGTCGACGAAGGCGCCAAAGTCGACGACGTTGCGCACCGTGCCCTTGAGTTCCATGCCGGGCTCCAGGTCGTCGATCGAAAGCGCCGAGCGGCTAAAGACTACCTCGGGCGCGTCGTCGCGCGGGTCGCGACCGGGCTTCTTGAGCTCGTTGACGATGTCGATGAGCGTGAGGGTGCCGCAGTCCAGGTCGCTTGCCAGCGTCGAGATGCTGCCCAGGCGGCGCTCGATGTCGGGCACGCCGCCGCGGCTGAGCTCGCTTGCTTTAACGCCGGCGCGTTCCAAGACGGACGTGGCCACCTCGTAGCTTTCGGGGTGGACGCTTGTCGCGTCGAGCGGGTTCTTGCCGCCGCTGATGCGCAGGAAGCCCGCGGCGTTGAGATATGCCTTGGGTCCCAGCTTGGGGACCTTCTTAAGCTGGCGGCGATCGGTAAAGGCGCCGTTTTCCTCGCGGTACGCCACGATGTTCTTTGCCACGCTCGGCGTGATGCCCGATACGTATCCCAGCAGGCTTGCGCTCGCGGTGTTGACGTCGACGCCCACGCGGTTGACGACGTCCTCCACCACGTGGCCCAGGGTGCGCGAGAGCTCGGCCTGGTCAAGGTCGTGTTGGTACTGGCCCACGCCGATGGACTGGGGCGGAATCTTGACGAGCTCTGCCAGCGGGTCCTGCAGGCGACGGCCCAAGCTCATGGCGCCACGTACGGTGACGTCCAGGTCAGGATATTCCTGGCTGGCGAGCTCGGAGGCGGAGTACACCGACGCGCCGGCCTCGTTAACGATGGTGTAGCGAAGGCTGGACGCCTGCTCGGCAATGAACTCCGAGACGACTTCCTCGGTCTCGCGGCTGGCGGTGCCGTTGCCGATGACGATGGTGTTGACGCCGTCCTTTTTGACGAGGCGGGCGAGCTCGCGCTTGGTGCCGGCGACGTCGTGGCGCGGCTTGGTGGGGTAGACCACGCCGTGGTCGAGCAGCTTGCCGGTCTCGTCCATGACGGCGACCTTGCAGCCGGTGCGGTAGCCCGGGTCGAGCGCGAGTACGCGGGCGCCGCGCACGGGGCGCGCCGAGAGCAGGCCCTCGAGATTCTTGGCAAAGACGTTGATGGCCTCGGTCTGGGCGCGAACGGTGAGTTTGGCGCGGGCCTCGCGCTCCAGCGAGGGAGCCATGAGGCGTTTGTAGCCGTCGGCGATGGCGGCATCGAAGATGGGAGCAAACACGCCCTGGCGTCGGGGCCAACGGCTGCTGAGGCGCGCCGTGGCGGCAACGCCGTCGACGTTCACGCGCACGCGGAGCTTGCCCTCGCGCTCACCGCGGTCGATAGCCAGCACGCGGTGGTTGGGTATACGGCGCAACGGCTCGTCATAGCTGTAGTAGGGCTCGTAGGGGGTCTTCTCGGCGGGGTCGGTGGCCTCGACGACGATGTCGGCGGTGTTTTGCGTAAAGGTGCGCAGGTCGGCGACGTTCTCCGGGTCCTCGGCCACCGTCTCGGCCACGATGTCGGCGGCGCCGGCGAGTGCCTTCTCGGGCGTGTCGAAGCCGGCCTGTTCGTTGACGTATGCCGCAGCGGCGTCGAGTGCGCTGCCCTTGGCCGATGCCTGCATGATGATCATATTGGCGAGCGGCTCCAGGCCGGCCTCGCGGGCCTTCTGCGCACGGGTCATGCGCTTTTTACGGTAGGGCTTGTAGAGGTCTTCGACGCGCTGGAGCTGTGTGGCCTCGCGAATCTGCTGCTCGAGCTCGGGCGTGAGTTTGCCCTGGGCGTCGATGAGCAGGATGACGTCCTCTTTACGCTGTTCAAGATTGCGCAGGTAGGACAGGCGCTCGTCGAGCGCGCGCAGGGCAACGTCGTCCATGCCGCCCGTTGCTTCCTTGCGGTAGCGCGAGATAAAGGGGATGGTGTTGCCCTCGTCGATGAGCTTGACGGCTGCCTCGACGTTGGCGGCCTTAAGGTTGAGCTCGCGGGCGAGCTGGGCGATAAGATCCATGGGACTTCCTGTCTGTGAGTACGTTACAGGTGCATGAGCCACCCAGTCTACCACCCGCCCGCGCCGCGGCTGCAAAGAAAGCCCCGCGGGCAGGAGGCTGCTCGCGGGGCAAAGAAGAGGGGCTTATTTGTGGCGGACCGAGGGGCTCGGCATGGGGTTTCTGTCGCGGCCGCTCTTAAGGCGTTACAGCTCGACGAGCTGGCCGGTCTCGGCGGCCTCCTTGACGGCGTTGAGAAGCGTGAGCGTCTTGACGTTGTCGGCCGGCGTCACGACGGGCTCGACCTCGCGGCGGACGACCTTCACAAAGTGCTTGAGCTGCATCTTGTGGGGAAGCGCCGGGTCGACGGCCGGAATCTCCATCTGCAGCGGCTTGTGCCAGTTAGAGGCGCCGTCGTAGGAGAACTGGTGCAGGCGGGGCAGCGACAGGGCGCCCTTGGTGCCGCCGATAAAGTAGGCGTCGGCGTCGAAGGGGCGGTACTGCGGATCCTCGCGAGCGGTTGCCTCCCAGTTCCAAGGGCTGGCGGTGGCGTCGGAGATGGTCATGCTCGCAAGCGCGCCATCGGCAAAACGGACGTTGACCACGGCGGAGTCCTCGGTCTCAAAACCGCGGGCGGCGCTGGACTGCATACCCTGGACGGCAACGGGCTCGCCCAGCAGGTAACGGAGCAGGTCGACGTCGTGCACCAGGTTGACCAGAATCGGGCCGGCACCCTTCTTGCGGCGCCACTCGACGTCGAAGTACTCGTCGTTCTTATAGATCATGTAGTGGAAGCTCGACACGGTGAGCTTGCCCAGCTCGCCGGACTCGATGATCTCCTTGGCCTTGTTCACAAACGGGTTGTGGCGACGGTGCTGACCCACGAGTACGGGCACGCCGGCGGTCTCGGCCTCGGCGGCGAAGGCCTGGGCATCCTCGAGATCGTTGGAGATCGGCTTTTCGACCAGCGGCACGATGTTGCGCTTGATGGCCTCGCGGGCAACGCCCAGGTGCAGGTCGTTGGGGGTGGCGATGATGACGGCCTCGGGCTTGACCTCGTCCATCATCTGGGCGGGATCGGTAAAGAACGGCACGCCGGCGGCCTCGGCCGTGGCGCGGGCGCCCTCAAAGGCGTCGGCGATGGCGACGAGCTCGGCCTCGGGCTCCTCGGTGACAAAGCGGATGTGGTTGCGGCCCATGGCGCCGGCGCCGATGACGGCAATGCGGACGGGGTTGAGCTCAGACATTTCGACTCCCTAATGCTGGTGGCTGGCGAATGTGGCAAAGGGACTGTCCCTTTGCCACATTGGTATAACTAGGCGGACTTCTTCTTGCTGTCGGAGACCATCATGTAGACGGTGAGCACGACGGCGATGGCGGCAATCACAATGGCGCCGTAGAAGGACTGCTGGTAGGCGGCGCTGCCGGCCTCGGCGTGATACAGCACGGCGGTGATGGGCTGGCTGATCCAGGTGGAAGCGGCATAGCCCAAAAACATGATGCCGTAGTTGACGCCGATGTTGCTGGTGCCAAAGGCGCCACCGGTGAGCGGCGGGTAGATGACGAGCAGGGCGCCAAAGCTAAAGCCGAGCAGGGCGAGCGCCACAAAGAACATGCTCTGCGTAAAGCTCATCGACATGATGACGAGCGCGACGATGGTGACGACAAGGCTGATGAGCAGCGACTTGTAGGCGCCGAGCTTGTCGATGATCTGGCCAAAGGACAGACGGCCGACCAGGTTGGCGCAGGTGTTGACGGAGACGACCACGCCGCCGAGGGCGACGGCCGCGGCGCTCGTGGGGTCGGCGAAGAGCTGGACAGCGGCGATGGAGGCAACCTTGCCCACGAGCAGGGTGCCCGCGGTGGCGGCGAAGGCGAAGGTGGCGATGAGGACCCAGAAGCGCGGGGTTTTGACCATCTCGCCCGGGGTGAGGTCGCCGAAAGTGCCGGCGTGCGCGCCGCCCTTGGGGGCCTCGAAGCCCTCGGGCAGCCAACCGGCCTCGGGGGCCTTCAGGAACAGGGCGGAGGCGGCGATCGTCACAAAGAAGATGACGCCGAGTGCCTTAAGGGCGCCAAAGATGCCAAGGCTCGGGATGAGCAGCGAGGCGAGCACCGGGGACAGCACGGCGGGGCCGGCGGTCGAAGCGGCCAGGGTGATGCCGGAGGCGAGGCCCTTTTTGTCGATGAACCACTTTTGGCCGGTGGTGAGCGCGGGGTTGTAGCCCAGGCCGTTGCCGATGGCGGCGACGAGCGAGAACCACAGGTAGAACTGCCACGGCTCGGTGACGGTGCCGGACATGAACCAGCCCACGCCGTAGCACACGGCGGCAGCGATCACGACGTTGCGCGGGCCGATCTTATCGGAGATGCGGCCGGCGAAGATGCCCGTCACGGCCATGATGGTCTGGAAGACCGGGAAAGCCCAGGTAAGAGCGCTGGACCACTCGGGATAGACGGCGAGCAGGTTCTTGCTCACAACGGAATACAGCGCGATGGAGCTGATGAAGAACATGGTGACGCACGCGGCGGAAAGCACGACGGCGCGACCCTTGTTGGAGTTGGTGGAAGCCATTGGACTCTTTCTAATCGATACGGGGGAGGGGAGGGGCAAACGCCGCTGAGGTGCTTGCCCCGCGCCCCTTTCTACCGGGCTGGTTTACTGGTCAGTCGGCTTTGCGACGCCGGACTCATCGGACCAGAGCTCGACGCCCTTGTTCTTGAGGTAGTTGTCGGCAAAGGCGCGGCGGCCGCCGGGCTTGGCGGTGAGGTCGCCCATCATGTTGGAGAAGCCGCCGTCGACCTTGATGGCGTCGCCGGTGGTAAAGTCCGAGCGCTTGGACGCCAGGAACATGACGGCGTTGGCGATATCGCTGACCTCGCCGATGCGGCGCGTGGCGATGAGGCGGCTGCGGCTCTTCTCGACCTCGGGATCGGCGTAAAAGCTTGCCGACATGGGTGTCTTGACAAAGCAGGGCTCGACGCAGTTGGAGCGGACGCCGTAGGGGCCCCACTCGGCGGCGAGCATCTTGGACATCATGTTGACGCCCGCCTTGGTGGAGCTGTACACGCCCGAGAACGTCTCGGGGGAGTGGCTGGCAACGGTCGAGATGTGCACCAGGCGGCCCTGGCCGGCCTTGATCATCTCGCGACCAAAGCGCTGCGAGGTGATGAAGTAGCCGGTGAGGTTGACGTTGAGCACCTGCTCCCAGTCGCTTAGCGGCAGGTCCTCCATGGCGGCGAAGCGCAGGATGCCGGCGGTGTTGACGAGAACGTCGACGCGGCCGAAGTTGGCGATGGTGGCGTCGACGGCAGCCTGAACCTCGGCCTCGTCGGTGGCGTTCATCTTGTAGCCCTCGGCGTGGATACCAAACTCGGCGGCGAGGTCGGCGGCTGCTGCCTTGACCTTCTCCTCGTCTAGGTCGAGCAAGACGACGTTGGCGCCGTTGCGGGCGAACTCGCGGCAAATCTCGACGCCCATACCGCCGAGCGCGCCGGTCACGGCGCAGACATCGCCCTCGAGCTTAAGCCAATTGCTCATAGGAACTTCCCTTCTTGTGCCTCCCGGTGGGTCGCTCCCATTAATCGACCCACGTGGTTTTCGCTGGTTATCGTATGCTTTGCATTTGCGCAGGTGAATTGCATATTTGTTAGAATGGCGTTAACCATAGGTTTACACTGTGCGATGCAGTTTATTCTCAATTGAGCGCATGACCTGCGAAAACAACCTCCTGTGGCACCATGTGGCCACGGGCGCGAAAACGGGAGATTGACGTGTACGATCGACGACTTGAGGCCATATCGGCCGCCGCGGAGCTGGGAAGCTTCTCGCGCGCGGCGGCAAAACTACGTGTGTCGACCCCGGCTCTCGTCAAACAGGTGTCGGGGTTCGAGGCCGAGTTTGGCATCACGTTGTTCGAGCGCTCGCATTCGGGCGTTAAGGTGACGCCGGCGGGTGCGCTGCTGGTAGACGATGCGCGCTCGATCATGCGTCAGTCCGAGGATGCGTTGCGCCGTGCCCGACGCGCAGCGGGCGATGGCGGCGCCGTGCGTCTGGGCGTGTCGATGATGTGCCCGGGGCGCCAAACGCTGTCGATGTGGCCGAGTGTGCACGAGCTGGAGCCGTCGCTGCGCTTTGAGATTGTGCCGGTGAGTGACCTCTACGATGAGCGCGAGACCGTCATGCGCAGTCTTGGTCGCGAAGTGGATGTAGTGCAGTCGAGTTTTTCGACCCCGCGCTGGGGCGACGCCTGCCAAAAGCTCCTTATCGTCAACGTACCGTTTTATATTGATGTGCCGCGCACGAGCCCGCTTGCGCGCAAGACGCGCATCACGGTTGCCGACCTGGAGGGCATGCGCCTGCGCGTGCTCCGTCACGGCAACGACGCTATGGACAGCCTGCGCATCGACCTGTTGGCCGACGGCGGCGTGGACGTGATCGACGTGGATAGCTTCGACTTTGCGCTCTTTAACGAGGCGGAGGAAAAGGGCGATGCGGTGCTCACCTGCGGAGCGTGGTCGGGCGCGCACCCGGCCTTTGTGGGCGTACCGTTTCTATGCGGTCGCGAGGTGCCGGTCTTCTTGCACTACCCGCTCGAGCCCACCCTCCAAGTACAAAAATTCGTCAACGCCATGCCCCAACTCCTCAACTAGCTCATTTGGCGCGGGTAGTCTTTTTGGGACGGGGCTTTTTTAGCTACTTTTGCCGCCCTGCCTGCGCACCCTCAAAGTAGTCAAAAAGCCCCGTCCCAAAAAGACTAACAAAACGAGGCCCTGGCCAAACGGCCAGGGCCTCACTAACCTTTATTCCGTTTTAAACAACGGGCTGATTGCGCGCAGGAGGGTGCCCCGGAGCGGCGGGGTATTTCCTCCGCGCGCAGTTTCGCAGTGCAGCGAGAATGTTTGAGCACGGAGGAATTACCCCGACGCCCCGGGGCACCCTCCGTCAGTAACCGTTCCTACTCCAGCTCAAATGCACCCGTGTACAGCTGGTAGTAATACCCGCGCTTGGCGATCAGCTCGTCGTGGTTGCCGCGCTCGATGATGCGGCCGTGATCCAGACAGATGATCGCGTCGGAGTTGCGCACGGTGGACAGGCGGTGCGCGATGACAAACGTCGTGCGGCCCTCCATGAGCTTATCCATGCCCTCCTGCACGATGGCCTCGGTGCGGGTGTCGATACTCGACGTAGCCTCGTCCAGAATCATCGCCGGCGGATCGGCGACGGCGGCGCGGGCGATCGAGATCAGCTGGCGCTGGCCTTGCGACAGCTGTGCGCCGTTGCCGGTGAGCATGGTGTCGTAGCCGTCGGGCAGGCGGGTGATAAAGTCGTCTGCGCCCGCGAGCTTGGCCGCTGCGATGCACTCCTCGTCGGTGGCGTCCAGGTTGCCGTAGCGGATGTTGTCCATCACGGTGCCGGTGAACAGGTTCACGTCCTGCAGCACGACGCCCAGGCTTCGGCGCAGGTCGGCCTTGCGGATCTTGTTGACGTTGATGCCGTCGTAGCGGATCTTGCCGTCGGCAATGTCGTAGAAGCGGTTGATGAGGTTGGTGATGGTCGTCTTACCGGCACCGGTGGCGCCGACAAACGCGACCTTCTGGCCCGGCTTGGCAAACACGGACACGCCGTGCAGCACCTCGTGGTCGGGCGTGTAACCAAAGTCGACGTTATCCATGACCAGGTCGCCGCGCAGCGGTACGTACTCGATCTCGCCGGTTGCGCGGTGCGGATGCTTCCATGCCCACATGCCGGTGTGGTGGTCGGCCTCCTCGAGCTCCCAGGTTTCGGGGTTCACCTGCGCGTTGACGAGTGTCACGTAGCCTTCGTCGGCCTCGGGCTCCTCGTCGATGAGCTCAAAGATGCGGTCGGCGCCGGCGAGGCCCATGACCACGGCGTTGATCTGCTGTGAGATCTGGCCGATCTGTCCGCAGAACTGCTTGGTCATGTTGAGGAACGGCACCACGACGGCGATGGACAGCGCCATGCCCGAGATGCTCAGGTTGGGCACGCCCAGCGCCAGGGAAATGCCGCCCGCCAGTGCGACCAGCACGTAGAGCAGGTTGCCCAGGTTCATAAGGATGGGCATGAGGATGTTGGCGTACATGTTGGCCTTCTGGGAGACCTCGAAGAGCTTTTCGTTGCGCTCGTCAAAATCGGCCTCGGCGGCAGACTCGTGGCAGAACGCCTTGACGACCTTCTGGCCGTTCATGACTTCCTCGATATGGCCCTCGACCACGCCGAGCTCGGTCTGCTGTGCAATGAAGAAGCGCGCGGAGTTGGAGCCGAGCAGCTTGGTCATAAAGGTCATAAAGGCGACGCCGGCGATGATGACCAGGCACATCCACACGCTGTAGTACAGCATGATAAAGAACACCGTGACGATGATGATGATCGTCATGAGCAGGTTGGGCAGCGACTGGCTGATCATCTGACGTAGCGTGTCGATGTCGTTGGTGTAGTGGCTCATGATATCGCCGCGCTGGTGCGTGTCGAAGTAGCGGATCGGCAGGTCCTGCATGCGGTTGAACATCATCTCGCGCAGCTTCTCCAGCGAGCCCTGCGTGACGATAGCCATGGCGCGGTTCCAGAAGAGCGAGGACAGGACACCGACGCCGTAGATGCAGGCGAGGGTGGTCACGAGCTGCAGAATCTTGGGCTGTGCGGCTTCCCAATCGCCCGACTGCCACGATTCGCTAATAATCTGCAGGGCGCTCTGCAGGAAGGTCGCGCCGATGGAGTTGATGATGGCGCAGAGCACCACGCCGGCGACGACAAGGGGCAAAAGCACGGGATAGAAGCCAAAGAGCGTCTTGATGAGGCGCGACATGGTGCCGCCCTTGCGGTTGAGCGCGCGCTCGGCGGTCGTTGCCTTACTCATGTGCCTCGCCTCCTTCCTGAGTTTGAGCTTGCGTTGCGGATGCCTCGGTGTCGGCCTCGATGGCCCCTTCGCCCTCGGCGCTCATCTTGTTTTGCGAGGTAAAGGTCTCGCGGTAGATCTCGCTTGTCTTAAGCAGCTCGTCATGGTTGCCGATCTGCGCGATGCGGCCGCCCTCCATGACGATGATGCGGTCTGCGTCCTGCACGGAGCTGATGCGCTGGGCGATGATGAGCTTGGTCGTGTTGGGCAGATAGCTTGCCAGCCCTGCGCGGATCTTGGCGTCGGTCTTGGTGTCGACGGCGCTGGTGGAGTCGTCCAGGATCAAGATCTTGGGGCGACGCAGCAGGGCGCGTGCAATGCACAGGCGCTGCTTCTGACCGCCCGAAACATTAGAGCCGCCCTGTTCGATCCAGGTGTCGTAGCCCTTGGGGAAACCGTCGACAAACTCGTCGGCGCAGGCCAGATGCGCTGCCTCGCGGACTTCCTCGTCGGTGGCGTTCGGGTCGCCCCAACGCAGGTTCTCGGCGACGGTGCCGCTAAACAGCACGTTTTTCTGCAGCACCATGGCGACCTGGTGACGCAGCGCGTCCAGGTCGTAGTCGCGCACGTCCACGCCGCCCACGCGCACAGCGCCTTCGGTGGTGTCGTACAGGCGGGCGATGAGGTTAACGAGCGTGGACTTGGCCGAGCCGGTGCCGCCGATGATGCCGATGGTCTCGCCGCTCGTAATGTGCAGGTCGATATCGTCGAGCGCCTGGCGCTTCGCATGCTTGGAATACTTAAAGCTCACGTGGTCAAAGTCGATGGAACCGTCGGCAACCTCGAGCACGGGCTCGGCGGGATCGGCGATCGTGGGCTCGGCGGCCAGCACCTCGGCAATGCGGTGTGCCGATTCGTCGGCCATGGTCACCATGACAAAGATCATCGACAGCTGCATCAGGCTCATGAGAATCTGGAAACCATAGGTAAAGGTCGAGGAGAGCTGGCCCACGTCGAACAGCGTGCCCTGGCTCGTGATGATGAGCTTGGAGCCCAGGTAGATGATGACGACAAACGCGCCGTTGACGCAGATGTTCATCATGGGGTTGTTAAAGGCGAGCAGCTTCTCGGCGCGGGTGAAGTCCATCTGGACGTCGCGCGCGGCGGTCGCGAACTTCTCCTTCTCAAAGTCTTCGCGCACATAGCTCTTGACCACGCGCATGCCGGTGACGTTTTCCTCGACGGACTCGTTAAGGGCATCGTACTTGTGGAACACGCGCGAGAAGATGGGGCGCACCTTAAAGATGATAAAGAACAGTCCAAAGCCCAGCAGCGGAATGATGACCAGGTAGACCATGGCGACGCTGCCGCCCATGATAAATGCCATGGTAAAGGCGAAGATCAAGACCAGCGGCGCGCGCACGGCGATACGGATGATCATCATAAAGGCCTGCTGAACGTTGTTGATGTCGGTGGTCAGACGCGTGACGAGTGAGGAACTCGAGAACTCATCGATGTTGGCAAAGCTGAACGTCTGGATCTTGTAGAACAGGTCGTGACGCAGGTTCTTGGCGAACCCGCAGCTCGCATGGCTGCAGGTGACGCCGGCCGCGGCGCCAAAAGCAAGCGACGTCAGCGCGATGAGCACCAAAAAGCCTGCGGTGGGAAGCATCTCGGCTACGGTGGCGCCGTCTTTGATAGCGTCGATCAGGTTGGCGGTGATGAATGGAATCAGCATCTCGCAGAGCACCTCGCCAAGCACGAGCAACGGCGTGGCAACGGTGACTTTCATATAGTCGCGGATGCTGCCCATGAGGGTTTTAATCATCCAGTTCCTCCCAGGTTACACGGATTTTCTCGAGCATTTCGGCGAGCTGCTCGCGCTCGTCGTGGGTGAGGGCACTAAAGGCCTGCTCTCTAAAGCGAATGCGGGCCGCCTGGTCGATGCGGGCGTTTTCCCGGCCGGTTTCGGTCAGGCGAATGGTGAGTTGCCGTCGATCCTTGGGGTTACGGCTGCGCTCGATGAGGCCGTTGAGCTCGAGCTTGGACAGGATCTCGGAAAGCGATCCCGGCTTGAGGTCAAAGTGCATGCCGAGCTCCTGCTGCGACATCTCGCCGCCGGGTTGCTTGGCCAGCAGGCAGATGATGGGCGCCTTGCCGGACACGCCTCCGCCATGAAAGTGCATGTAATGGCCGCAAAAGCCCAGGCCATTGAGGATGCGCTTGGCAAGCTTATCCTGCTCGCTCATCGCGGGCGGCTGGTCTGCCGGCTGCGAGGGGTCGCCGCCGGGTTCGTGCGGATAGACGAGTGGTTCAACACACATGTCGCTGCATTGCTCCTTTCTTTAGTTAGGTAGAGGGATTGTTTTGTACCTAAGTGATTCTAGAGGTACCTAACTGATTGTCAAGGTACCGAATTGATTTTGATTGGTGCAAGGGTGGCAGGCTACTTTGCACCATGTGCAAAGCCTTCTAAGGCCAAGTTTCTGCAATAAGAAGCATCAGAAAAATTCTAAGAACAAAATAGCGCCCAAACTTGGTCTTACATCCGAAGGGAAGACTTAGATTGCGCTGCGCTACACTAAGTCGCACTATGGCGCCGCCGCGCCCGACCCAAGGGGGACACTCATGAAGAACACTCAGCTGCTGCTGATTAACGATATGTGCGGCTACGGCAAGGTCGCGCTTTCCGCCATGCTGCCGGTGCTGTCGCACATGGGCTACCGTATCCATAACTTGCCGACGGCACTTGTGTCCGATACGCTCAACTATCCCAAGTTCTACATCCACGACACCACGGAGTACGTGCGTCAGAGTCTTGCCATCTGGGAAGAGCTCGGCTTTGAGTTCGACGCCATCTCGACCGGCTTTATCGTGACTGAGGAAGAGACGCGCATCATCTCGGACTTTTGCCACCGCCGCGCGCAAAAGGGCACCAAGGTGTTCGTCGACCCCATCATGGGCGACAACGGCAAGCTCTATGCCGGTGTGCCCGAGTCCACGATTGGCCTTATGCGCAGCCTGGTCGAATGCGCCGACTATGCGGTGCCCAACTATACCGAGGCATGCCTACTCACCGATACGCCTATCGTCGAAGAGATTACGGCTGATGAGGCTCATGCACTCGTAGACGCCATGCTCGCGCTGGGCACCAGGTCGGTGGTCATTACGAGCGCCAAGGTGGACGGCAAGAACGCCGTGGTGGGCTATGACCATGTGGCGGGCGAGTATTTCACGATCCCCTTCGAGCTGATCCCGGTGTATTTCCCGGGTACGGGCGATACGTTCTCGGCCGTGCTTATGGGTCGCGTGATGAGCGGTTGGACGCTTCAGCGTGCCACGGCCGACGCTATGCGCGTGGTGGCCGAGCTCATCGAGCGCAATGCCGACCAAGAGGACAAGTCGGCCGGCCTTCCCATCGAGGCCTGCCTGGACGTGATCGACCATGAGTAACGCTGGCGAGAACGGTGCCAAGCCTGCGTGCGGGGACAAGCCGCTCGGCGCGCCGCGTGGCAAGCGTCCGCGTATCCGCATTAGCTGCGTGGACCAGCTGGGAACGTGCCGCTGCCATCACGGCCACAAGCCGGGCGATGTCTTTGACTTTGACCGAGACCGCGGCAAGATGTGCGCCATGGCCTGCCATGTGGGCTTTCCCTATATCGATATCCTGCGCTATGGCGGAATCGTGCCCGGCAACGAGCCCGGTACGGCAAAGTTCTGCTGCCCCGAGATTGATACGCTGAACGTCTGGCTTGCCGAGATCGTCGACGAGTAACCGAGCGAGGATTTTCTCCCGTCGAAATATCGAGCGTGGATTATCTCCCGTTTTGGGCGCAATTTCGCACTCAAAGTGGGAGATAGTCCTCGCTCGATTTGTATGCGAGAATCCCGACCTCACTTATGCCCATGCTTAGGCGCACGCGTCGTTGTTCTGTGCGCGAGTAAGCTCAAATTTCTGCATTTCATCCAATTTCGGTACTAAAAATCTCTGCATTTCATCGATAATAGTCGATATAAATATCTGCATTTCATTTATCGAGGCGATGGGAGAGCTTATGTTGCGCAGGAAAATCGCTGATGAGCTTGATTGTTGGCAGAGATCCATTGAACGAAAGGCGTTGTTTGTCACGGGTTCTCGCCAAATCGGTAAGAGCTACTCGATTCGCGAGTTCGGTAAGTCAAACTACGCAACCTATATCGAGCTCAATCTCGCGGAAAATCGCCAGGCAAAAGATGCTCTTCTCGAGGCACGGGATGCCGATGATTTCATCAGCAGGGTGACGCTTCTTTCGGGAAAGCCGATAGCGCCAGGCAAAACGCTCGTGTTTATCGATGAGGTCCAAGAGGCCCCCGACATCATGACGATGGCGAAGTTCCTTGTCGAGGACGACCGTTGCCGCTGGGCATTCTCGGGGTCCATGCTCGGGACCCAGTTCAAGGGCGTCAGGTCTTATCCCGTGGGGTATGTCCATGAGCTCAGGATGTTCCCGCTGGATTTTGAGGAGTTCAGCTGGGCAATCGGGGTGAGCGAAGAGGCGCGGCGCTCGATTTGCGATGCGTGCCGCAACGAGACGTCGGTTCCTGGTTATATTCACGACGCAATGATGGCAAACTTCAGGACCTATATCGTCGTCGGCGGTATGCCGGAGATCGTGCAGCGCTTCCTCGACACGCAGGGTGATCTGGCATCTGTCCGCCAGCTCCAGTCCGAGCTGAACGGGCAATACCGTCGGGATATCTCGAAATACGCGAACGGGCGCGCGCTCCAGGTGCAGAGTATCTTCGACCAGCTTCCTGTCATGCTGGAGGGCGAGAACAAGCGTTTTGTGCTCAACTCGATCGACCCCAAGGCCCATTTCGAGAAGTACCAGCGCGACTTCGTCTGGCTCGTCGATGCCGGCGTCGCCCTCAAGACCGATATCGTAACCGAGCCAAAGTCCCCGCTGCTTAAGACAGCGCGACCGTCCCAGTTCAAACTGTACCAGTCCGATACCGGGATGCTGATGGCCCGTTATCCCATCGGGGTCGCTCAGGCGGCGTACCTCGACAGCAAGGAGCCCAACCTCGGCGGCGTGTACGAAAACGTGGTGGCTCAGCAGCTGGCTGCCCAGGGAAGAGGGCTGTATTACTACCAGACCAAGAAACGGGGCGAGGTCGATTTCGTGATTGACGGCCCGGATGGGACGGCTGTGCCCATCGAGGTTAAATCGGGGATGTATTACCATGCGCACGCCGCGTTGAACCATGTGCTTGAAACGGCCGAGTATGGCGTAAAGCGCGGGATTGTTTTCTCGAGAGGCAACGTTGAGCGTGACGGGGGCGTTCTCTATCTGCCTCTGTATGCGACTTGGACCCTTCCGGATGTTTTGGGCGACTTCCGTGCCGAGGGGATAAAACTGGAGGTCAAACCTGTCTAGGGTCAGTTCCGAATGCGACAAGGGGACAGTCCCTTTGTCACACTGAGATCGTCGACGAGTAGCCGAGCGAGGATTTTCTCCCTCCGCGATAATGAGCGTGGATTTTCTTCCGTTTAGAGCGCACTTGAACGCTCAAAGTGGGAGAAAAACCACGCTCGATTTGTATATGGGAATTCCGACTTCGCTTATGCCTATGCTTAGACGTTGTCGTCGTTGTGCTGTGCGCGAGTAAGGTCAAATTTCTACATTTCATCCGATTTATGGCTCTAAAAACTCTGCATTTCATCGATTACAGCTGCTCGAGCATAGCAGTGCAACCGTCGAGTACGTCGCGGTAGGTGGCATCGAAGTTGCCGGTGTACCAGGGATCGGCCACGTCGCCGGGGCGCTCGGTCCAATCGAGCAAGCGCGTAATCTTGTCGTCGGGGTCGTCGCCAAAGATGCGACGCAGGCCCCGCGCGTTCTCGGCATCCATATAGACAATGCGATCCCAGTCGCCATACTCTGCGCGACGCACCTGGCGCGCGCGGTGGGCAACGACGGGAATCCCGACCTCGCGCAGCTTGGCAACGGTACCGTGGTGCGGCGGGTTGCCGATCTCCTCGGTTGAGGTCGCGGCGGAATCGATGACAAACTCCGCCTCGCGCCCGGCGCGGCGCACGAGCTCGGTAAACACCGACTCAGCCATCGTCGAGCGGCAGATATTGCCGTGACAGATAAACAGTACGCGTTGCATAGGACGATACCTTTCATATAGAGGGCTGCTAAAGAGTCGAAGCCGGGCGCATACAGAGTTTTATTTCTTGGCCAGTTTGAAGTAGCGCTCAAATATCAATTCGAAAACGTAATAGAACATCAATCGACTGTCGAGGTCCATGCTGCCCAAGCGGATTTCTTTTTGCACGGTGTAGATAGGGTAGTCGGCTAGTTTCGAGAGAGAATTTCGAGAAAAGCCGGTGAGTGTGACGACCTTGCATCCGCGCGTTTTGGCTATCGATGTAGCGTCAATAGACACCTGCGTCTCGCCGCTTACGGAAACGCTGAAGACCAGGTCGTTTTTGCCGAGGAGTTCTGCGTAATGCCTCATGACGTGGCGTTCACTAAGCGTGTCGGTATTCTTGCCCATTATTTTGAGCTTTTCAGCCATCTCGAGGCACGGGTATTTCGAAAAGCCCGAGCAGAAGAACACGATATGCGAGGCGTCCTGGATAAGGCTTACAACCGAGTCGATGACCCGGTCGTTAATCAGGTCTTTTGTTTGTACGAGCTGGGTGTCGAGCGGAAGTGTCTCGATTGTGAATCGATTGCGGTCGAGCGAGGCGGAATACGATTGTTTGAGCTCCGTAAACCCCGAGAAGCCAAGCTTATGAGCAAGCCTGACGATTGTATTGGGAGCGACGAAGAACCGTTCAGCAACGCTCTTAAGCGTGACATCGTCAATATCATCACGCAGCTCGATGATGTAGCGCATGATCTCGCTTTCGAGATCGTTGAGCTTGCTCTCGCCAGCCCGCACATGATCATAAAAAGATGCTTGATCTTTCATAAGATGTTCCAGCCCCTCGCACCTCGTCGTACATATGGTACCGCTTTGTGTAGCCAGGTGAGAAATCGGTAATCGGTCAAGATCGCCAATTGCCCATGAACTGGGTAAACGTGCGTGTCTGCCTACACATATCTGTGTCGTGAGCGAAATCATGTGTCCCCGTTTCGCATTGGCTCACACGGGGACTCGCAAATGACCTTATGTCGCAAAATATCAATCGAAACGAAGCAAGCCGAGGACAACCGCGGAGCCCAAGGTCTTCGAGAACACCGATCAGCCAACCCTGGAGGGACGGAACATGAAGGATAAGCTCAATATTGTGATCGTTGGCGGCGGCTCCACGTGGTGCCCTGGCATTCTTAAAGCCCTGACCAAGCACATGGACATTCTGCCGCTGAACCGCGTGATGCTCTATGACATCGATGCCGAGCGTCAGCGTCCGATTGGCGAGTTTGGCAAGATCCTCTTCGCCGAGGAGGAGCCCGGTGTGGAGTTTGGTTACACCACCGATAAGGACGAGGCTTACACCGACGTCGACTTTGTGCTCTGCCAGATTCGTACCGGCGGCTACGAGATGCGTAGCAAGGACGAGAAGATTCCGCTGCATATGGGAATCATCGGCCAGGAAACGGTGGGCCCCGGCGGCATGGCTTACGGTATGCGCTCCATGCATGACATGGTTGAGATCGTCAACGACGTTCGCGCTCATAGCCCGGAGGCGTGGATTATCAACTACACCAACCCGGCTGCTATTGTGGCATATGGTCTCGAGCGCGTCCTGCCCGATGAGCATCGCGTCCTCAACATCTGCGACCAGCCTGTCAACCTCATGCGCTCTTACGGTCGCCTGCTCGGTCGCGATATGAGCAAGACGGAGCCCGTGTACTTCGGCCTCAATCACTTCGGTTGGTTCAAGCACATCTACGATGAAGAGGGTCATGACCTCGTCCCGCAGATTAAGGAGTACGCGGAGAAGAACGGCTTCCTTCCTGCCGATGCCGAGCAGCGTGACCAGTCCTGGCTTGATACCTACGCCATGGTCAAGGACATGCTCGAGGACTTCCCCGACTATCTGCCCAACACTTATCTGCAGTACTATCTGTATCCCGAGTACAAGGTCGCTCACCTCGACCCCGACTACACTCGCTCCGACGAGGTTATCAACGGTCGTGAGAAGCGCGTGTTCGCCGAGTGCGAGCGTGTTGCCAAAGTCGGCACCGCAAAGAACTCCTCGGTTGTGCAAAACGACGCTCATGGCGATATGATCGTGGAAATCACCTCGGCCATTTATCGCAACACCAACAAGACCTTCATTGTCATCGTGCCCAACAACGGCATTATCGAGGGTATGCCCGATGACGCCATGGTCGAGGTCGCGGCAAGCGTGGGCGCCAATGGCCCGCAGCCCTATGCTGTTGGCAAGATCGGTACCTTCTATCGTGGCCTTATGGAGAACCAGTACGCCTATGAGCGCCTGACTGTTGAGGCTTGGATGGAGGGTTCCTACGAGAAGGCTCTGCAGGCACTCACGCTTAATCGTCTGGTCGGTGACGCCAAGAAGGCTCGCAAAGTGCTCGACAAGCTCATCGAGGCCAATAAGGATTACTGGCCGGAGCTTAAGTAGCTAGTTCCATAGCGCTTGATAACTGTTATGGGGCGTGTGGGCTGTAGAGCTGCACGCCCCGTTTCTTTAAGAGGGGTATCCCATGAACAAAGATGAGCTGCTGGCAAAGTTCCAGCGCCTGGGCAAAGTCCTCATGACGCCTGTCTTGATCCTGCCAATCGCCGGCATCCTTCAGGGCTTTGGCAATGCCTTTACCAGCCCCACCCTTACGGCAGCTGTTCCCTGGCTTGCTGCTCCGGGCTTTGCGATTTTCTTTTCGATTCTCAAGGCCGCTGCCAGCATCGTTATGAACAACATCCCGGTTATCTTCTCGATTTGTCTCGCCTATGGCTTCGCCAAGTCCGAGAAGGCTACCGCGGCGCTTTGTGGCTTTTTGGGCTACATGTGCATGAATTCCGTGATGGGCACGTTCCTTACGGCGACTGGCGTTATCGATCCCGCGAATCTTACGACGGGCCAGAGCACGATCCTCGGCATCACCACGCTCGACACTGGTGTTATCGGCGGTCTTCTGGTGGGTGCAATCGTCGCATGGTTGCATAACCGTTACTACAAGATTGAGCTGCCTGCCGTGTTCTCCATCTTCAACGGCACGCGCTTTATCCCGGCGGTGACGCTGCTCTCATGCAGCATCCTCGCATTGGTCATGTCCTTTGTTTTCCCGTTTATTCAGAACGCTCTCGGCGCGCTGTCCGAGTTCATCAAGACTACGGGTGCCTTTGGTGCATTTGTCTACGGCGCCGGCGAGCGCATGCTCCTGCCTTTTGGCCTGCATCACTTTGTCTATTTGCCGTTCTTCTTCACGTCGCTCGGTGGCGTCGAGACCATCGACGGCCAGACTGTTCAGGGCGCTATCAATATCTACAACGCGATCCTGGGCTCTCCCAGCACGCCGTTTAACATCGAGGTCAGCCGTTTTGTCATGAACGGCAAGGTTATCTTCGCCATGTTCGGCCTGCCCGGCGCTGCACTCGCCTTCTACAAGACGGCGCTTCCCAAGAACAAGAAGAAGGCCGCGGCGCTCATGATTGCCATTGTGGTGCCTTGCATCCTCTCCGGCATTACCGAGCCGCTCGAGTACTCCTTCCTGTTTATCGCGCCCATCCTCTACGTGTTCCACGCTCTCATGGCTGGTCTTGCTTATGCGCTGACCTATATCCTGCAGTTCAACGTGGCCGGTTCCGCATCCTTTGGCGGCCCGCTCTTGTCGTTGATCTTTAACGGCATTATGGGTGCAGCCAAGGGCTCCAACTGGCAGGTTATCCTGTTCCTCGGCCCCATCTACTTCGTGGTGTACTACTTCGTCTTCAAGTTCATCATCCTTAAGAAGGACCTTAAGACCCCCGGCCGCGAGGAAGAGTCCGACGATGAGGCCGCAAAGGCTCCCAAGACTGTGATCAGCGACCTCATTCCCGCCATCGTTGAGGCAGTGGGCGGCGACAACAATATTAAGTCTGTCGAGGCCTGCTTCACCCGTCTGCGCATTCAGCTCAATGACTGTGACAAGGTGGTTGATGACGCCGAGTTTACCGAAAAGCTCGAAGCGCGTGGCATCGTGCATGTCAACGGCGGCGTGCAGATTGTCTACGGTAACATGGCTTCTAACTACGCAACCCAGATGCGCGAGCTGCTGGGCATGGAGTAAACGACCCACATATCTATAAAATCCGCGATAAAAGGCGGCGGCAGACAATGCGTCTGCCGCCGCCTTTGAGTTGCTCCACGCGCATTTCGTGTATTTGAAATACACGAAATCGTAGAAAAGCGTGTATCTGAAATACACGAAATTGTACTGCCGGAGCTTGCAGGCGGATAAACACTACTAGTATGGGACGGTTTTCACTGGTTGCTCGCCACCTTGGGCTGTGTTCGTCCCTATGCCTGCATCCGGGGCTGTGCTGATTGACGACGGCGCTCCCAACGGGCGAGCTTAATCGTCACCAGCGTAAGCGCCCAGGCCACAAGCGAGAACGCGGCGCCCACGGCGCCCACGTGTGCAATGCCAATGCTGCTCACCACGGCGCCGCCCACTGCGGTGCCAAACGAAATGCCGACGTTAAACGCCATGGGTTCTACCGAGCTCGCGAGTACCATCGATTTGGGATGGCGGCTGCGTGCCACGTCCATAAAGTGTGTGATGCACGAGACTGAGAACAGGTACATGAGCAGCGCCAAGCTAAAGACAAAGACCAGCGCGAGCGGCATGGTGCCGCCCACGGCAAACAGCCCGAGCAACGCCGCAGCCTGCAGCACAAACGTCACAAGCAGTGCCTTCATGCCAAAACGTGCGTCGATCCATCCGCCCAGGATGTTCGAGATCAGGCAGAACACGCCGTAGGCCATAAGCGTGGTGCTCGCCTGAACGGTGCCCATGCCCAGCACCTGCTCAAGATAAGGCGTCACGTAGCCGTAGAACACATAGACCGAGCCTACGCCAAACAAAAAGATGAGCATGCCGGTGATGATGCTCGGCTCGCGCAGCAGACCCGCCTGCTCGCGAAAGGTGGCAGGCTCGTCGGTTTGCCCAGCGCGCGGCATAAACGCCACGAGCGCTCCGCAGATCAGAACGGCAAAGGTCAGCGTGCCGTACATGGCCACGTGCCAGTCGAGCG
Source organism: uncultured Collinsella sp. (assembly GCA_900546115.1). Taxonomy (GTDB): domain Bacteria; phylum Actinomycetota; class Coriobacteriia; order Coriobacteriales; family Coriobacteriaceae; genus Collinsella. The sequence continues at coordinate 49,220 of URBQ01000004.1, forward strand.
TGTCGGCCACGAACTTGCCAATCGAAGTGACAAAGACCATTGCCACGGAAAACGCACCATATACCACCGAGATGGCAAGCGAAGTTTGCTGCGGGGACAGCAGCTCGGGGATGTACGTCACGCCCACGGCGAGCAGTGCGCCCGAGACAGAGCCCAGGACAATGCGCGAGATAAACAGTACCTGGAAGTTGGGCGCCAACGCCATGACCAGGTTGCCGAGCACAAAGACAATGCTGTAGCACACGAGCAGCTGGTAGCGGCGGAACCGCCCCGTGCTGAGCGCGAGCACCGGCGTGGCGATAGCGTAGACCAGCGCGAACACGCTGATGAGCTGACCCGCGGTGGCAAGCGATATGCCGAGTTCCGTTGCCAAGTCGCTTTCGATACCGATGACCACGAACTCGGAGCAGCCGAGCGAGAATCCCAACAGCACGAGCAGCGCCAGGCAGAGCTTGGTGCGCGCGGGGGAGAGCGCGGCGGCGGTTGACTTACTTTTAGGCGTGGTTGCGGCGGTCAAGGTTGTCACTCCAATGTCGCATGAATAAGCGGGATTCAATCCCTGCAACTCTAACAGAATGTGTCAGGTGCCTGCCCCCTTTGTCGCAGGCTGCGCTTGCCTGTATAGTCGCAATACAGGCGAAGATGGTCTCAGGTACATCGCGGGCGACAGGAGATCCCATGGGTATGCACACGACAAAGGTTGCAGTGGGCGAGGGCAAGTTTGCGCTCGAGGCCCAGCTGACGGTGACGCCGCGAGGCATGGCGGTGTACGCCTGCTCGCCGGAGTTCGCGCACCTGGGCGCTACGGCGCAGGCCATTCCGCGCCCCGAGCCCGGCCGTACGGCGACGGTGAGCATCCTGGCTGTCCCGTGCCATCGCGACGAGATCCCGGCGCACGATATCGCGGCGGCGCTGGCCACACGCTTTGGCGTGCCCGTTACGGCGAGCACAGGTTTTCATGTCGAGCGGGCGAGCAAGGACGACCTGCAGCGCGTGCTCGACACCACCAAGGAACTCATCGCCGCGCTCGAGGAGGTCGCCACGCGCATCCTGCGCGCCGGCTGGGATGAGGGCGGCGCAGGTGCCGAGGTCGTGGCGGTCGATGCCGCGACCGGCGAGACGCTCGGATCCGTTGACCGCATCGAGGCCCATACCGGCGAGGGCATCCTGCATCAGGCATTTCTGACGCTTTTGGTCGAGGGCCAGGGCGAGGGCGCGCGCCTGCTGCTCTGCCGCCGCAGTCCGCTCAAACGACTGTGGGGCGGCGTGCTGGCGGATGCTTGCGCGGGGCATCCGCTGCCGGGCGAGGACGTCGCCGCCGCCACGGCGCGCCGCATCAACGAAGAGCTCGGCATTACGCGCGAGCCCGACCAGCTCAAGCACCTCGGTCACGTGGTGTATCGCGAGGACCACGGCGACGACCGCTGCGAGTGCGAGTGGTGCGAGGTCTACCTTGCCCATGTTGAGCCGGGTGAGCTGCATATCAACCAAGAGGAGATCTCGGAAGTGCGCCGCGTGGCCCCGTCCGAGCTTAAAGGCTACCTGCAGGGTCACCCCGAGCAGCTGGCCCCCTGGCTCCGCGAGGCTCTGGAGGTCCCCTCCATCCGCGCAGCCCTCGCTATGTGAAAAAAGACAGTCCCTTTGCCACATCCAAACCGTCACAACATTTGATGAAAATCTCGAAAACGGGGAAAAGCGTCGAATGTTGTGACGCTTTTTGTCCAGAGGATCGCTTCTCATCCAAAAATCCCGCTTGACTGTATTGCCACAACACAGCGCAACGTAAGGGGTGTCCGATAACGGGCGCCCCTTTTTAAGTGGCAACGTGGCTGCGAATCCGGAGCGCCCCCAACAAGAAAGGTGGGGAGATGGAAGCGGAAAAGAAGGCGTTTAAGATCACCAAGCGCGAAATTGGCTTTGTGCTGGGTATCGTTGTCTTTTTGCTGGTGAAGTTTCTTCCTTTGGCGGAGCTGAGCTCGACGGTCGAGCTCACGGTCGGCGGTCAGACCTGTCTGGCGCTGACGCTCGCCACGGTGGTGTTCTGGGCATGTGGCGTGGCACAGCCGGGCTTTGTGGGCCTGCTCTACTGCGCGCTGCTTGTTCTGTTCAAGGTGTGCGTGGACGACACGGGCGCCGCGAGCATCTCGGCGACGGTCGCCTCTACGTTTAGCTCGTGGACCAAAGCCACCATGTGGCTCGTCATCGGCGCCTACCTCATCGCCAGCGCGGTCAAGGAGTCGGGCCTGGGCGAGCGTATCGCCTATGCGTTCATGCTCAAGTTCGTGCGCGATGCCAAGTCGCTCATCATCTCGATTTTCGCGCTCACCTTTGTGCTGTCGCTACTCATTCCGCATCCGTTCCCCCGTGCCTTCCTCATCCTCGCCGTTGTCTCGGTCATCGCCGAGTCCGCCGGCTACGGTGACGACGACCGCGGCAAGCTCGGCTTCCTTGTGTTTGCCGCTGCTGCCCCCGGCTCCATGTTCTTCCTGACAGGCGACTCCACGCTCAACCCGCTCGTTGCGCAGTACAGCGCCGAGGCCGGCGGCATGAGCCCGTCCTTTGTCGACTGGTTCCTGTACATGAGCGTGCCTATGCTGGTCGCGCTGCTGTGCACCCTGTTCCTGGGCCTCTTCCTCTTTAAGCCCAGCAAGGAGCTCGTCTACGATCGCGAGCAGATCGTGGCCAAGCAGGCCGCGCTCGGCAAGCTCTCCGTCAAGGAGATTCGCACCATCGTGTGGCTTGTCATCGCCATCGCGCTGTGGCTCACCGTCTCGGGCGATTACATCGGCTGGGTCACCCTGGCCATCGGCGTCTGCCTCGCCATGCCCATCATCGGCGAGGTCCTCACCCCCGCCAGCTGGAACGCCGTCGACATCAAGTCCCTCATGTTCCTGACGGCCGCCATGGCCGTGGGTTCCGTGGGCGGTGCCACCGGTATGAACGCCTGGATCGCCGATGTCGTGCTCCCCAGCTCCGTGCCCGAGAACATCTTCCTGTTCGCCCTGCTTGTCGCCGCGCTCTCCATGGTTATCCATATGTTCATGGGCTCGGTCATGGCCGTGCTCGGCGTGTGCGTGCCGGCGTTCATCAGCTTCGCGGCCGGCTCCAGCGTGAGCCCGCTCGCCGTGGCGCTCATCGTCTTCACGTCCATCAACATCCACTACATCCTGCCGTTCCATAACCTGCCGATCCTTATCGGCGAAGGCAAGGACGCCGGCGGCTACACCTCCAAAGAGGCTATGCGCATGGGCATTCCCCTCACTGTGGTCGTCTTTATCGTCGTGCTGGTCGAGGCCGCCTGGTTCCACCTCTTTGGCCTGATGTAAGCGGTCGAGCGCTTGGGCTGTAAGCAGCCGAGTGCTCGAACTGCGAGTGGCCGAGCGTCCCATCTATGAGCGCCGCGGCCCCACTACGTTACCCAGCCCGGCGGCATCCTCGCCGCCGGGCGCTCTCCCGAAAGGAGCATGCTATGTCCACTACCGATGCTTCCCAGATCCACGACCTGCGCTCCGCGCTCGACTTTTTGCGCGAGATGCCGGGCCAGCTGCTCGAGACCGACACTCAGGTCGACCCGGACGCCGAGGTCTCGGGTGTCTATCGTCACGTCGGTGCCGGCGGCACCGTTATGCGCCCGACCAAAGAGGGCCCGGCGATGGTCTTCAACAACGTCAAGGGCTTTGACGATGCCAAGGTCTGCATCGGCATGCTTGCCAGCCGCAAGCGCGTTGCCGCCCTGCTCGACCTGGACGAGGAGCACCTGGGCCTCGAAATCGGCAAGCGCTTCGAGAACCTGATCGCGCCCGAGCAGATCGCCGAGGGCAAGCATGTCGACTGCCAGGAGGTCGTGTACAAGGCGACCGACGAGGGCTTTGACCTGCGCAAGATCGTCCCCGCTCCCACCAACACGCCCGTCGACGGCGGCCCCTACATCACCATGGGCCTCGCCTACGGCACGAGCCCCGACGGCTCCCAGTCCGACGTGACCATCCACCGCTTCTCCTGCGTCGACAAGGACAAGCTCGCCATGTGGATCACTCCGGGTAGCCGTCACCTGGGCGCGTTCTTTGACGAGTACTGCCAGCGCGGCGAGGACATGCCCATCTCCATCTCCATCGGCCTGGACCCCGCCGTGTACATGTGCTGTGGCTTCGAGGCGCCCACCACGCCGCTCGGCTTTAACGAGCTGCAGATCGCCGGCGCCCTGCGCGGCCACGCCGTCGAGCTTGCCGACTGCGTCACCGTTCCGCAGAAGTGCATCGCCAATGCCGAGTATGTGCTCGAGGGCTACCTCATGCACGACGAGACCATCAACGAGGACGTCAACGGCCACGGCTACGCCATGCCCGAGTTCCCCGGCTACACCGGTGGCGCCAAGGTCTGCCCGGTGATCAAGATCACCGCCGTCACCACGCGCGTCAATCCCATCATGGAGAGCTGCATCGGTCCCTCGCACGAGCACGTGTCCATGGCCGGCATCCCCACCGAGGCATCCATCTACAAGATGGTCGAGACCGCCATCCCGGGCCGCCTGCTCAACGTCCACGCTGCCCCCTGCGGCGGCGGCAAGTTCGTTGCCATCATGCAGTTCAAGAAGTCGAGCAAAAATGACGAGGGCCGTCAGCGCAACGCCGCCATGCTCGCCTTCTCGGCATTCTCCGAGCTCAAGCACGTCATCCTTGTTGACGAGGATGTCGATATCTTCGATATGAGCGACGTGATGTGGGCCATGACCACGCGCTTCCAGGCCGACGTGGACCTCATCACCATCCCCGGTTGCCACTGCCACGTGCTCGATCCGTCCAACGACCCCGCGTTCGACCCCACGATCCGCGAGCACGGCATCGCCTGCAAGGCCATCTTCGACTGCACGGTTCCGTTCGACCTCAAGAAGAACTTCATCCGCTCGCAGTTCATGGAGATCGACAAGGACAAGTGGGCCAAGGAGATTGCTTTCTAGTAAGTAGCCCTACCAAGTAGTCAAGGAGTTGTCATGCCTGAGTCTTCTGTCCGTCCCCGTCGCATCGTCGTTGGCGTTTCGGGCGCCAGCGGTGCCGCGCTGGGCCTTGAGTGCCTCAAATGCCTGCGCCAGGCCGGTGCCGAGTCGGCGCTTGTCGTCACGCGCGGGGGAGAGATTACCATCGAGCAGGAGCTCGGCATGACGCTCGACGAATTTGCGTGCCATGCCGATGTGGTCTACGACAACAAGAACATCGGCGCCGCCATCGCAAGCGGCACCTATCCGGTCGACGGCATGATCGTGGCGCCCTGCTCCATGAAGACGCTCGCCGGCATCGCGAGCGGCTACAGCGAAAACCTGTTGCTGCGCGCGGCCGATGTTCAGATGAAAGAGCAGCGCCGCCTGGTGCTCATGGTGCGTGAGACGCCCTTCAGCGCCATTCATGTCGACAACATGGCGCGCCTTGCGCGCGTACCGGGCGTCATGCTCATGCCGCCCATGCTCACGTTTTACAACGGCCCCGCCACGCTCGATGACGCGGTGCACCACATCGCCGCCAAGGCGCTCGAGGCCGTCGGCGTGTCATGCGCAAACTATAAGCGCTGGTCATAGGCGTCTTTAGGGTAGGATACGAGTAGTGTTTGAGCCCGCTGCCCCTGTGGGCGGCGGGCTTTGTGCGCTAAAAGGATGTGTCAGGAGGACTTATGCAGACGGGCATGTATGCGATTAGCGAGATGGCGAGCTTGTTTAATGTTTCGCGCCAAACGCTCATCTACTACGACAAGATCGGCCTGTTTAAGCCCGCCGTGGTCAACGAAAAAGGCTACCGCTTCTATTCGCCCACGCAGATCCCGCTCATGCGTCTGATTTGCATGCTGCGCGACCTGGGGCTCGAACTCGACGAGATCGACCGCCTAACCTCGACGTTCGACATTGGCGAGATGACCGATCACCTGCGCTCGCGGGTGCAGGCGCTCGATGAACAGATCGCTGAGCTCAAAGCCGAGCGCGCGAGCGTACAGGAGCGTCTAAGCTTTTACGACGAGGCGGTTTACTGGCGCGAGCGCGAGGGCAAGCCGGAGCTCAAACAGTTTGAGCGCCGCTACGTGGTCTTTGAGGAGTTTCCGGGCGATATAGAGCGCGGCCGCTCGATGCTTCACCCCACGCTCATGCGGGCAATCCTGCGCATGCGTGCGCTGACGGGCACGCGTCCCATGCGCGGCTGGGGCGCCATGCTGCGTCGCGAGGCGCTGCATTCCGACGACCCCGTCGCCGGCGCCGGCTCCTTTGCCGTGCTACCGCGCGGTGTCGAGGAGCTGCTGCCGAGCGATCCCGCCGAGCTGGCAGAGATCGGCATCGAAGTGCTGCCCGAGGGCACATATCTGTGCATGAGCCGCTGGGGCATGCCGTACGAGCCCGAGGGCATCCGCGCCGTCGTGGCCTGCATGGACAAGCACGCGCTCCAGCCCGTTGGCAACGCCTTCGACTTTTGCTACCTCGATACTACGAGCTACGACGAGTCCCACCAAGAGGACTTTTGCTGCATCCAAATCCCCGTCGCCCTCTAGATGTGACAAGGGGACTGCTCCTTCGTCACATTCGTGGTGTGGCTGCTGCCCAAACCGTCACAACATTCGATGAAAATCTCGAAAACGAGGAAAAGCGTCGAATGTTGTGACGCTTTTCCTGTCTGTGCCGGCGAGCTCCCGTGTCATCTGGGGGTATAAGGCTAGCAAGTGTTTATTTGCGAGGCCAAGGGGGCGCCCCGTATGGATATCGATAACTTTGAATGGTGGTATAGCGAGGGCGAGGCTCCGGACGAGGAGTGGGACGAGCCCGCGCCGCGTGACGTGTCGAGCGACGAGGACGAGACCGGCAGCGATGCTGCTGTCGAGCCTGACGCCGCCTCCGATGCCGCCGAGCCTCTGACCTTTGAGCAGGCTTGGGCCCAGGCTGAGGCCGACGAGGCAAAGGCCGATGCCACGGCCACACTGGGTGAGCCAGCCGACATGTCCATCTCGCCGGCAAAGACCCCGCAGCCGCGTCACACTATCGATCCCGACAGCACGGCATCCTTCAGCATACTCGACGTGCCCGCGCAGGGTGCCCAGGCGCCCGCCCCCACCCATCGCCCCAACCTGGCTCGCGAGGAAGACGCGGGCCGTCGCTCTCCGCTCGGCCCCATTCTCATCGCCTTTATGGCCGGCGTCATCGCTTGCTCGGCGATCGGCAGCATCTGGGGTCATGTCGAGCAGCAGCGCCAAGACGCCGCCAAGGTCGAGATGTCTGTCGAGCAATCGCTCAGCCGCACGCGCTCGGTGCATGTATCGGTCGAGGTCAAGGACGGCGCGACGTGGGACACCGCGCGCGGCGACAGCCAGATGCTCGTCCATATCGTGGGTCGCACGCTCAAGGGGCAAGCGATCGACGAGTACCAATACGTCAATTCCGAAGGTGACGGCATCGAGCTCAAGCCCGGCGACTACGAGCTCACGGTCGATGAGCCGCCCGTCGCCACCGACGGCACGCGTTACCGTGCCTCAAAGCGCATGGTTCCGGTGAGTTTTAATTCACAGGCGCCCGATACGGTCGATAGCACGCCGCAGGGCGGGTTTGACCTTTACGCTATTGCTCAATAACTGCACCTGTCGCTCAACCCCGCCGCCAAGAGTGGGACAATAGCCCTCGACACCGTTGTTTACTATTGGAGGAAGTAGCATGTCCACCGTCACTACCATCAAGCGCGGCGGCCTCATCGCGGCCATCGATTCCATGGGCGCCCAGCTCACGAGCCTTGCCCTCAACGGCAACGAGTATCTGTGGCAGGGCGACCCGGCCTTTTGGGGCAAGCATGCGCCTATCCTGTTCCCCATCGTGGGATCGCTGCGCAACAACATGGCGACATCTGCGGCCGGCACCTGCGAGATGCCGCGCCACGGACTCGCTCGCATCGTCGAGCACAAGTTGGTCGAGGTTTCGGAGGACGGCTCCTCGGTAACGTACGAGATCACTGACACGCCCGAGTCGCTCAAGGCGTTCCCGTTCCACTTTAAGCTCAACATGACCTATGCCCTGACCGGCGACGCCACGCTCACGCAGGCCTTTGCCGTCACCAACACCGGCGACGTGGCCCTGCCGTTCTCGGTGGGCGGTCATCCTGCATTCAACGTGCCCGCCCCCGGTGCCGAAGACGAGGCGTTCGAGGATTACGAGCTGGCGTTTACCGAGGCTTGGACCAACGAGGCTCCCATCATCACGCCCGACGGTCTTATGACGTTCGAGGGCAGCTACAAGGCTCCCGATAACTCGGACGTGCTGCCCATCACGCACCGCAGCTTCGATAACGACGCCATCATGTTCACCGATGCCCCGGGTTCCACGCTCACGTTGCGCGGCCGCAAGTCGGGCCACGGCGTCAAGATCGACTTTGAGGGCTTTAAGTACATCGGCGTGTGGTCTGCCGCCAACGACGCCCCGTTTGTGGCGCTCGAGCCCTGGACCGGCCACACCACCATGGACACCGAGGACGACGTCTTTGAGCACAAGGTCAACACCATTACCTTGGCACCGGGTGAGACGGACGTTCGCAGCTTTAGCGTTACCCTGCTCTAGAGGTTCCGCCGTTCTAACGAACGACGGACCGGTCGACGCTGCGCGCCACCCAGAGCGACAATTTGGCATGAAAAAGGCAAGGCATGACCAGAAGGTCTATGCCTTGCCTTTTTCATGCCAAGTGGTACATGGGGACAGGTTACTTTGTGCCAATCGTCCTCGTGTGTCTATTAATTTTTCGCGCACATGCCGCGCTGCTGGTTGTTGACGTATATCCTGTCTTATTGTCAGCAAAACGACATAGGGAAGGCATCAGATGCAACCTCGACTACAGCGCGACGCGCATCCACAGCCGGTATGCAGCCGTCGCATCTTTTTGGGTAGCGCTCTCGCTGCGAGTGCTTCCGTCGTCGCCGGCGCACTTGCCGGCTGCCAGCGCCCGTCCACGCTCAAGGTGGTCCAGACCACCACGGGCGGCGGCCGCGACGACCTGTCCGATTCCGTGATCGGCAAGGACAAGATTCGTATTGGCATGGAGGCGGCCTACGCCCCATACAACTGGCAGGTCTCCGAGGCCAGCGAGTACACCATCCCCATCGACAACGTGCAGGGCGCTTACGCCGATGGCTATGATGTTCAGATCGCAAAGATCGTCTGCAAGGCCCTTGGCGGCGAGCCCGTTGCCGTCAAACAGAGCTTCTCGGGCCTCATCGATTCGCTCAACAACGGCCAGATCGACCTTATCATCGCCGGCATGAGTGCTACGCCCGAGCGCGAGGAGTCCGTCGGTTTTTCCGACCCGTACTTTATCGGCTACTTTGGCCTGTTCGTAAAAGAGGGCTCGCCCTACCAAAACGCGACCAAGCTCAGCGACTTTAGCGGCGCCACGGTGCTCGGCCAAAAGGACACGATGCTCGATACCGTCATCGACGAGATCCCGGGCGTCGTTCACAAGAATCCGGTCGATTCGGTGCCCACGGTGTTTTCGAACCTGCTGCAGGGCACCTGCGACGCCGTGACCTACAACACCGAGAACGAGAAGGGCTATATGGCCCAAAACCCGGGTATCGTGCCGATTCAATTTGCCGAGGGCGAGGGCTTTAAGCAGGAGGTCACGGCAAACGTCGGCTGCCGCAAGGGCTCGGACAAGCTGCTCAAACTTATCGATAAGACGCTCAAGGGCATTAGCCAAGAGGAGCGCGACCAAATGTGGGACGCGTGCCTCGACCGTCAGCCGGCATAGGGAGGCAGCATGAAAGCCATTAATCGTCTGGCCTCCTTTATCAAGGCCGACCACCGTTATGTATACCTGGGCACGAGCGTTATCGCGGCGCTCGGTCTGGCGTTTAGTCAGCGCAACCCCACGCCGCTGAGCTTCTTGGCGCCCACGGGTGTGTTCCAGGACTGCCTCTGGGCGATTCTGTGGGCTTGGATTGTCGTATCGGCGGCAGCGCTCGTCACCAAGCTCATGCATTGGAATGACTATCGCCAAAAGTCGCCGTTTGCATCCGAGCGTTGCCGTCGCGGCGCGCGCCTGGGCAGCTATGTCGTGGTTGCCATCGCGGCGATCTTCTTCATCGACCGCTGCGTCATGTCGTTTATCGACCTGGTACAGGTGAGCATTGTCTCGGACTCCAACCCCAGCGACTTTTTGTCGAGCCTGGTCTACATGACCTACAAGAGCGGCGACTTCTTCATTCGCGGTATCGAGATCACCATCGCGCTTGCCACCTTCGGCACGGTCATCGCCTTTTTCCTGGCACTGCTCTTTGTGTTCCTGCGTATTCAGACGTTTGACCGCGTGGATAACGACCTGGTGCGCTTCTTTAAGAGTATCGGCCGCGGCTTTGCGACCGTCTACTCCACCATCGTGCGCGGCACGCCCATGATGGTCCAGGGCCTGCTCATCTATTACGCGGGCTTCACCGTTTTGCGCGGTATGGGCTTCGAGACCGCCCAGGCCAACCAGATTTGGAGCACCTTCACCGCCGGCCTCGTCACCATCTCGCTCAACTCCACCGCCTACATGATGGAGGTCCTGCGCGGCGGCATCGAGTCCATCGATTCCGGCCAGGCCGAGGCAGCGCGCTCGCTGGGTCTGTCGCAGTGGCAGGCCATGCGCAAAGTCGTGTTCCCCCAGGGCATTAAAAACGCGATTCCGGCGCTCACCAACGAGCTCATCATCAACATCAAGGACTCGTCGGTGCTTTCGGTCATCGGCGTGTTCGACCTCATGTACGCCACCACCACCGTCGCCGGCGTGTACTACCGCCAGATGGAGGTCTACTGCGTGGCGCTCGTGGTCTACCTGATCCTGACGCTTGTGGCGAGCCGCCTGCTCGAGGCCTTTGGCAAAAAGCTCGGCGCCGAGGCTCCGGCCACACTGCCCAGCTCCAACTAGGCGCAAGACGAGGAGAATCATCATGGCAGATACCACTACCACCGGCGCTGTGACCGCCGCACAAACTAAAGAGCCGCTTATCCGCGTCGAGGGTCTGCGCAAGAGCTTCGGCTCGCTCGAGGTACTCAAGGGCATCGACCTGTCCGTTAATCCCGGCGAGGTCGTCACCATCATCGGCGCCTCGGGCTCGGGTAAGTCGACCTTCCTGCGCTGCCTCAACCTGCTCGAGACCCCGGACGCGGGCCATATCTGGTTCCATGGCCAGGACCTCACGGCCGAGCGCTGCAATATCAACAAGCTGCGCGAGGACATCGGCATGGTGTTCCAGGGCTTCAACCTATTCAACAACATGGATGTGCTCGACAACTGCACGCTCGCGCCCGTCACGCTCAAAAAGATGAGCAAGACCGAGGCCGAGAAAGTCGCGATGGAGCATCTGACGAGCGTGGGGCTCGAAAAGTTCGCGCACGCCGCCGTGGGCCGCCTGTCCGGTGGTCAAAAACAGCGCGTGGCCATCGCCCGTGCCCTGTGCATGAATCCGCAGATCATGCTGTTCGACGAGCCGACCTCCGCACTCGACCCCGAGATCGTGGGAGAGGTGCTCGAGGTCATGCGCAAGCTCGCTGCCGATGGCATGACCATGGTCGTCGTCACGCACGAGATGGCCTTTGCCCGCACGGTGTCCGATCGCGTGGTCTTTATGGACAAGGGCGTGGTGCTCGAGGACGCCGCGCCGGCCGAGCTCTTCGGCAATCCCAAGCACCAGCGCACTCGCGAGTTCCTCTCGCGTTATCTCGAGGACAAATAACCGACCGCAAACGCTTATGTAGCAGGGCCGCTCCGGTGGGGCGGCCCTCGTCATCACAATCGAAAGGATGTCATGGCCGAGGTTTGGCGCTTCTTTGCGCATGAGGATGATTTTGCCGATTTGGACGAAGCTGGCGCGAGCGAGCGCTTGGGTCGCGTGCTGTCGTTTCCGACCATCTCGAGCATGGATGCCGAGGCGGTGGACTGGCAGCCGTTCGACGACCTGCGCGCCTATATGCAGCAGGCCTGGCCGCGCGTGTTCGCGGCGGGCGAGGTCGAGCTCATCGACCATTCGCTATTGGTGACGCTTGCCGGCTCCGACCTCGCTCTCAAGCCCGTTATGCTCATGGGCCACATGGACGTGGTCCCCGTGGTGCCGGGTACCGAGGCCGATTGGACGCACGCCCCCTTTAGCGGGCACGTGGACGATACCTACATCTGGGGCCGCGGCGCGATCGACATGAAGGACCAGGTCGCAGGCATTCTCGAAGCGGTCGAGTATGCGCTGGCGCACGGTTGGCAGCACGAGCGCACACTGCTCCTGGCCTTTGGCCAGGACGAGGAGACGACGCAGTACGGCGCAGGCGCCATCGGCCGCGCGCTCGAGGAGCGCGGCGTTGAGCTCGAGTACCTGATCGACGAGGGCGACTACCGCATCGTTCCGGCTGCCGAGTACAGTGCGGGCGAGGGTTGGCTTATGCACGCCGACCTGGCTGAGAAAGGTTATGCCGACATTGTGCTCAAGACAAAGAGCGCGGGTGGACATTCTTCCAATCCCTACGGCGGCACGTCGCTCGAGGTGTTGAGCCGTGCCACCACCGCAATCTGCGATATCGAGTGGCCGACGCGCGTGACCGACTTGCTTGCCGCCCAGCTCGTCGAGCTGGGGCTCTACACGGCCGATGAAATTGCCGCCAACGGCGGCGCCATTGTCCGCGATTGCCTCGCCAGCAAGAAGCTCTATCCGCTGGTGACGACCACCTGCGCGCCCACGCAGATCGAGGGCGGCAGTGCCGGTGCCAACGTAATGCCGCAGGATATGTGGGTCAACATTAACTTCCGCATGCTCGAAGGCACGAGCGTGGCCGATGTTGTGGCGCGCTGCCGTGAGGCAACTGCCGCGGCGGACCTTGCCGGTCGTGTCGAAGTGGAGCTGGGCCCCGGCAGCTCCGAGCCCTCGCCGTCCCCGCGTATCGGTGGTCCCGGCCTCGAGGCGGTTCGCTCCATCGCCGCCCGCTATTTCCGCGATCCAAAGGGGACGGAGGAAAACGGATCATCCGAGCCGTTGGCGATTGTCCCCTCGACCGTGATCGGCGCGACCGACGCTGCCAACTACCAGCACATTTGCTCCGAATGCATTCGTTTTTCGGCGTTTGTGGTCGACGATGACGAGTGCGACCGCGGCGTCCACGGCACCAACGAGCGCATCACCCGCCGCGCCTACCTCCAGGGTGTTCGCTTCCTCATCGCCCTGCTTCAAACGCTCTAGAATGTGACAAAGCGACGCTTCCTTTGTTAGCCGTTGGGGATGTTCTTAAACGACTAGCCGTTAAGGAACGTCCCCAACGGCTACGTCCACTCATTCCGTGCGGGTTATATGCAGGTTTGCCTGCGCACGCTATCATGTATGGGTTAGACCGCAACTATGTACCCCATACGCGAAGGGATGCGCATGTATCTGAAGATCGACATGTTCTAGCTGGGCTTACCCCCGCAGTGGCGCCGTGCGCCCCATCAGCTCTGCCGATTTTCACCTTCACGCATATAAAGGAGTCCCGCCATGCGCGACAAGCTCGAAAAGATTATCAAGGCCTACGAGGAACTCGAGAAGAAGCTTTCCGACCCGGCCGTCGCCTCCGATATCAAGGAGTTCACGCGTCTCAACAAGGAGTACGCGCACCAGTCCGACCTCATTGCCGCCTCGCGCGAGTACATCGGCGCGCTCGATGACATCGAGGCTGCCAAGGAAATGCTGCACGATACCACCGATGCCGATGAGAAGGAGATGCTCCAGATGGACATCTCCGAAAACGAGGCCAAGCTTCCCCAGCTCGAGGAAGACATTAAGTACATGCTCATCCCGAGCGACCCCAACGACGACAAGAACACCATCGTCGAGATTCGCTCCGCCGCCGGTGGCGACGAGGCGGCTATCTTTGCCGGCGATCTGTACAAGATGTATCAGCGCTTCTGCGAGTCGCGCGGCTGGAAGACCACCGTGCTCGACTCCAGCCCCAGCGAGGCCGGCGGCTTTAAGTCCATCGAGTTCAAGGTCGAGGGCGACCGCGTCTACTCCGTCATGAAGTTCGAGTCCGGCGTGCACCGCGTCCAGCGCGTTCCCAAGACCGAGTCCCAGGGCCGTATCCAGACCTCCACGGCGACCGTCGCCGTACTTCCCGAAGCCGAGGAGATCGACGTCCAGATCAACCAGTCCGACCTGCGCATCGACACCTACTGCGCCTCCGGTCCTGGCGGTCAGTGCGTTAACACCACTTATTCCGCCGTGCGCATCACCCACCTGCCCACCAACACCGTGGTGCAGTCGCAGGAACAGCGCTCCCAGATCCAGAACCGCGAAGTCTGCATGCAGATGCTGCGCGCCCGTCTGTACGAGATGGAGCTCGAGAAGCAGCAGGCAGAGCTCGGTGCCGAGCGCCAGAGCCAGATCGGCCACGGCAACCGTTCCGAGAAGATCCGTACCTACAACCAGCCCCAGGACCGCGTGACCGATCACCGCATCGGTTTCAACTCCACCTACAATGGCGTCCTCCTGGGCGACCAGCTCGGCACCGTCATCGAGGCGCTCGCCGCCGCCGAGCGTGCCGAGAAGCTGGCACAGGCAGTCTAAGTTCCGCCGTTCTACCGAACGGCGGACCAGCCGACGCTGCGCGCCGTCCAGAGCGACAATTTGTCATTCAAAAGGCAAGGCATGACCAGAAGGTCTATGCCTTGCCTTTTTCATGCCAACTTGTTCGCTCTGGACGTCGCTCGCTGGCATTGCCAAAACATCGGCGTTTCCTTGGTTGTCAAATGATCCGTAGGGAGTCATTGGGGACATTGCTTTGAGATGTTGTTCAATCGGTTTTGATGGCCTTTGAGCTGCTTACCTGCTTAAAGCAATTAACGGCATGCATCTGCAATTGAAAATATTGCTCGAAAAAACGTCCAAGAAATCGCGGGGCGATTTTTGATGGGTCGTGCGTCAAGCGATGTGGCAAGTTCTTGGTTAGATATTGGTCAGTTTTGGGGCAACCTTGCCAAAAGCTTGACGGATGCAGATTTAGACGTCGACGAATGAACACTCTAGGCAGGCTCCAAGCAAAATTCTGGGCTGATTCTCGATAATCGCCTTTAATCGCCCCTTGCCAAGCGCTGGCCTCGCTTACAATCTGCTCCGACATTCGCGCGCCGTCCGGCGCTTAAGAGGGGAGGGCCCCATGGCAAACGAGATTTGGACCATCAAGCGTTGTCTCGAGTGGACCAAGGAGTACCTGGCCGAGCGCGGCGAGGAGCATCCCCGTCTTTCTGCCGAGTGGCTGCTGTGCGCGGCCACGGGCCTGGCGCGTATCGACTTGTATATGCGCATGGACGAGACGCTTAACGCAGCCCAGCTCGAGACCATGCACGCGGCCGTCGTTCGTCGCGCCAAAGGCGAGCCGCTGCAGTACATCACCGGCAGCACGCAGTTTCGCATGATCGACGTCGCGTGCGCCCCCGGCGTGCTCATCCCGCGCCCCGAGACCGAGATGCTCGTCGAAGAAGTCCTGAACTATCTGGATACCGAGGTGCTGAGCCCCGAGGCCGCTGCCCGTCAGCGTGTTGAGCTGCCTTGGAACGATGAGGTCGAGCAGGCCCGCAAAGCTGAGGCGGCGCTGGCCGACGAACGCGCAACCGCCGAGCGCCGTGCTGCCAACCTGACGGCCGCCGATGAGGCTGCGCTGGGTAGCGACGTGCTCGGTAGCCGCGCCTATGCCGAGGAGCTTGCCGATCGCGAGGCCGAGGAAGCCGCCGCGCAAGCAGCAGAAGCCGAAGCCGCAAAAGCCGCCGAGCCCGAGCTCGACGAATACGACATCGCCATCGAGGGCGCCGACCAGGAGACGGTTTCAGCTCAGGATGCCGCTGCGCCTGCCCCAGCCGAGCCCCGCACTGCCCGCGTTCTCGAGGTCGGCTGCGGCACGGGCTGTATCTCGCTCTCGATCGCCTGGGAGCGTCGCGGCCACGTCACCTGCACTGCTACCGATATCGAGCCGCGCGCCATCGACCTTGCTACCAAAAACCGCGATGCGCTTGGCCTCACGTCCGACGAGGTCGCCTTCAGCCTCACGAACCTGGTGAGCTCCATTCCCCGTGAAGAGTGGGGCACCTTTGACGTACTCGTCTCCAACCCGCCCTACATCCCCACCGATGTCATGCGCTCGCTGCCGCACGAGGTCAAGGACTTTGAGCCCGATCTGGCGCTCGAGGGCGGTGCCGACGGCCTCGATATCTTCCGCCGCCTGCTCAACGCGGCGCCCTACATGTTGCGCGCCGGCGGCCTCTTTGCCTGCGAGCTCTACGAGGGCGCGCTCGACGCTGCGGCCGAGCTCTGCCGCCAAGCGGGTCTGTCGGACGTGCGCATCGTCCACGACCTCACCGATCGCCCCCGCATCGTCCGAGCCATCGTCACCGAGCCCAAACAGCGCCAGTAATATTTATTAACTGGTTAGCAAAAATTATAAATTAATTTATAATTAGGACGGCTGAAAGAGGTCGGCCCATGCAACCTCCTACCTTTCGGGAAATCATTGCCCTACTCAAGCACGATGGATTCGTGAAGGTCGCGCAAGTCGGTAGTCATGCTAAGTATGTTTCTGGTGACCGTGTTGTCACCGTGAACGGCTCTGGTGGTGATCGACCAAAGAAGGGCACGTGGGCAAGTATTCGTCGCCAAGCTGGATGGTAGTTGGAGGCAAAATGAGGCAGCGATTTACCTATGACTGCGTTCTCATAAAAGAAGACGACGGTTACTGCGCCAGCTTCCCGCAGATTCCCGGCGCCTTTGCCGATGGCGATACGCGCGAAGAAGCGATTGCCCATGCCACCGAGGCGCTGATGGCGTTTTTGGCCGACGACCTCAACAACGGTTTGACTCCGGCAGGGTACGAACGCTCGGCCGAGGTCGTGGCCCTTTCAGTCGAAATCGACCACGAGGACGCTCGGGAAGCGGCGTGCCGAACATTTAAAGACGCAGCGCTGGACCTCAAAGTCTCCGCTCCGCGGATTACCGCGCTGGTCAAAGCCGGAAAACTCGTTGTTGAACTCGTCGATGGCCGTCGGATGATAACGATAGACAGCATCGAGCGCTACGCAGCCCAAAAACGCCACGCCGGCAGGCCAAAGAAGTTCGTCGCAGTCCAATAACCCCCTCACTTTCACCGACTACTAGAGCCGCTCACCAAACCAACATGCGCTCTGGTCAAATAGGTTGAACGTTTCGTGCGAGAATGCCCCACAGTAAACAAACTTGCACCAGAGCGTAAGGGGCTGGCATACACATGCAGACGGTCTATCGGGTATACGAGGGAACGCGCGAGCCGCATCGGCTTGCCGTCGAGCGCACGGCCGAGGTGCTCGACCGCGGCGGCCTGGCCTTGATCCCGACCGAGACGGTCTACGGTGTCGCCGTGGCGGTCAACGCCTTTTCGGACGCCGTGCCTCAAGATACAAGCGAATTCCCATCGTGGCCGCGAGATCCGCAGGCCACCGTCAACGGCGCCGCGGTTCCCGCACTCGGTACCGGCTATCGTCGTATCTTTACCCTCAAGCAGCGCGAGCTCACCCAAACGGTTGCCTGGCTGGTCGATGATGCCGAGGCACTCGACCGCTATGGCGTGGATATCCCTAACGAGGCCCGCGTGCTCGCCCGACGATGCTGGCCGGGCGCCCTGACTATCGTGGTCAAGGCGGCCCCCTGCGTGCCGACCTTTATGCGCGCCGCCGACGACACGGTGGCACTTCGCGCTTCGGCCTCGCCCGTGGTGCAGGCGCTCATTCGCGCCTGTGGCAGCCCCCTTGCCTGCACCAGCGCCAACACGCACGGTGCGCCCTCGCCGGCAAGCTTTGCCGCCGTCGAGGGTCGCATCCTGGAGGGTGTCGATGTTGCCGTCGACGCCGGTGAGACTCCGTGTCGCGATGCCTCGACCATCGTGTCGTTTCAGCACGGTGAGCTCCAGATCCTGCGCCAAGGCGCGCTTCCCGCATCAGAGATCGAGCGGGTCCTGTCCGACCCGATGCAATAGAAAGGTGTAAGCGATGTCGTTGAATCTAGGTAGCCTGGGTATGGAAGACGCCTCGTTTAGCTTCGGCGGTTCCTACATCATGGCGCTCGACTGCGGCACCACCTCGGTACTTGCGACCATCGTCGACGAGTACGGCTGCATCGTCGCCCAGGCGCGTCGTAGCGTCAAAACCAGCTTCCCGCGCCCTGGCTGGGTGGAGCAAGACCCCATGGCGGTTCTTGCCAGCCAGATCGCCGTCATGATGGAAGTCCAGTTTAAGAGCGGTATCCACTCCGACCGCATTGCCGCCATCGGCATCTCCAACCAGCGCGAGACCACGGTGGTCTGGGACCGCGTGAGCGGTCAGCCGATCTATAACGCCATCGTATGGCAGTGCCGCCGTACCGCGCCGGCAATCGACGCGTTGGTTGAACAGGGTTGCGAGGAGCTGGTGCGCTCCCGCACGGGGCTTACGCTCGACCCGTATTTCTCGGCCTCCAAGGTGCAGTGGATTCTCGATAACGTCGACGGTGCGCGTGAGAGCGCGGCGACGGGCGACCTCATGTTCGGCACCATCGACACCTGGCTCATCTACAACCTCACTGGCGGTCAGGTCTTTGCCACCGACTACACCAATGCCAGCCGCACCGCGCTCTTTAATATCCATACGCTTGATTGGGACGACGATCTGCTGGCGCTTTTCGACGTCCCGCGTTCCATGATGCCCGAGGTTCGCTGGAGTTCGGGCGACTACGGTCGCGTCGCGAGCGACATCATGACCAACATGCCACCCATCATGGGCGTGGTGGGCGATCAGCAGGCGTCGCTGTTCGGCCACTGCTGCTTCCGTCCCGGCCAGACCAAAAACACCTATGGCACGGGTTGCTTTATGCTCATGAACACCGGCGACGAGATCGTCGAATCCAAGAACGGTCTGGTCTCCACGATCGGTATCGCCGCGGACGGCAAAATCAGCTATGCGCTCGAGGGTTCTATCTTTGCCGCCGGCTCCACCATGAACTGGCTTCGCAACAACATGGGCATCATCTCGAGCGTGAGCGAGTCGGCACAACTTGCCGCTTCGATTAACGACAACGAGGGCTGCTACTTCGTTCCCGCCTTTGCGGGTTTGGGCGCTCCCTGGTGGGACCCGCATGCCCGCGGTATCGTGTGCGGTCTGACCGGCGCCTCGAGCCGTGCGACCATCGTACGTGCCGCCTGCGAATCCATGGCATATCAGAGCTACGACGTGCTGCGCGCCATGGAGCAGGACGTGGGGCTTTCGATCGAGCGCCTGTCTGTCGATGGCGGTGCCTCGCGCAACGAGTTCATCATGCAATTCCAGGCCGACCTGCTGGATATCCCCGTGCTGCAATGCGAGACGGTGGAGACCACGGCAATCGGTGCCGCGTACTTGGCGGGTCTTGCCGTCGGCTATTGGGAAGACCTAGAAGAGCTGGAGCAAAATGCCCAGATCGTTAGGACCTTCCTTCCCCACATGTCTGCCGAGCGTCGCGAGCAAAACCTTGCGGGCTGGTGTGACGCAGTCAGGCGCTCGCTCAGCACCGCACAGTAGGGCTGCGATGGGCCGCTCGATACAACAAACCGCTAAACTTATGCATGGCGTGCGGCGGCAACATTGCTGCGCGCCTTGTCAGCTAGGCCGTTTTGCGGCCGCAACGAAAGGGGCAATCAACCCATGACCGTCACCTACGACGCGTCCCGTGTGACGCTTGTCGATCACCCGCTCGTCCAGCACAAGCTGTCGATCCTGCGCGACAAAAACACCGGCACCAACCAGTTCCGCCAGCTCGTGCGCGAACTCGCGCTTTTTGACGGCTACGAGGCCATGCGCGACCTGCCTATGGAAGATGTCGAGGTCGAGACCCCCATCACTACCGCCACGTTCAAACAGCTCGCCGGCAAGAAACTCGCCATCGTGCCCATCCTGCGTGCGGGTCTTGGCATGGTCGACGGCATCCTCGACCTGGTGCCCTCCGCTCGCGTGGGCCACATCGGCATGGAGCGCGACGAGGTTACCCACGAGCCGCACGAGTATTACTGCAAGATGCCCAAGGATATCGACCAGCGCATCTGCCTGGTCGTCGACCCCATGCTCGCCACGGGCGGCTCGGCCGAGATGGCTATCAGCTATCTGCGCGAGCGCGGTGTCAAGGACATCCGTATGCTGTGCATCGTCGCGGCGCCCGAGGGTCTCAAGTCGCTGACCGACAAGGACCCCGACGTGCATATCTATACCTGCGCCATCGACGATCATCTCAACGAGGCAGCCTACATCGTTCCCGGCCTGGGCGACGCCGGCGACCGCATCTACGGCACGCTCTAGTCGTTGGGCCTTGTCGGCTACGGTCACAAATACGAAGAGATGGTGCGCGCGGGCGAGCAAAAGGCGTTCGCGCGCACTCCTGTTAACGGACGTTTTGCCCTGCAGGGTTCGAGAAAAACGTATTACCTACCTGCGGCATAAAGAAGGTCTTAAGAAAACGAACAGGTGCGTATTAACCGATGCTTTTTCAGTTGTACTTTGGCGATTGGCTCGTACAATAGTCACCAATGTTTGGCGGGAACTGTTCTGGGAAGCGTTAAAGAAGGAAAGTGAGGACGCCAGTGTTTCAGATAGCCGATCTGCTCGCTATCGTTGCAGGCGCCATCGCGGGCGCAATTGCCTTCCTTCCCTTTGTCTTTACGCTCAAGCCGGTTCTTGACGATAAGCAGAATGCGGACATGCTCAAGGGTATGGTGAGTCTGGCGGTCTCGGCAATCGCTCTGCTCGTCTTTACCTTGGTTGTGTTTGTGTTGTTCGGAGAGGCATTTCGCATGTTCCTCCTGGGCGAGGCGATCGGCTTCGTGGCCTTTATGGCCGCCTGCACGGTTCGTGTCGCCAAGGCGCTGCGAGATCCTCATGAGGTCGAAAGGTAAGTCGTGGAAATTTTTGAAAAGCTGCCTGATGAGATTAATCATCTGGTCAGCGAGTTCAGCTCCACCCCTGTCGTGGGCGATCTGAGCTGCGGCATCACGCAGTACTCGTTTTGGCTGATCGTCTCCACGATCGTGCTCCTGATCGTCCTGGCCGTGTTCAAGAAGAAGCAGACCCTGGTTCCCAAGGGCTTCTTCGTCAACGGTTTCGAGTACATCATCGAGTACGTCGAGAACGATATCGGCAAGGGCGTCGTGGGTGAGAACTGGAAGAAGCACTTCCCGTTCCTGTGCTCGCTTTTCCTGTTCATCCTGATCAATAACATGATCGGCCTGATCCCGGGAATGAAGCCCGGCACCGGCGCAATCGGCTCCACCGCCGCGCTCGCCATCTTTGCCTTCGTGTACTTCATCTACTACGGATGCAAGGCTCACGGCGTGATCGGCTACATCAAGAGCCTCGCCCCGCAGGGCGTGAGCTTCCCGATGAACGTGCTCGTGTGGGTCGTCGAGCTCTTTTCGACCTTCCTGCGCCTCATCACGCTCGCCGTCCGTCTGTTCTGCAACATGTTCGCAGGACACGTGGTCATGGGTTCGTTCGCCATCATGGCGAGCATGTTCATGCAGCCGCTGCTTCAGCAGGTTTCCGCGGCCCACGCCGTCGGCGCCCTGCCTTCGCTGGCCTGGCTTGCCATCCTCATCCTGATCTATGCGATCGAGCTTGTGGTCGGCGCCATCCAGGCTTACGTCTTCACGGTCCTTACCGCCGTGTATGTCTCTGAGGCAGAGGAGGTCGCGGAGGAGGAGTAGGCTTCCGTTCGCGTCTTCAAGGTAAGGCAATTCGTTAAACCGCCGGTGCCCGTACCCATGGAGCCCGGCAGTTATAAAAAGGTTATCCTGCGTGAAATAAGACACGCACGACAAAGGAGGAATCGTGGGAGTTATCGGTTACGGTCTCGGTGTTATCGGCGCTGGTCTTGCTATCGGCCTGTCTGCTCTGGGTGCTACGGGTGCTATGGCCCGTCAGCCTGAGGTCCAGGGGCGCGTGTTCACCGTCTTCATCATGGGCTCCGCCTTCGGCGAGGCTCTGGCTCTGATCGGCTTCGTTGTCGCGCTGATCGTTAAATAGCACGGAGCGTCAAGTATGAATCTTTCATCCCAGAAGAGCGCGATCGCACTCTCCGCGTCCGCGGCCGCGCTGCTCATGCCGGTTTCCGCGTTCGCCGAGGACGGCGCTGCCGGTGCGGACATCCTCATCCCTAAGATGGCGGAGTTCATCCCGGCGCTTATCGCCTTCCTGATCATCTGGATCGTGCTGGCCAAGGTCGCCCTGCCGGGCATCATGAAAACCATGGAGGAGCGCGGCAAGAAGATCGAGGAGAGCCTCGACGAGGCCGAGAAGACCAAGCAGGAGGCTATCGCCAAGCGCGCTGAGTCCGACTCGATCGTCACCGACGCCCGTCGTCAGGCTGCCGACATCGTTCTCGAGGCCCGTAAGGACGCCGAGTCCGAGCGCGCCCGTATCATCGAGGCTGCTCACAAGGAGGCCGAGGAGATCATCGCCAAGGCCCATACGACCGTCGAGGACGAGCGCAAGTCCATTTACGCCGGTGCCGCGAGCTCCATCGCCGACCTGTCCGTTGCCGTCGCCACCAAGATCGTGGGCGAGGCACTCGAGGACGAGACCGAGCAGAAGAAGCTCATCGAGCGCTACATCCAGGAAGCAGGTAGCCTGAATGCCGACTAGCCGCTATCAGGACAAGGTGCTCGAGACCTACGCGCGCTCCCTTCTGGAAGCCGCTAAGGCCGAGAACCATGTGTTCGAGGACCTCGAGATGATCGAGCGCTTGGCTTCTGCCAGCCCCGAGATCATCGCCGTGCTCGACACCATGTCCAAGCGCGACCAGCTCGACCTTCTTCCCAAGGTGGCAGCTGCCTTTAAGTATGTTGCCGAGGAAGACGAGGATGTAGTGGGCGTGACCGTCACCACGGCGATCCCGCTCGACGACGAGCTGCGTCAAACCATCACTAAGAAATGCGAGCAGGACTTCGGCCGCAAGGTATTCCTTATCGAGCAGGTCGATCCGTCTATCGTGGGCGGCCTGGTGCTCGAGGCCCGCGGCGAGCGTCGTGATATTTCCGTCAAGACGCGGCTGCGCATCGCGCAGGAGACCCTCGCAAACTCTGCTAATTCGTACGGAGGTGAAGCCTAATGTCCGAAACCCTCAATGCCCAGGATATCGCCAAGAAACTGCAGGAGCAGCTCACGAGCCTCTCCGCGACGGTCGATACGCATGAGGTTTCAACGGTCGACGAGGTAGGCGACGGCATCGCGCGCGTCTCCGGCCTCAAGAGCGCCATGGCAGGCGAGCTTCTGGAGTTCAAGAGCTCCGATACCGGTGAGACCGTCTTCGGCCTTGCCCAGAACCTTGACCGTGACGAGGTCGGCGCCGTTCTGTTCGGTGCCGTCGACTCCATCAAGGAAGGCGACGAGTGCCGCACCACTGGCCGCATTATGGATATCCCCGTGAGCCGTGCCATGCTCGGCCGCGTCGTCAATCCGCTCGGCCAGCCCATCGACGGCCTGGGCGACATCGTCGCCACGCACCGTCGCCCCATCGAGTTCAAGGCCCCCGGCGTCATCGACCGTACCCCGGTGTGCGAGCCGGTTCAGACCGGTCTGCTCGCTATCGACTCCATGGTGCCTATTGGCCGCGGTCAGCGTGAGCTCATCATCGGCGACCGTAAGACCGGTAAGACCGCCATCGCCATCGACGCTATTCTCAACCAGCGCGGCAAGGGCATGGTCTGCATCTATGTCGCCATCGGCCAGAAGGCCTCCACGGTTGCCAACATCCGCGAGACCCTCGCTCAGCACGGTGCGCTCGACTACACCATCATCGTTTCGGCCACCGCTGCCGATTCCGCCCCTATGCAGTACATCGCGCCTATGGCCGGTGCCGCTATCGGCGAGTTCTTCATGTACAACGGCGAGGACGGCAAGCCCGCCAGCGAGACCAACCCCGGCGGCCACGTGCTCGTCATCTACGACGACCTGTCCAAGCAGGCTGTGGCCTACCGTCAGATGTCGCTGACGCTGCATCGTCCGCCCGGACGCGAGGCCTATCCTGGCGACATCTTCTACCTGCACTCTCGTCTGCTCGAGCGTGCCGTCAAGATGTCCAAGAAGAACGGTTACGGCTCCATGACGGCACTGCCGATCATCGAGACCCAGGACGGCGACGTCTCGGCCTACATTCCGACCAACGTCATTTCCATTACCGATGGTCAGATCTACCTGCAGTCCGAGCTCTTCTTCCAGGGTCAGCGCCCGGCAGTCGACGTGGGCATCTCCGTGTCCCGCGTCGGTGGCGATGCGCAGACCAAGGCCATGAAGCAGGTCGCCGGCAACCTCCGTCTGGACCTCGCTTCGTACCAGGAGCTCGCTGGCTTTACGCAGTTCGGCTCCGACCTCGACGAGGCTACTCAGAAGCAGCTGACCCATGGTGCTCGCATGACCGAGCTCCTGAAGCAGCCGCGTTACAAGCCGTTTGAGGTTGGCGAGCAGATCGTTACGCTGTTCGCTGGCAACGAGGGCTTCCTGGATGACCTGGAGATCGCCGACGTGCTGCCCTTCCGTGCCGAGCTCATCGAGTACATGGACAATGGCTTTGGCTCGCTGCTCGACAAGGTTCGCGCCAAGAAGATCGATGATGACACCAAGGCTGAGCTCTTGCGCGTCATCGGCGACTTCAAGCAGCAGTTCATGGCCAAGCACCATTCGGATGTTTCTGGATCAGAGGAGAACTAAGCCCCATGGCCAACCTTCGCGACATTAAGAAGCGAATCTCCTCGGTTACCACGACCAAGCAGATCACGCGCACGATGGAGATGGTCTCTACGGCCAAGATCCGTCGTGCCCTCGATCGCTCCAAGCAGGCCGAGCCCTATAAGGAGGCGCTGACCGACGTCATGTTGACGGTCGCCGGCGACGCCTCCTGTTCGGGCACCGATCCCATGCTGCAGAAGCATGAGAGCGTCAAGCATGGCCTGATTGTCGTTATTGCCTCGGACCGCGGCCTTGCCGGCGGTTTCAATACGACGGTGGAGCGCACGGCCGAAAAGCTCGCCGCTTCTTGGGCGAACGACGGCATCGAGTGCGAGATCATCGCGTGCGGGCGTAAGCCGGCCACGTATTTCCGTGACCGCGCAAACGTTGTCATGCACTTTGAGGGCAACTCCTCTGAGCCCGATTTCAATCAGGCCCGCATGATCTCCTCTCATATCTGCGATGCGTATCGTGCCGGTGAGCTTGACCGTGTCGAGCTTGTCTACCACCACGCCAAGAACCGCGTGGATCAGGAGCTTCGCGTCGAGCATCTGTTGCCGCTCGACCCCGAGATGATCGCTATGGCCCACGGTCCGCGTAAGAACGAGACCGACGCCCCTAAGCGCATCTCGTCCACGTTCGAGTTCGTGCCCTCTCCCGAGCATGTTCTCGGCAAGCTTGTGCCGTCTTATATCCTGACGGTCATCTACCAGGCCCTGATCGATTCGGCGGCTGCCGAGCAGGGTGCACGCCGCAAGGCCATGCACTCCGCGACGGAAAACGCCACCGCGATCATCTCGACCCTTACCCGCACGTATAGTCGCGTGCGCCAGGCTTCGATCACGACCGAGATCAACGAGATCGTCGGCGGAGCCTCAGCATTGGAGGAACAGTAATGGCTAATAACACCGTAAAGCTTGCGGTCGAGGAAGCCACCAAGAAGACGACTGCCGGTGATGGTCGCATCGTGCGAATCATCGGCCCTGTCGTCGACGTCAAGTTTGACGGCGCGGTGCCCCCGATCTACAACGCGCTCACGGTCGAGGCCGAGACCCCGATCGGTCATCTGAGCACGATCCTTGAGGTCGAGAGCCAGCTTCCGGGCGGCGTCGTCCGCACGGTCGCCATGTCCTCGACCGACGGCCTGCAGCGCGGCCTCATCGCCACCGATACCGGTGAGCCCATGAAGATGCCCGTTGGTCCCAAGACGCTCGGTCGCATTTGGAACGTCATGGGCAAGCCCGTCGACGGCAAGCCCATGCCCGAGGTGGAGGAGTTCTACCCCATCCACCATGCAGCGCCCCGCTTTGACGAGCTCACCACCAAGACCGAGATCTTCGAGACCGGCATCAAGGCCGTCGACCTGCTCGAGCCCTACATCCGTGGCGGCAAGACCGGCCTGTTCGGCGGCGCCGGCGTCGGCAAGACCGTTCTGATTCAGGAGCTTATCAACAACCTCGCCCAGGAGCACGGCGGCACCTCGGTGTTCACCGGTGTCGGCGAGCGTACCCGCGAGGGCACCGACCTGTTCCTCGAGATGAGCGAGTCTGGCGTTATCGACAAGACCTGCTTGGTTTATGGTCAGATGAACGAGCCGCCTGGAGCGCGTCTGCGCATCGGTCTGGCCGGCCTTACCACCGCTGAGTACTTCCGCGATCGCGGCCAGGACGTCCTGCTGTTCATCGACAACATCTTCCGCTTCTCCCAGGCGGGTTCCGAGGTTTCCGCACTGCTGGGCCGTATGCCGTCCGCCGTTGGTTACCAGCCCACACTGGCTACCGAGATGGGTGACCTCCAGGAGCGCATTACCTCGACCAAGACGGGATCCATTACCTCCGTCCAGGCTGTCTACGTCCCCGCAGACGACCTGACCGACCCGGCGCCTGCCACGACGTTTACGCACCTCGACGCTACCACGGTTCTTTCGCGTAGCATTTCGTCGCTCGGCCTGTTCCCGGCTATCGACCCGCTCGCGTCTTCCTCCGACGCTCTCGATCCCTCGATCGTCGGCGAGGAGCACTACCGTGTCGCCGTCAAGGTCCAGGAGCTCCTGCAGGAGTACTCCGACCTTCAGGACATCATCGCCATTCTGGGTATGGACGAGCTGTCCGAGGAGCAGCGCCTTACGGTCAACCGTGCCCGTAAGATTCAGCAGTTCCTCTCGCAGTCCTTCCACGTCGCCGAGAAGTTCACCGGTAACCCCGGTGTCTACGTCCGCGTCGAGGATACCGTCCGCTCTTTCGCCGAGATTGTCGACGGCAAGGCCGATGACCTGCCCGAGCAGGCTTTCCGCTATGCTTCCACGATTGAGGACGTGCGCGAGCGCGCTCGCAAGATGGGGGAGAAGTAGGTTATGCGTATCCGCATCGTGTGCCCCGTGAGCTGCGCCTATGAGGGCGACGCTGCGTTTGTGTCGATTCCGTCCACGGATGGCGAGTTTGGCGTCCTGCCTGCTCACTCCAGCGAGATCTGCACGATCGACCGCGGTTACGTTCGCGTTTCCGATAAGGCCATGGGCACTGTCGACCACACGTTTGCCGTGGCCGGCGGCTATGCCCAGGTTGCGGACGATGTCGTGACCGTTCTCGCCGAGCGCGCTTGCGATTTGGCGACCGTCGATGCCGACAAGCTTAAAGCTGATATTCAAGGTTTTGAAGAGAAGCTGGGTAATTTGTCGGAGGATGATGCACGCCGCGCCTACCTCTATAATGAAATCGCATGGTGTAAGCTCAAGCTTGCCCAATAGTCAAACGATTTAGCGTTCGACCATTTGCGAACACATCATGCCCGGGATGGCCCAGCCACCCCGGGCATGCTTTTTGAAAGGGTAGACCTTGGATATTATCCGCGTTGAGGGTGGCCACGCCATCGGAGGCTCCGTGCCCGTCTCGGGCGCCAAGAACTCCGCACTCAAACTCATGGCGGCAACGCTTCTGGCGCCGGGCAAGACGACGCTGCAGAACGTGCCCGATATTTCCGATGTCCACGTGATGGGCAAGGTGCTCAAGGGTATGGGCGCCACGATCGATGTCCTCGACGAGCACACGCTCGAGATTGATACCTCTCAGGTCGATTCTTGGGAGGCCCCCTACGAGCTTGTTGCCAAGATGCGTGCTTCCACCGCCGTCATGGGGCCCCTGCTGGGTCGCTTCCATCGCGCCAAGATCGCCATGCCGGGCGGCTGCAACCTGGGTGCTCGCAAGATCGATATGCACATTCTTGGTCTTGAGGCCCTGGGCGTCGAGTTTGATACCGCCCACGGCTATATCAACGCCAGCGCGCCTCAGGGCCTGCGCGGCACCACCGTCACGCTCGAGTTCGCCAGTGTCGGTGCGACCGAGAACCTCATTATGGCATCCGTGCGCGCGCAGGGTACCACGGTTATCGACAATGCCGCCCGCGAGCCCGAGATCGTCGATCTCGCCAACATGCTCAACGAGATGGGCGCCAAGATTGTTGGCGCCGGCACTCCCGTCGTGACTATCGAAGGCGTGGAAGAGCTCCATCCTGTTACCCATCGCGTAGTAGGCGACCGCATCGAGGCCGGTACCTTTATCGTTGCCGGTGCGTTGATGGCCGACGATCGCGGTGTCGATGTCACGGGCTTTTGCCCCATTCACTTGGGCATGGTGCTCAAGAAGATGGAGCTCATGGGTATCGACTGCGAGCGCGTCGAGGATGGCGTCCATGTGAACCGTGCCGAGCGTATCAAGCCGGTCGACATCCAGACGCTTCCGTTCCCCGGTTTCCCGACCGACATGCAGGCGCAGATTATGGTGCTCTCCGCCCTTGCCGACGGCAGTTCCGTTATTACCGAAAACATCTTCGAGAATCGCTTTATGTTTGCCTCTGAGCTGGTGCGCATGGGTGCCGACATTCGTATCGAGAGCCATCATGCCATGATTCATGGCGTCAAGGGCTTCTCGGGTGCACAGGTTACCTCGCCCGATCTGCGCGGCGGAGCGGCCCTCGTCGTAGCGGGCTTGATCGCCGACGGGACGACCGAGGTTTCGGCTATCCATCACATCAAGCGCGGCTACGAGCATTTTGTCGAAAAGCTGCAGGCGCTTGGCGCGCATGTCGAGCATGCTACCGTCCCCGATCCCGTCATCTACTAATACAGGTTGCCTATGTTTAATAAAAAGCCCCTCGCGGATACCACCACTCGAAGACCCTCAACTGGTGCGCAGGCCAAGATCTACAGTCGCGATAACGTGGCTCGTTATTCCGAGCGAGCTCGCCAACGTCGCCGTAGCCACACGATTCGTCACGTCGCGCTCATTGTCGTGCTTGGCGTGCTGCTGAGTGCCACTACCGCTGCCGGCCTGTGGTTTGCCACCATTATGGGCAAGCTCGGCGATTCTAATGTCATTACCGACAATCTGCGTCGGGTTCTGGTTGACACCGATGAGGCAAAGGATCCGTTCTACGTGCTGCTTCTTGGCACCGACGGCCGTCCGGGCGAGGATACGTATCGTGCCGACTCGATTATCCTGGCACGCATCGACCCCACGCAAAAGCAGGCGACGCTCATTTCCGTTCCGCGCGACACCAAGGTCGAGTACAAGGGCGAGACCATGAAGATCAACGCCTGCCATACCGTTGGCGGCGCCGAGGCCATGGTCGAGGCGGTCAACGAACTGTGCGGTGTTCAGATTTCCCACTATGCCGAGGTCAGCTTCGACGGTATGCAGGCGCTGATTGATTCGGTTGGCGGTATCGACATTAACGCAACCGATGATGTTGACGACCCCGAGCACCTGGATATTAAGATTACCGCTGGCCAGCAGCATATGGACGGTGCCACCGCCCTTACCTATGCCCGCTGCCGCTACACCTATGCCGACGGCGATTACACGCGCATGCGCCACCAGCGTCAGGTGCTTGGCGCCCTTGCCAACCAGATTCTCAATAACTTCGATGCCACGAAGATCTTTGGCCTGGTTAATTCGCTGTCCGATATGCTCGTAACCGATATGAGCGTTCAGGATATCGTGGCTACGGTCAATGCCATGCGCGGTATGGATGTCGACGGTATCTACTCGGCCAACCTGCCCTCGTACGCCGACGACAGCACCATGATCGACGGTGTGAGCTACGTCTTTGTCTACGAGGACGAGCTCAAGGAAATGATGGAGCGCGTCGATGCCGGCAAGGATCCCAAGGGTCCCAACACCATGGGTCTTTCCGACGGTTCCAGCTCTACGATCGGTGACCTCAGCAACAACACGTCTGACGACTACGCAAACGGTACCGCAACCTCATCGGTCAGCTCTGACGATTCTGATGACTCAAGCGATTCGAGCGATTCGGACTACTACGAAGAGCCCACCGGTGACGGCAACGGCTACGAAGCCAATTATTAGGGTTACGCGGGCTTACCAGCCCGCGTAACCAGTTGACGCTGCAAACCCGCCAGAGCGGCAATCTGCCTTTCAACTTCGGCGGCATGATCAAAAGATCAATGCCGCCTCGTTTCAAGGCACCTTGCTCGCTCTGGCGGGTTTTCGCTGTCGTTGCCAAAACATCGGCGTTGCCTTGGTCCGGACTAGTCGTTGGGTAGTCATTGGGGACGTTTTTAAACGACTAGTCAAACAAGAACCTCCCCAATGACTACCCACAAAGCGAGAGTGGATGTCGTCATTTTGCGGCACTTGGGGACGTTCCTTTTGTGCCGGCAGTTTGGGACACTCCTTGCGTTAAGAGGCTGGCGTGCGTCAACCTGTTCTCATTGCAGCAAAAAATCGCCCCGTTCTTGGTTGAGGACGGGGCGATTCGTCTTTTGGGCTTATGCAGCCAGGCTTATGCGAAACGGGCGACGAGCTCCTGCAGGACGTCGGTCATCTTGACGAGCGAACTGACCGGGACAAACTCGTTGACGCCGTGGTAGCAATAGCCGCCGGTGGAAAGGTTGGGGCAGGGCAGACCGCGGAACGACAGCTGCGCGCCGTCGGTGCCGCCGCGAATCGGCAGCACTTGGGGCTCAACGCCGCAGGCAAGGTAGGCTTCCTTGGCAACATCAATAAGCTCGGGAAAGTCACAAACGATCTCGGCCATATTTCGATATTGCTGCTTAATCTCGACCGTCACGCGCTCCTCACCCAGACGCTGGTTGAGCATCGAGGCGGCGGCATCAATAAGGTCGAGTTTCTGCTGGAACTTGGCGGCGTCATGGTCGCGGACGATGTAGCGCGCTGTGGCGTGATCGACGGTCGCAGATACACCCTCAAGGTGATAAAAGCCCTCGTAGCCTTCCGTATACTCCGGGCGCTGCACGTAGGGGAGCAACGCGTTGAAGTCGCAGAACAGATTGCCTGCGTTGACCATACGGCCCTTGGCGTCGCCCGGGTGGATGGACTGGCCCTCAAAGCGGACGGTCGCCTCGGCGGCGTTAAAGCACTCCCACTCCAGCTCGCCGATGGGGCCGCCGTCGACCGTGTAGGCGTACTTGCAGCCAAAGGTATCGATATCCAACAGCTCGGCTCCGTGGCCGATCTCCTCGTCAGGGCAGAAGCAAATGCCGAGTGCGGGATGGGGCAGAGAAGGGTCCTGAGCGATACGTGCGACAAGCGACATGATCTCGGCGACGCCTGCCTTGTCGTCCGCGCCCAGCAGCGTGGTGCCATCGCTGCAGACCAGGTCCTCACCCGCGAGGTCGTTCAGGGCGGGAAGCTTGACGGTACTCATGGCAACGGGCTTACCGTCAACCGTGCCGCAGACCAGGTCGCCGCCTTCGTAGTGTACGATGTGCGGCTTCACGCCGGCGCCCGGTGCAACTTCGGTGGTGTCGAGATGGGCGATCAGGCCCAGGGCGGGCTTGTCCTCAGCGCCCGCACTTGCGGGGATATGCGCGCAGACATAGGCATGCTCGGTCACGTGGGCATCTTCCGCACCAAGCTCGCGCAGCTCTTCAGCCAGCACGTTGGCAAGATCAAACTGAACGGCGCTCGAGGGTACCTGGTCGCAGTTTGCATCCTCGGACTGCGTGTTGATCTGGACGTAGCGCAAAAAGCGCTCGAGGACATCGGGGTTTGTGGTGGTGTTTTCCATAAAGATCGCTCCAATCTTGGTCGTCGTGTGCAACAAGAACTCTAGCACGGTATGCCACGGCATACCGCGACGCTTGGATGGGGTAGAATCAGCCATTGAATGCAGAAGGGACGGAAGATCATGGATACGACAAATAGCTCGCGCGAACTACATCTGACGGTGGCGAACGAAGACTACTTGGAGTGCATGGTTCGCATTGAAAGCGAAGAGGGGGAAACCAACGGCGTGCGATCGGTCGACATCGCGCAGCGCCTTGGCGTCTCCAAGGCATCGGTCAATAAAGCGGTTTCGGCGCTCAAGGCATCCGAGCTTGTCGAGCAATCGCACTACGGCAAGGTAGTCCTGACCGATCGCGGCCGCGAGGTTGGCACGGCTATCTGGTACCGTCATCGCCTCGTCCGCACGTTTTTGGTTCAGGAGCTCGGTGTCGAATTTGAGCGAGCCGATTCCGAGGCCTGCATGATGGAGCATGCGCTATCCGAGGACACGATGAACCGCTGGCTCGCCTATCTCGAAAAGCAAGGAATCAGCGTCGAGGAATAGCGGGATATATATGGATACGAGTTATTACAATCGCTTTGGTGCCGAGGAACTTACGCGCCGCTTGTCGAGCGAGACCTTGTTGGCGCAGGGCCCCATGGGCAGTGTTCTGTTGAGTGAGTACGACGCCGCAGACATTCCACCGGCGTTTTGGAATCTGGCAGAGCCGCAGGCCGTTTCTCGTATCCATCGCTTGTATGTCGCCGCCGGTGCGCAGGTGCTCATTACCAACACCTTTCAGGCATCAAGCTATGCCCTCAAGCACGACCAGATTGCGCCGTTCGTGGCGGAGGTCAATCGCGGGGCCGTCGACGATGCTCGCCAGGCGCACCCTCAGCTGCTGCTGGGCTCGATGGGCCCGATCGGTATTGAGTGGTTTGCCGAGGACTCTGCCGAGTATCGTGAAATCCGCGGCATTGCGCGCGAACAGGCGCACGCCTTGCTCAATGCCGGCGTTGACGGTCTGCTGATCGAGACGGTGACGTCTATCCGTAATCTGCAGCCCATGCTTGCCGGCGCCCGAGATGCCGCCGACGGCATGCCTGTTCTGGTGAGTTTTGTCGTTGACGATAAAGGCGACCTGCTGGGCGATGGCCTCAACATCGAGGCAGCCGTTTTGTACGCCGAAAAACACGGCGCAAACTCGGTTGGTGTTAATTGCTGTTCGCTTGCGGCCGCGAATGCGGCGGTGCCCAGGATGGTTGCATCGGCGACTACTCCCGTCACGGTGCGTCCCAACGTAGGCGATCCGGTCCAGACTCAGGATGGCCCCGTATGGCACGAGAACCCTGAAGCTTTCGCGCGCGCATGCATCGAATGGAGACATGCCGGTGCCGCAATGGTGGGCAGTTGCTGTGGAACCACGGCAATCACTACGGCAGCAATGGCCGAGGCGCTCGATATATAAAGGGCAAAACCGCTCCATACGGGGCGGTTTTTTTATTGCCTGCATGTCCTCGGCAGCATTTGCCCAAATGGTGAATGCTGGTGCCGGCAGGTTGCCGAGTGCATGTTGCGGGTATACCCCATGCGTAACATGATCCAAACACTGTGAGGTGTCTGCGCGTGTGCGCGATAATTCATTTTGGAACTGACGGTTGGCGCGCTCGCGTCGATGAGGACTTCACTGCCGATAACGTTGCCCGTATCGCCGATGCCGTCGGCGAGTTGTGGCAAAAGACCAATCCGGGCAAAACGGTATATATAGGGTTCGACACCCGGCCCCTGGCGCGCGAGTTCGCTGAGCTTGCGGCGGGCGTGCTAGCAGCGCACGGGCTAGACGCCGTGCTCGCTTCGCGACCTGTTCCGACCCCTGCCCTTACGTGGGCGGCGGCTTATGACGGTGAGGCGTGCGGCGCGCTCATGGTGACGGGGTCCCATCATCCGCAGGGCTATCTGTGCCTCAAGATTCGCATGGGTGACGGCTCAACCGCCAACCAGGATGTCATCGAAGAGCTCGAAGAGACCATGGCTCCCGAGCCAATGGAGATCGAGGGGCAATATCGCACCGCGGATATCATTCCTGACTATATGCAGGCGGTGGCATCGTTTGTCGATGGCGAAGCCATCCGCGCCGCGCACCTGCGCGTGGTTGTCGATCCCATGGGCGGCGCAGCCCAGGGCTATCTAGCCGACTTGCTGCGCGAGCTTGGCGTTGAGGTGCACGAGATTCACGCCGGGCAGGCGTCTGACCAAGAAGATATCTGCCCCGACCCCGTTGAGCCTTGGGTGGACGCTTGCGAGCATACGGTTATCGAGGACGGAGCTTGCGCTGGCCTGGTGACCGACGGCGACGCCGACCGTATCGGCGCGGTTGACGAGCGCGGCAGATATATACATCCGCATCAGATCATGGCGCTCGTTTTGGGCGACTTGGTTCAATTTCGTAATTTGGAGGGGCGCGTCGTCGTCAATCTTTCATGCTCGACGCTCGTGCGTCGCATTGCCGAGGCGCTTGGCTGCCGCGTGACCGTCAAACCAGTCGGTTTCAAATATATAGCGGCGGAGATGAAGAAGGGCGGCGTCCTCATAGGCGGCGAAGAAGCCGGTGGTATCGGCATCGCCGCGCATATGCCCGAGCGCGATGGAATCCTCGCCTGTCTGATTCTGTGTGAGCTTATGGCAAAGACGGACGCGCCTTTGGGCGTTCTGGTCGACCAACTCGAGGACAGTTTTGGTAAGACGAGTTACGGTCGACGCGATTTACGCCTTGAGGCCGAAGATGCCGAAACGTTACGAACCCTGCTGCCGGGCGTAAACCCCAAGTCGATTTGTGGCAAGGTACCGCAAAACGTTAGTCATATGGATGGCTTGCGTTTGGCATTCGAGGATGACACGTGGCTGCTGGTCCGTCCTAGCGGGACCGAACCAGTGGTGCGCGTCTACGCCGAGGGGTTCTCGGTGGAAGAACGTGATGAGTTGCTCGATGCTGGCTGTGCTTTAGCTAGGGGGACGTATCCGCTTTAACCATGAGACTGCCTTATATAAAGAGATGCTCGGCGAGCGGTGGGTAACGGCTGGCAAACGTTAGCCGGAACCCAAACTGTGTAGGAAACGTGTACGCCCAGATTCCCGCCCACGGCGCCCCTCCGGTCTGGCAATATATCTCCTTGCCGCG
>URBQ01000005.1 GCA_900546115.1 uncultured Collinsella sp.
CTATGCCTCGCCTTTTTCATGCCAACTTGTTCGCTCTGGGCGGCGCTCGCTTCTTTTGTTCGACCTACGATTTAAAGCCACTGCTAAGGGGCGTTTTCGCTTTCCGTCCTCTACCTGCGGCATTGTCGTTGCCGGCACTTGTTCGGCACTTGGGGATGTTTCTTTTGTGCCGGCAGGTGGGGACGCTCCTTTGCTAGAAGATTTGGCGCAGGTCTCCGCGGTTGAGGGCTTCGTTGAAGAGGTGCTTGAACACCACGCTACCGTGTAGACCGTCGTGCTCGAACTCGTTGGTCACCCAGGCATGCGAGTTACCCACGCGGCTGAGCGTATCGAGCTGCATGCCCGAGTCGACGTACATGTCGTCGAAATACACCGCGGCCTGCAGGGGCACCTCGTTGCACGCCAGTCGCTGCGGGTCGTAGATCTTGTCCCAGCTGGTGTCTTCCATCAGCAGGTCCATGGCGGGCTTGAAGGGCTTGAGCTCGGGCATCTGCTCGAACATCCACGGGAACATGGCCTCGCCGGTAAACATGAGCGGGCGCGCGAGGGTGTCAAACTCGGCGCGCTGTGCCTTCTCTTCAGCCGCGGCCCAGCCAATGGGCATGGTGTCACCGTCGGCGTATATGAACTCCTGCAGCGTCCAGTACAGCGGATTCGTGCGCGTGTTGGTGCGCTCGAAGGCGCGCATCAAAAAGCTGTCGGATACCGAGGTGCCGCAGGTCAGCGTGCCGTCGCCGTCAACAAAAGCGTGATCGATAATCCAATGCATGCGCTCAAAGCTCGGCTTCATGCCAAAGTCGCTGCCCATGAGCTGTAGGCGCTCGACCGTCATCGGCGAGCCGTCGGGCAGCACGGGCTTCTGAGCCTCGAGCGCATCGGCCAGGGCTGCCACGCGCTCGACGTCGGCAGGGTAGCGGTCGTAATACTGCTGCGTCTTGGCGACCATGCGCGGGAAGGTGTGCGCGTAGACTTCGCTTGCGCTCGCCGGCACGTGGGGGATGCCGCCGCAGGTAAAGCTTGCCGCCACGCCCTCGGGGAAGAGCGACAGATAGCTCAGCGTCAAAAAGCCGCCGTAGCTCTGCCCGAGTGTGACCCAGGGCCTGCCGCCAAAGCCTACCAGGCGCAGGTACTCAAAATCGCGCACGATAGAGCTGGCGAGGTGACGCTTGAGGAAGTCCGCCTGCGAGCGTGCTGTATCGGCGCCGGCGGCCGTTGCGCGATCACCCAGTGCCTTGATCGTGCGTCCGTCCACGCAGCTGCTGCGTCCGGTGCCGCGCTGGTCGGGAAGGACCACGCGGAAGTGCTTGACGGCCTCCTCGATCCAGCCGTCGCTTGTGGGCGACAGCGGACGCGGGCTCTCGCCGCCGGGGCCGCCCTGCAAAAACAGGAGCAGCGGCAGATCGTCGTTGATGCGGTCGGGCGCGCAAACCACACGGTAGAAGAGCTTGATGCTCTCGTGCGCGCCGGCGATGGGCGCCGGCATAGCGCCGCGGCGCATGGTGCTGCCGACGGCCAGGAGCATCGGCTCCAGGCCGCGCCAGTCAAGGGGGACGTCGATGCTGTGGTCCTCGACGTAAAGGCCGGGGACGTGGTACGAAGTGATGAGGGCCATGTAATGCTTCCATTCGTTGCGGTGTTTCGGGTTGACCAATTCTACCGCCGCGGGCGAGGCCATGCGCAAATCGGCTACCATGGTTGCAAACTTCTAGGAGAAAGGGCCGCCCATGTCGGTCGATATAGCCACGTATGTCCACGATCTTGCCGTTGCCGCCAAGGCAGCGTCGGCCTCGCTTGCCACGGCGAGCGATGAACAGCGCCAGGAGGCCGTGCGCGCCATGGCCGCAGCGCTGCGCAACGGTATCGACTCCATCGTTGCCGCCAACGAGCTCGATATGTCCGCCGCGCGCGATGCGGGTACCTCGGCCGGACTGCTCGATCGTCTGCTGCTGAGGCCCGAGCGCGTCGAGGGCATGGCCGCCGGCCTGGAAAAGCTCGCCGAGCTGCCCGATCCCGTGGGCCGCGTGCTCGACCACCGCGTGCTTGCAAGTGGCGTGGACCTGACCCGTGTGAGTGTGCCGCTGGGCCTGGTCGCTATGGTCTACGAGGCGCGCCCCAACGTGACGGCCGACGCCGCGGGCATCTGCATCCGTACCGGCAACGCCTGCATTCTGCGCGGCGGCTCGCTGGCCTATCACTCGTGTGCCATGATTTCTGAGCTGCTGGCCGATGCGCTCGAGGCCAAGGGCTTCCCGCGCGAGGCCGTGTCGATGATCGAGTCCACCGACCGCGAGGCCACTGGCGAGCTCATGAAGCTCCGCGGTATTGTCGATGTGCTCATTCCGCGTGGCGGTGCGGGCCTGATCCAGCGCTGCGTGCGCGAGTCGCTTGTGCCGGTGATCGAGACGGGCACAGGCAACTGCCACATCTACGTGCATGAATCCGCCGATTTTGACAAGGCGCTCAACATTATCGTCAACGCTAAGACGCAGCGCGTGGGCGTGTGCAATGCCGCCGAGTCGCTGCTGGTCGACCGTGCCGTGGCGGATTCGTTTTTGCCGGCGGTCGTTGCCGTGCTGCACGACCACGGCGTGCTGATTCACGGCGACGAGGCCACGTGCGCCGCATGCGCTGCCGCCGGGCTTGCCGAGGGCGACGACTATGTTGCCGCGACTGAGGAGGAC
The DNA here is from genome assembly GCA_900546115.1 of uncultured Collinsella sp. Classification (GTDB taxonomy): domain Bacteria; phylum Actinomycetota; class Coriobacteriia; order Coriobacteriales; family Coriobacteriaceae; genus Collinsella. Next base: position 2,682 of record URBQ01000005.1, read on the forward strand.
TGGGGCCGCGAGTATCTGGCGCTCGAGATGAGCGTGAAGGTCGTGGCGAACGAGGACGAAGCCATCGCGCACATCAACCGCTACGGCACCATGCACTCCGAGGCCATCGTTGCCGAGGACGAGGATGCCTGCGAGCGCTTCCTGGACGCGGTCGATGCCTCGGCCGTGTATGCCAACGCCAGCACGCGCTTCACCGACGGCGGCGAGTTTGGCCTGGGCGCCGAGATCGGCATCTCGACCCAAAAGCTCCACGCCCGCGGCCCCTTTGCCGCCGAGGCCCTCACTACCTACAAATACAAGCTCCGCGGCACCGGCCAGGTCCGTCCCTAAACCTGTTGCAAACGAAAAACCACCACAAAGGCGCCTGTCCCCTTTGCGGTGGTTATAGGTGGCGTGGGCGGTTAGGCCTGGAAGGTGTCGCGATCGGGAGCGAAGGATTGCATGGCCGCGATGGTACGGTCGAAGAGCTCGGGAAGCTCCCAGCCCAGCATCTCGGCGCCCTGCGAAATCACGTCACGCGAGCAGCCGGCGGCAAAGCGCTTGTCCTTGAACTTCTTCTTGAGCGACTTGGTCGTAAAGTCCATGACGCTCTTGCTCGGGCGCATGACGACGGCGGCTCCGATCAGGCCGGTGAGCTCATCGCAGGCAAACAGGATCTTTTCCATCTGCAGCTCGGGTTTGGGCAGCGAGGTGTTGAAGTCCGACGTGTGCGTCTGGATGGCGCGAATGAGCTCGGGAGACGCACCTTCGCCCTCAAGAATCTCGGCAGCATAGATGGTGTGGTTCATGGGGTCGTCCTCATGCTCCTCCCAATCCAGGTCGTGCAGCAGACCGACGATGCCCCAAAACTCCTCGTTCTCGGGGTCGAACTCGCGCGCAAAGTAGCGCATAGTGCCCTCGACCGTCTCGCCATGGGTGATGTGGAACGGGTCCTTGTTGTGTTCGTTGAGCAGTTCGAACGCGCGGTCGCGGGTGATTCCGGCGGTAAGCGGCTCTGCCATAAGAGACTCCTTGTGCTCGTGGGTATCGATAAGAATGAATACTACTAGAACAAGAAAACCACCACAAAGGTGCCTGTTCCCTTTGTGGTGGTTTTTGGCGCGGATGGGTTAGTTGAGGGCGGCTCGGGCTAGGCGAGCTTCGGCGTCCTCCTCGGTGACGCCCAAGGCCACGGCGAACTCCTCGATGGAGCGGCGCTTGGCCTCCTTGAGTACGCGCATGTAGTAGGAGCTGGGCTTTTTATCGGCTTCCTCGGCCTGGCGAATGCGGTGCATCATGGTCTTTGCCACGCGGACCGTCTCGGGCGCGCCCAGCTTGAGCTGCTGCTTAAAGTGTGTCTCTTCAAGCGAGCTGTTGCGCTCGGTAAAGGTGTCGCACTCCAGCTCGTCATAGTGGCTCAGCAGATGCTCGGCATCTTGCTGAGAGATGGCGGCATGCAGACGGTCGGCCTGCGCCACGGGGTACATAAGGATCGTCTGCGCATGCCCCTGCTTGGCCTCGAGCAACAACATGGGCTGCGGCGTGTCGTCCCTAAAACCGACGACGGTGCAGACTCCCTGACCCGGATGAATGACGTGTTGACCGATTGAGAACATGCTACCTCCAACTTATACGAATTTACGTATGTCTAGAATAACACGCTGACGTGCGCAAATCCTCGCTTTATGCAGGAAAAGCACACAACTCCGATAGGTAAGAGTATTCGATAAAAGACACAGCTCGTTCACACCTTTATGCATTTTCAACGCGTGCATAATCTGCAGGCAAACCGGCATCTTTGAGTGAGTCCATACAAGCTGTAGTCAATTTTGTGCATATGCAATTTCGATTGGCTTTACCCTGCGACAGTGTCCGTCGCTTGTGATAGAGTGCTACAAACTCTGGCTTTTGCCCTACGAGCGACCAAGAGCTCGGGGGCTTTAACACAAGGAGGATCTATGCCCGAGAAGATTGAAGAGCTGGTACGCGCTGCGCTTGCTGCGGCCCAGGAGGCCGGCGACCTTTCCGCATTTGAACTTGACGATTGCGCTATCGAGCGACCGGCTGACACTTCTCATGGCGAGTGGACCTCTACCATGGCCCTGAAGTCCGCCAAGCTGGCCCACTGCGCCCCGCGCAAGATCGCCGAGGCCATCGTTGCCCATATGCCCGAGGATCCCGCGATCGAGAAGGTTGAGATCGCAGGCCCCGGTTTCATCAACTTCTACCTCTCCGTTGCCGTCAAGAATGCCATCTTTGGCGAGGCTCGCGAGAAGGGCATGGACTTCGCTAAGTCCAACGTCGGTGGTGGTCTGAAGACCCAGGTCGAGTTCGTTTCCGCCAACCCCGTCGGCCCCATGCACATCGGCCACGGCCGCTGGGCCGCGCTGGGCGATTCGCTCTGCCGCGTTATGGACCACGCCGGTTACGACATCCAGCGTGAGTTCTACATCAATGACCACGGCTCTCAGATGAACACCTTCGGCAACTCCATCAGCACGCGCTATATGCAGCTTGCCGACATCATCGCCAAGCAGGGCGTTGATATCGAGGAGGCTCACAAGCTGCTGATCGCCGACCGTGACGCCTTTGTTGCCGACGAGAACGACGAGCACCCCGAGACCCATCCGTATCAGGACAACTTTGCCGAGACCTTGGGCAAGGACTCTTACGGCGGCGACTACATCATCGACGAGGCCGCCGAGTTCTGGCGCACCGACGGCGATAAGTGGGTCAACGCCGATCCTCAGGAGCGCATGGAGAGCTTCCGCGAGCGCGGCTATGTAAAGATGGTCGATAACATGCGCGACCTCTGCCACGCCGTCAACTGCGACTTCGATCGTTGGTACTCCGAGCGCTCGCTGTACGTGAAGGACACCGAGGGCGAGACCGCCGGCACCTCCGCCGTCGACCGCGCTTTTGAGAAGCTCGACAAGATGGGCTACCTCTACACCAAGGACGGCGCCCTGTGGTTCCGCTCCACCGACCTGGGCGATGACAAGGACCGCGTCCTGATCAAGTCCGACGGCGAGTACACCTACTTCGCCTCCGACGTTGCCTATCACTGGGATAAGTTCCAGCGCGTCGACCACGTCATCGACATCTGGGGCGCCGACCACCACGGCTACATCGAGCGCGTCCGCTGCGTCTGCGACGCTCTTGGCTATCCCGGAAAGTTTGAGGTTCTGCTGGGCCAGCTCGTCAACCTGCTGCGCAACGGCAAGCCCGTCCGTATGTCCAAGCGCAAGGGCACCATGGTGACCCTGCAGGAGCTCGTCGACGAGGTCGGTTCCGATGCCGCTCGCTACACGCTCATCTCCAAGAGCTCCAACCAGATGGTCGACTTCGACATCGAGGCCGTTAAGAAGCGCGACAACTCCAACCCGGTGTACTACGTGCAGTACGCTCACGCTCGCGTCTGCTCCATCCTGCGCCGTGCCGCTGACGTAACGCCTGAGCAGGCCGACGAGATGGGCATGAAGGCCGTTGCCGCCAAGGCCATCGGTGAGAACGTCGATTACTCGCTGTTGACCGACCCGACCGAGCTCGCCCTTTCGCGTAAGCTCAACGAGCTCACCGACCTGATCGCCAGCTGCGCTCGCGACCGCGCCCCGTTCCGTCTGACGCACTTTGCCGAGGAACTCGCTGGTGACTTCCACAGCTTCTATGCTGCCTGCCAGGTGCTGCCGAGCGAGGGCCGTCCCGTCGACCCCGAGCTTTCGCGTGCCCGTCTGGCCGCTTGCGACGCCGTCCGCGTGACGCTCGCCCTGGTGCTCACCCTCGTTGGTGTCTCCGCTCCCGAGCAGATGTAAGCTACGGGTCATTTGACCGCGCAGGTTTGGTTTAACTGAGCCTTGAAAGTCCGATCTCCCATATGGAGGTCGGGCTTTTTGCGTTTGGTGAGACTATTTGGTTTGCTGGGAAATGCTACCAAATCGCAACTATACCGGTTTACTGGGCTGAATCGCCAACTGGCGACCATGGTGCCAATGGCAAAATTAAACCCGCAGGTAGATGGCTTATTGTTTCTAGAAAATGCAGGGCATGGTTGGCTTGCAGCATTCTGGCCCCGTAATCCGGCGTAGTTTTGAAAATTGTCCCTTGGGGACGGAGGAAAATGGATCATTTTTGTCTCGCGGAGGGGTGGCGGGATACCGTCCGCCACGAATTGGGCTCATCTCCTACGTTTGGACGCATATCCCGAACCATGCCGAAAAGTACGATATTAAAACCGCAGGTAGCAGACTCGTTGTTTTTGAAAAAACAAGGGTATGGTCAGGGGCTCGGGTGCAAACGTAGTAGATGGGCGCGATTTGTGGCGCGGCTATTCCGGGTGCCACGGCTTCACTCCTCTGGCGCGACATTTCAAGGCGCTTTTGAGGAGGAGTGTCCCTGATGACTGGGCGTTTAAGAACGTCCAATGACTAAGTTGCAGGTGGTTGCGGTTGTGTTACACTAACGCTGCGTATATGACGCAATCATCTCGATACAGATCAATGATGTCCGTCGTTTTGAACGGAACTAGACTGTTTAGCCGCCCTGAAGGTTTATGCAGGGAGCATGTGATCACAGGGCTTGAAAAGAAAGTTGAGCAAACACTGTGTCTGATCAACAGCAAGAAAACGAAATAACGACGACGCAGGCCGCTCCCGCTGCACCGGTTGCGTCGGACCAGGTCGCGGCGCCCGCGCAAGCCTCGGCTCCTGAGACGCCTAAGGCTGCTTCGACGCCTACGCCTGCAGCGGCTGAGAAGGCCGTGCCTGCAACTGGTGAGGAGGCTGCTCCGGCAAAGCCCAAGCGTACGCGCCGCACGACCAGGCCTGCCGCTGACGGCGAGGAGGTCACCAAGCCCAAGCGCCGTACCACGCGCACGACGCGCGCCAAGCGCACCGTTGCAGCTGACTCCTCGGCGCCGATTTCCGATGAGGTCGCACAGGCACGTGCGTTGGCGCAGATTAGCGAGGCTCAGGTGGTGCGCGCCCGCCGTCGTGCTGCCGAGCGCGAGGCCGCGGCTCTGACCGAGCTCGCAGCTCCGTCTGTGCCCGAGACGCCTGCCGCCGACCAGCCGACCGAGAAGCCGGCACCGCGCACACGCCGTCGCACGGCTGCTAAGGCCGAGCAGGTTGCTGAACAGGTAACCCCCGAGCTCACCGAGGCTTCGGTTCGTTCCGCGGCAGGGGAGGGCGCATCGCCTGCTGAGCCCGCTGCGCCTGTCGAGGCCAGCGAAGTTCCCGTTGTTGATCCGGCTTTGCGCCCGCACCGTCGCGGTCGCAAGCCCAAGGCCTTCGTCGAGGCAGAGAAGGCCGCAGCCGCAGCCGCAGCCGCTCGGGATGCTGCGGCGACCGCCGAGTCTGCAACCGCTGCCGACGCACTCGTCCAGGATGCTACGACTTCCGAGGCCGCTCCCGCCGATGTCGAGCCCGCCGACGTCCGTCCTGGTCGCAGCCATCGTACTGCTGCTAAGCGCACGTCCAAGGCCAAGGCTGCCAAGAAGGGTTCGTCCGAGGATTCCGCCGAGACGACCGCCGATGCATCGACTGATGCCGCCGAGCCCCAGGACGTCGAACAGCCTGCGTCCGAGAAGCCCAAGCGCGGTCGTAAGAAGTCCGCTAAGGCCAAGGCGTCCGAGCAGCAGGCTGATGTCGAAGCGCAGGTCGATTCCGGCGCCGAGGCCAATGACGCCGCTGCGGCCAATGCCGACGCCGCCGCAACCGATGGCGCCGCGCCCGCTGAGGCCGATGACAACGCTCGCCCCAACCGTCGCCAGCACAAGCGCAACGAGGAGCGCAACGAGCGCAAGGACGAGCGCAACAACGACCGTCGCAACCGCCAGCGCGATCGCAAACAGCGCAACAAGGAGCGTAACGCCGCCCCCACCGAGCCCACGCTTTCGCGTGAGGAGCTCGCTGCCATGAAGGTCGCCGAACTTCGTGAGAAGGCCAAGGAGTTCGAGATCGAGACCACCGGCAAGAAGAAAGCCGAGCTCGTCGAGGAGATCTACGTCACCGCCGCGAAGGCCGAGGGCTTCCGCGACATCAAGGGCATCCTGCAGATTCGCCCGGACAGCTCCGGCATCATCCATGCCCATGGCTACATGAAGTCCAACGACGACGCCTTCGTGCCCGCCTACCTCATCCGCTCCGCGCGCCTGCGCACGGGCGACGTCATCGAGGGCTCGCTGCGCCCCTCGCGTGGCGGCGACAAGCGCGCCGGCCTCGCCAAAATCACGACCGTCAACGGTCTGGACCCCGAGCAGATTCGCAACCGCCCCAAGTTTGGTGACCTCACCCCGGTCTATCCCAACGAGCCGCTGCGCATGGAGCACGGCAAGGACTCCATTACCGGTCGCGCCATCGACATCGTGTCGCCGATCGGCAAGGGTCAGCGTGGCTTGATCGTGTCCCCGCCCAAGGCCGGCAAGACCACGATCCTCAAGAAGATTTGCCAGTCTATCTCGATTAACAACCCCGAGGTGCACCTCATCTGCCTGCTCGTCGACGAGCGCCCCGAAGAGGTCACCGATATGCAGCGTTCCATCAAGGGCGAGGTTGTGGCGTCGACCTTCGATATGCCCGCCGACAACCACACTCGCGTGGCAGAGCTCGTCATCGAGCGCGCCAAGCGCATCGTGGAGCTGGGTGGCGACGTCGTGGTGGTGCTCGACTCCATCACGCGTCTTGCCCGCGCCTACAACTTGGCGGCGCCCGCCTCAGGCCGCATCCTTTCGGGTGGCGTCGATTCGGCGGCACTGTATCCTCCCAAGCGCTTCCTGGGCTCAGCCCGTAATATCGAGAACGGTGGCTCGCTCACCATCCTGGCCTCTGCCCTCATCGACACCGGTTCCAAGATGGACGAGGTCATCTTTGAGGAGTTCAAGGGCACCGGCAACATGGAGCTTAAGCTCGACCGCGACCTGGCCGACCGCCGCATCTTCCCGGCTATCGACCCCGTTGCCTCCGGTACGCGTAACGAGGACCTGTTGGTCGACGAGCAGATGCGTCCGTTTGTCTTTGGTCTGCGTCGCATTCTTGCCGGCATGAACAACACCGAGCGCGCAGCCGCATCGTTTATCAAGGGTCTTAAGGGCACCAACACCAACCAGGAATTCTTGGTGCGTTCGGCCAAAAAACACAGCGACTACGAGCAGACGTTCTAGGTTGTCATCCACACGCAGCGATAGTCATCAATGCGATAAAGGGTCGGGGCTTTGAGCCTCGGCCCTTTTCCATATCGCCGCTCCGCGCTTATTTTTGACCGTAAGACCGACGAGCAGCAGGTTTCCCGTTTCAATCCGACATCGTCACTTGCAATCGACAGGACGGTTTCGCATAATAACTTTTAAGCTTCGCGACGGAAAACGCAGATGAAACGAACCATATACCGTTGCTTTGGGGCATAGCCCCGCTTCATCTTCTCTCGCGCAGCCAACTGAATGATGCGATTTGGGTGCTGGAAGATGGGGAGAGCTCATGGCTTCTTCTGATGCAACACAACGAGCAGTCCTTGCCGGACTTTCGTGCGGGATCGGCCTTGCCGCTCCCGTGGTTATGTATGCCGCGACGCTGCCGTTTTCGTCGGTGAACGAGACGGTCGTGGCGGGTGCAGTTCCCTTCGCCGTGGGCGCGGTGGCGGGCGTGGGTATCTATGCCGCCTCGCTGGGTATCTCCGAGTATCGTGCGCAGCGTGAAGAGCGTCTGTTCCAGCCCGATGCCATGGGCGGTGCCGCCAATCTCAATCAGCATCAAAGCGAGTTCAAGACCGCCTCGATTCCAGCTCAGCAGCAGGATGCGATTCCGTACGCTGCGGCTTCTGCTTCTCAGGCTCAGTCGGAGCAGTCTACCTCGGCATTCCTTTCCGGCCTGACTGGTGCGTTCCAGCGCCGTCATGCCGATGATGGTGTCCCTACCATCGCTCGAGCCGCAGATGCTATGGACGAGGCCGAGGCTTGGTCCATGATCGACAGCATGCTCGACGACGATTCGCCGGTGAGCTGCGACCCTGCACGCTCGCGCGACGTCTATCAAGTCGCCATCGACGAGCTCACCAACGGCGGGCAGACCGGCTCCTTCAATCGCGATGATATCGCCGCCGCGGCACGCGCCGTGTCGGGCTCCCAGGCCGCCCCTGCGGGCAGCACGGCGGCTTTCGTGGCACTCGTTGCCAACGCGGCAGCCAATAACGCCTACAGCGCTACCTCGGCGGACGCGAACGTTTCTGCCGATAATTCGTACGTTGATGAAGCCATGACCGCGGACGAGGAGGCCGTTGCCGCCCGCCGTGCCGCCGAAAGCTCGCTTTGGGGCGCTCCTGCCCAGCAGCAGGCGGCTGAGGCTGCGCCGTACAACGCAAACCTCGCCAGCATGCCTATCATTTCCGGTGCCGCGGACATCGATCTCGATGACCTCGATGAGCCTGCAGCCATCACCGCATCGATTGATGCCCAAGATCGCATCGACACCGGCGACCTTCCGGACGCCTCGCTCGAGGTTGATGTCCCCATGGCCGATTACTCGGGCCACGAGGACATGTGGGCCGCTGCCACCGCGATTCTGGATGAGATTGACGAGCCTGCTCCTGTTTCAGCCCCCGCTCCCGTCGCTGCCCCTCAGCCTGCTGCCCCCGCCTATGTCGGCCGTCACAGCGCTGTGTTCCCCGAGGATACTGCCCGTATCTCGCGTGAGAGCATCGAGCGGGCCGAGGCTATTGCCGCCGGCATTATGGAAAATCGTCGTCACGAGCGCGTCAATCAGATCCTCGAGGAAGAGATCGAGCGTCTTCAGTCCTCTACCGCCAAGCGTACGGGCCGTGCCTATCTGAGCGTTATCGAGGGCGGTACCGCCAGCTTCGCGCCGCTCCGTGCGGAGGCATAACTTCTGCATGGTTAAGATCAATCGAAAATGGGCGGTCGTAACCTGCCTGATGGCGCTCTTGATCTGGGGCAATTCGCTGGTTCCCGGCTCGGGGTCGGGCTCACTGAGCCTAACGGTCATGGAAGCTATCCGCGGTTTCCTGCACGGCGTGGGACTTCCATATGAATGGGTGACCAACTTTGTTGTTCGTAAGTGCGCGCATTTTACCGAGTATTTGGTGCTCGGCATCCTGGCAACGCACGCCTTTGATTTTGAGGGCCGACGCACCTTTGACGTGCTGCTGCCCACGGCAGTGTTCCTGCTGCTGATTCCCTCGATCGACGAGACGATTCAGCTCTTTGTGCCGGGACGCGCCGGCATGATCACCGATGTGATGATCGACCGCTGTGGAGCGGCAACGGGCGTTGTGCTCCGATATCTCTTACGGTCGCTGATATGTGCCAAAAAAGCCGCCTAGGACGTATTGTTTGGTCCTAGGCGGCCTTTTTTATTTGAGAGCTTATATGAGGCGTGGTGGCGTCGTTCCGTAGGTCGGATTTGCCGGGCGCGCCACGTCCTGTGGGTGCGTCTGCTACTGAAGCGCCTGTGCGCCCAGGGCCAGGCAGCCCATAATGCCCTGCTTGCCCTCGAGGCTGTTGTTGACGATGTAGTTATCGATGTCGGCCATCTCGGGCGTGACGATGTAGCCGTTGAGCATCTCGGCGCACTTCTTGCGTGCGAGCGGCACGATGGGGGTGTGGTCGGCCACGCCGCCACCGATGACGATCTTCTGCGGTGCGTAGCACAGGATGTAGGTCATGAGCGCCTGCGCCAGATAGCCGGCGAGCAGGTCCATGGCCTCCGGGTCATCGGCCATCTCTCCGGCGCTCTTGCCACCCCAGCGCTTTTTAACGCCGGGGCCAGCGATGAGGCCCTCGAGGCAGTTGTCGTGGAAGGGGCAGCCGCTGTGCTCGCCAATGGTGTCGCGCGGGTCGCGCGTGACCAGGATGTGACCGGCCTCGGGGTGCATCATGCCGTGCACGAGCTGGCCGCCCGAAAGCACGCCGGCGCCCACGCCGGTGCCGATGGTCAGATACACCACGTCCGTGAGGCCTTGGGCGCAACCAAAGGTGACCTCGCCCAAGCAGGCGACGTTGACGTCGGTATCGTAGCCGCAGGGAATGTCGAGCTCGTTTTGAATGGTGCCCAGCAGGTCAAAGTAGCGCCATGCCGTCTTGGGGGTCTCCAAGATCTTGCCGTACTGGGGCGAGGCGGGGTTGACTGCGGTGGGGCCAAAAGCTCCGATGCCCAGGGCGGCGATGCCTTTGTCTGCAAACCATGCGTTGACGGCCTCAACGGTCTCCTGCGGGGTTGTGGTCGCAATCTGCTCGCGCTCCAGGACCGTGCCGTCCGCATAGCCCGTGGCGCACACCATCTTTGTGCCGCCGGCCTCGAGCGCTCCGATAAGCTGCTGCTCTGCCATAGCGTCCCTCTCTGGGACGAGTTGCTCCGTGACTAAAGTATAGCGCTCAAAAAAATAAATGAGGTCGCTATAAAAAGAAACCTCGTGGCCCAACGGGTTCACGAGGTTTCTTTAGTGCCTTTAGTTACTGACCGTCCTTACCCGCGCGGTTCGATTTTATCACGCAGAGACTTGAGGTTCTCCAGTGCCGCGTTAAGCGTCTCGTCTCGTTTGGCAAAGTGGAAACGAATCAGATGGTTGACGGGCTCGCGGAAGAAGCTCGAGCCGGGCACGGCGCCCACGCCCACCTTGGAGGCCAAATCCTCGCAGAAGTCGAGGTCGCTGTTATAGCCAAACTCCGAGATATCCATCATCACGTAGTAGGCGCCCTGCGGCACGTTGTGCGTGAGTCCGATGCTGTCGAGTCCCTGACAGAATAGGTCGCGCTTGGCGGTGTAGAGGTCGAGGACCTCCTGGTAATAGCTGTCGTCGAAGTTGAGGGCGGTGACGACGGCCTCTTGCAGGGGAGCGGCGGCGCCCACGGTGAGGAAGTCGTGAACCTTTTTGATGCGCTCGGTGATTTCGGCAGGAGCGATGGTGTAGCCCAGGCGCCAGCCGGTGATGGAGTAGGTCTTGGATAGCGAGCTGCAGCTGATGGTGCGCTCAAACATGCCGGGCAGCGTGGCCATGTACACGTGCTCGTGGGGCGCGTAGACGATGTGCTCGTAGACCTCGTCGGTGATGCAGTAGGCGTCATACTTTTTGCACAGGTCGGCGATAAGGGTGAGCTCCTCGCGGGTAAAGACCTTGCCGCAGGGGTTGGACGGGTTGCATAGAACGATCGCCTTGGGATCGTTGTCGCGGAAGGCCGCCTCCAGGACCTCACGGTCAAAGTCAAAGGTGGGCGGGTTGAGCGGCACGTAGATAGGCTCCGCACCCGAAAGGATCGTGTCGGCGCCGTAGTTCTCGTAGAATGGCGAGAAGATGACGACCTTGTCGCCGGGGTTCGTGACCGTCATCATGGCGGCCATCATGGCCTCGGTGGAGCCGCAGGTGACCACGATGTTCTCGTTGGGGTTGATCGGCATGCCCATAAAGTGCTCCTGCTTGGCGGCAAGCGCCTCGCGCATGGCCTGGGAGCCCCAGGTGATGGAGTACTGGTGGTAAAGCGGCTTGGGGTCGGTGGCAATGGTGCTGAGGCTATCGAGCAGCTGCGCCGGGGGATCGAAATCGGGGAAGCCCTGCGACAGGTTGACGGCACCATACTTGTTGGAGATGCGCGTCATGCGGCGGATGACCGAATCGGTAAACGCCGCCGTGCGGTTGGAGAGTTCTTTCATGCCTATCCTTTCGAGCATTGGGTGGAGCAAGTTTACTCCTATGGAACCGGTGGGATTTGCTCGAAACGGGCTCGAAAAACTCTTTTCAAAATTCTTGAAAATTGGGGCTTGCATCGCGTGGCGTTCCTTGCAATAATAGTCGAGCGCGAAGCGCACAGGACACGGTGGGTGTAGCTCAGTTGGCTAGAGCGACGGGTTGTGGTCCCGTAGGTCGAGGGTTCGAGTCCCTTTACCCACCCCAGTTCTTGCTTCGTGTTGATATCGGGTCGTTAGCTCAGTTGGTAGAGCAGGGGACTCTTAATCCCAAGGTCCAGGGTTCGACCCCCTGACGGCCCACCAAAGCATGTTTAGACGGTCAACGAAAGTTGGCCGTCTTTTTTGTTGACCTTTCATGGGGTCGAACCCGAAAGGGCACGGCCGCTTTCACAGATCGAGTCTACCCTGGGGATCGGTAAAACCGTCAGTACCTTCCTTGAGTTTCTTCTCCGCTGCCTTCACGCGACGCTCGAGCTTTTTTGTATCCTCGGCAGGTGGCAGGTTCTCGGGGACAATTCCGCGGTCGATGAGGCTGCCACGCACGCTTGTGTTGTTCTCGACGTGCTCTTGCTTGATCTGGTCCAGACCGTACAGGTCGTGTTCCTCGGCGTTGAAGGCCGTCATCGAGTTCGTAAGGTCCTTTGCTTTGATGAGGACATCGGCTAACCTGTCCGCCAATGCCGCGCTCTTGGATATGCCGAGCTGCTGCTTCATTTCCGCCGTGCTTCTGCCGCCGAATAACGCTTCGTCGCCCTTCGACTTGATGATCGCGAATCCTTTGGAGTCCACGCCGCGTTTGAACGCAATACCCGAGAGCTGTTTCTCTGAATCGGATAGCGAGTGGCGCGCCTGTAAGCGCTGAATCTCTGCGAAGCGCTGCTCTATGAGCTCTTGGCGGCGCGTCTGCACGGCAAAGTATGCCTGGGCGAGCGCGATCTCTGGCTTGTTTGAATCTCCGTTTTGGGCGATTAAATAGCATGCATAGCGCGTAAGCTTGTAGTCTTTAACCGCGCGAGCGGCGACACCGGCAGTTATCATTTTCGTGGTGTCACGAAAATGGGAATCAACTGGAGTTTTATTTGTTTCGCACGAGACTTTTGCCCTCTTAACAACTTCGGCGAAGTTCTCCCATCGAGTGTATCCCATGGGTTCCATTAAATCGCGTGCGAGCCAATACTCAACGCCGTCTTCCACATTGGCGCAGCTATCAAGTTCGACACGCCACTTCTCGATATCTCTACTGTCCATATCTCCTCCTCGCTGATCTATTGTCTATGCGCGCTTTGCCCGCTCTGTACTAAGAATAAGGATACGCTGCCGTGCGGACACGAATGGGCCCCGTGCCACTTCGAGTTCACGGGGCCCATAGATATCGATTAGTTGTGTTTTGCTTTAGATAGGTGTCCAGTTTAATTCGCTCGATAGTGCGATCCGAGACTTTCGGTTCGCTTGCGCATGGCTTTGACCATTTCCTGTGCTAGTTGAATCTGCGATTGCAGGCGGGCGAGGGCTGCGATTTCGCTGTCATTGGCGTGTGGCTTGCTCAGCGCCGTTGCCTCGTCTTGCAGGCTTTCAAGCTGTTGCAGAGCCTTGGATAGACCTGCTTCGGTTCTGTTGATCATGCAATAGGTACTCATCGTGTGCTTAAGGCTGCGTGTCAGGCGTTCGGCATCTGTTGTGGCAATGCCATACTGAGGGAGGGCGATATCCATCGGAGCGGCCGCCTCGGGAGCGTCCAGCGCTGCTCGAGCTGCCGATGCGCCCGCGATGCGCCCGAATACGATGCCATTGGCACTCGACAAGCCGCCGATGCGGTCGGCGCCGTGCATGCCGCCTGTTGCCTCACCGCAGGCGTAGAGGCCCTCAACGCCCGTGTACGCGGTCTTGTCGATTTTGATACCGCCGTTGGCGGCGTGGGCATACATCGCCACGCGCATCTCGTCGGTCGGCGCGATGCCGTGCTCGTCTTGTAGCCAGGTGGCAAAGGTCTGCACAAACTCGGGGACGTCCTCGCGGGGGAAGTCGTAGTGGAGCGCCAGGCCTTCGGCTCCCGCTTGGTCGATGGCTAGGTCGATAGCGCGAGAATCCAGACGCGAAGTGAAGGGACCATATCCGGAGCGTTGCTCGAGCAGATCGTCGAGCTTATCGTCGGCGATATCGACCGGCTGGTCGAACTTGACGTAGCGCCAGGTCTTCTCGTTAAAAACAAGGTTTCGCTTGGGCTCAATGAAGCCGGGCATCATCTGCATGAACTCTATATTAGTAAGGGACGCACCGTGCGCCAGCGCGATAGCCTGTGATGAGCTGAGCACGTCGGCGGAAGTGAGGCTGCGCTCGAACAGGCCACCCGTGCCGCCCGCAGCGATGATAGTGGCCTTGACTGCCATAGGCACGAGACGCTCGTTTGTCCGGTCGTAGAGCGTGGCACCGACAATCTTTCCGTCCGTATCTTCAACAAGGTCGATAAGCTCATGGCGGGGGAGCAGGCGAATGCCGAGCGACTCGATCCGGGTCGTCAGAGCGTCCTCAAGGGGCTTACGGGTGAGGCCGCGCCACATGCGCGTCTTGTGGTCAAAACAGGGGATAAATTGCTTTTGCTGGGCGCTCTCAGCGCTTTGCGGACGCTGGAGCTCAACGCCTAGGTCTTGCTCGAGCCATTCAATTGCTTGGGGAATGCTGTGGACAAACGTCTGGACAAGCTCGGGGTCGGCGACGCCGCCACCAACGGTCTGGATGGTATCGATGAGGTCTTGTTCGTCGTCTTCGTTAACGGGTCCGATAAGCCCCAGGCCCCAGGTTCCGGGGAAGAAGCTCGATCCACTCATAGTCTTGCCGGCGCTTGCCACAGCGACGGTTGCGCCCGTGCGTGCCGCTTCGATGGCGGCGCAAAGGCCCGCAATGCCAGATCCAATTACCAGTACATCAGTCGATTCCATCGGATTCCTTTCTCGTCCGGCGCATTGTCGCATGGGTGATCGGCAATGGAGCCGCAAAGACTCGGCAAATCGGTAAAGGGCAAATATGGCAGGTGGGCGTCATGGACGTTCTGACGCTCCGTCTCATCACATCTCGTATTTCGCCCCAACTGATATATCGGCATTAGCTGCCCTGCGACAGCGTAAACAAAAAGAGCCGCCACCTTAAAAGGTAGCGGCTCCAAAGCTCAACTATGTGAGCATCGCGCGGGCGCGACTAGGCCTTGAGGGCCTCCTCGACGGCGACAGCGCAGGCGACGGTGGCACCGACCATGGGGTTATTGCCCATGCCGATGAGACCCATCATGTCGACGTGCGCAGGCACGGAGGAAGAACCGGCGAACTGGGCGTCGGAGTGCATGCGGCCCATGGTGTCGGTCATGCCGTAAGAGGCAGGGCCGGCGCCCATGTTGTCCGGGTGCAGGGTACGGCCAGTGCCGCCACCAGAAGCGACGGAGAAGTACTTCTTGCCAGCCTCGAGGCGCTCCTTCTTGTAGGTGCCAGCGACGGGGTGCTGGAAGCGCGTGGGGTTGGTGGAGTTACCGGTGATCGAGATGTCGACGTTCTCGTGCCACATGATGGCAACGCCCTCGCGGACGTCATCGGAACCGTAGCAGTTAACGGCAGCGCGGGGACCATCGGAGTAGGGGATGGTCTCGACGACCTTGAGCTCGCCCGTGTAGTAGTCGAACTGGGTCTTCACGTAGGTGAAGCCGTTGATGCGGGCGATAATCTGAGCGGCGTCCTTGCCCAGACCGTTGAGGATAACGCGCAGCGGCTTCTTGCGAGCCTTGTTGGCGTTCAGAGCCAGGCCGATAGCGCCCTCAGCGGCAGCGAAGGACTCGTGGCCAGCCAGGAAGGCGAAGCACTCGGTGTCGTCGGAGAGCAGCATAGCGCCCAGGTTGCCGTGGCCCAGACCGACCTTGCGGTCCTCGGCGACGGAGCCGGGAACGGTGAAGGCCTGGATGCCCTCGCCGATGATGGCGGCAGCCTCAGAAGCGGTCTTGGCGCCACGCTTGACAGCGAGAGCGCAACCGAGGGTGTAGGCCCACTCGGCGTTCTGGAAGGCGATGGACTGGGTGTTGTTGACGATCTCACGCGGGTTGAAGCCCTTGTCGGTGCAGATCTGCAGAGCTTCCTCGAGGGAGGCGATGCCGTTGTCGGCGAGGCACTTGTTGATCTTGTCAGCGCGGCGCTCGTAACCTTCGAACGTAACAGTCATAGTTATTTCCCTCCCTTTCTACTCGTGAACCGGGAACACGCTGGCGACGGAGTGAGTCTCCTCGTCGGTGCGCGGGTCGATGTACTTGGCAGCGTTCTCCCACTGACCATAGTGGCCCATAGCGCCAGCGATGGCCTCCTCGGGGGTCTTGCCGGCCTTGACGGCGTCGGTGAACTTGCCGAGGTTCAGGAACTCGAATGCGATGATCTCGTTCTTGTCGTTGAGAGCCATGCGGGTGACGTAGCCCTGAGCGAGCTCGAGGTAACGAGCGCCCTTGGCCTTGGTGCCGAACATGGTGCCGACCTGAGAGCGAAGGCCCTTGCCGAGGTCGTCGAGGGAGGCGCCCACGGGCAGGCCGCCCTCGGAGAACGCGGTCTGGCTGCGGCCGTAAACGATCTGCAGGAAGATCTCGCGCATAGCAACGTTGATGGCGTCGCAGACGAGGTCGGTGTTGAGGGCCTCGAGGATGGTCTTACCGGGAAGGATCTCGGAAGCCATGGCGGCAGAGTGGGTCATGCCCGAGCAGCCGATGGTCTCAACGAGGGCCTCCTCGATGATGCCGTCCTTGACGTTCAGCGTGAGCTTGCAGGCGCCCTGCTGAGGTGCGCACCAACCCACACCGTGCGTAAGACCGGAGATGTCGGAAATCTCCTTAGCCTGGACCCACTTGCCCTCCTCGGGGATGGGTGCGGGGCCGTGGTATGCACCCTTGGCAACGGGGCACATGTTCTCCACTTCCTGTGAGTACTGCATGCCTCTCCTCTCTATCGTGTTGGCGTCCCGTCTGGGGGTCGTGGCTGGCGATTGCCGGGCGACCCTTCGAAAGGGACATGACATGCAGCCCCTATAATACCGCGAAATGCACGGAATATTCGGCGAACGGCTCAGTTTTCGTAGCGAGAAGTCCGGAAGTTTTAATTGAAGCGTTTTAACTCTATGTTCTGTGGTCGCGAACTTCCGTAGAGGGGGTCCGTCTTGGGCAAGCTTTTGGTCAGCTCTTGTAAGCGTTGCAGGGGGTGACCTGTTGCAACGGTGCCGTTCGCCGCCTGTTTACTGCCTTTGGCCGCGCGAGTGTATTGTTTTGCGTGAATGTTTTGATGGCACGCTTCAATCGTGCTGTATTGGATGGCAAGCAGATCCCGGCGAAGGGAGCGCCATGCAGCGCGTTTGGAGAACGGTTGCCGGTTTTTACCATGTCTGTGCCCGCGGTACGGGCAAGCAGCCCATCTTTGAGGGCGACGAAGACCGGTGGGAGTTTTTGGAACTGATACGCGACTGCTGCCGCGAGGCGGGCGTGACGGTTATCGCCTGGTGCCTTATGGGCAATCACGTGCATCTTGTGCTTTCAGATTACGAGGACGCGATGAGCGCGGCGATGCACCGGCTGCTTTTGACGTACGCGCGGCGGTTCAATAAACGCACGGGGCGCACAGGCCATCTGTTCCAGAACCGTTTTGACCGGCGCTCGCTCGATACCGACTGGCAGGTGATGGAGGCTATTCGCTCCGTACACGCCGATCCACAGGAGGCGGGCGTTAGCCTAATCGAGCGTTATCCCTGGAGCAGCTTTGCGGAGCATTTGCGCGCTTACGACGGTGACGCGGCTGATGTCGCGAGGGGATTTTCTGATCCTTCTTGCGTGCTTGAGCTCTTTGGTTCTGCCGAGGGCTTTATTGCCTATTCACTTTCGACGCCCGACGGCGGCGAGCCAGCGCTGGGCGATATGAAAGAGACGGAGTGGGAACGCCACGCCTTTGCCGGCAAGATGGCGAAGGAGCTCGGGGTTCCGCTTCGCGGGGTTAAAGCCGCACCGCCGGCGCAGCGCGATACCGTTATTTTTGGATTGCACGATGCCGGTTTCACGGTGCGCCAGATTGAGCGCTATACCGGGATTGGCAAAAGTACCGTCTCTCGTATTGTGCGCGCCCGCGCGCGGACGGCGATGCGGACTGGCGGAAACGTGATGTAGGGTCGCCTGTGCACCGCAGATGGGGTCGTCCATACGCCGCAACAAGCGTTCAAAAGCTTGGTGCGGCAACTGCACTTCTTAATATGCATAGAACAATCGCCATCTTGCATAAAATAAGGGCTCAGTCCGGGTTTGCCCGTGCCTACCCCCATCTGCGCCGTGCAAAAAATGGAGTTTTCAGCATCGCGGTACTGCCACTACCGTCGCAATTTTGCAACATACGGGCCCCGAAGCTATTTATGCCTGCCGATGCGCTCCCGAAGCTCATGTTTGCGCCCCTGAGACCACGATGCTTGTTCTAAAACGCACTATATATGCGCCTGGAGACGTTGATTAACGCTTTCGATGCGTATACACACAGCTTGGCGTGCTGAATACTCGCAAAAATGCACGCCGCTCCCTATGGGACCCGTCTGCAGCAGGCGCGAAGCGAATCGGAGCCCAGCTGGATGGGGCATGGGACGATGCTAGGCGTGCTCGTGGCCCTGCCGCAGGCCTTTGGTGCTGTGGAAAACGCCCGTGTTCGCGTCTGGCTGTGTGGTAAATGACAGACGGGGTGCCGGACGCGCGGACTTTGTGCGTTCGCGCTCATTAGAAAAAACAGAGCCGCCCGTATCGGGGGGCTCGGCAATCAAAAACCTTGGATTCGGGGCATACGCTAGTGGTTTGCTTGTCCCTCGAGCATGCCGTCGAGGGTGCGCCAGGCGAGCTCGGCGCATTTGACGCGGGCGGGCATGTGCGAGATGTCCTGGAGCTGGGCGGCCTCGTCCAGATCTTCCAGGTCCTCCTCGGAGAGCTGTTCGCCGCGGATCATGGCGAGGAAGAGCCCTGCCAAGCGACGCGCTTCCTCGACCGTCTCGCCGGTGATGAGGTCGGCCATGATGTCGGCGCTGGCCTGACTGATGGCGCAGCCGTGGCCGGTAAAGGAGGCCTCCTCGATCACGCCGTTCTCGACACGCAGCTGCAAGGTGAGCTCGTCTCCGCAGCTGGGGTTGATGCCGTTGTGCTCGTGCGTGGGGGCGTCCATCTCGTACTTGTAGTCGGGGTGCGAGTTGTGCTCCATAAATGTGGTGGAGGTGTACAGATTACCCATTGAACGTGCTCCAAACGTGATGCAGGCCGGCGATGAACTTGTCGATGTCGGCCTTGTCGTTGTAGAAGGCTACGCTGGCGCGGCAGCAGGCAAGGTTCTCGACGCCCAGCCAGGTGAGCAGCGGCTGCGCGCAGTGGTGACCGGCGCGGATGCAGACGCCGTCCATGTCCATGATGCTCGCGACATCGTGGGGGTGGATACCCTTGACGTTAAAGCTCACAACGCCGTGGTGGTTGTCCCAATAGATGGAGCCGATGATCTGGACAAAGTCGAGCTGCATGAGTTCGCCCATCAGATAGTGGACGAGTGCCTGCTCGCGGGCCTGGATGTTCTCGTAACCCACCGTGTTGACCAGGTAATCGAGTGCGGCGCCCGTGGCGAAGATGCCGGCGGCGTCCTGCGTGCCGGCCTCGAACTTCTCGGGGACGGGAGCCCAGACAGCGTTCTGCTCGGTGACCGAATCGATCATCTCGCCGCCGGTAAGCATGGGCGGCATGGCGTTGAGCAGGTCCATCTTGCCCCACAGCACGCCGATGCCCATGGGGCCCATGGCCTTGTGCGCACTAAAGGCAAAGAAGTCGGCGCCCAGGTCGGCCACATCGACCGGCATGTGCGGCAGCGACTGCGCGCCGTCGACGACCAGGTAGCCGCCGTACTTGTGCACGAGTTTGCCGAGGTTCTTGACCGGGTTCTCGACGCCCAGCACGTTGGAGACCTGTCCCACGGCTAGGATCTTGGTCTTGGGACCCACCTTGGCAAGAACCTCCTCGGTGGTGAGCTGGCCGGTCTTGGTGGGGTAGAGGTAGACGAGCTTGGCGCCGGTCTCGCGGCAGACCTGCTGCCACGGAATCAGGTTGGAGTGGTGCTCCATGATGGTGATGACGACCTCGTCGCCCGGTTCGAGCGCTGTGGGCGCAAAGCTCTTAGCGACCAGGTTGAGCGACTCGCTCGTGTTGCGGGTGAAGACGACCTCGTTGGCCTGTGAGGCGCCGATGAGGTCAGCGATCTGCTGGCGGACCTTCGCGATGGCGTCGGTGGCCTCGACGGACAGCGAGTACAGGCCGCGCAGGGGGTTGGCGTTCATGCGCTGGTAGAAGTCGCGTTCGGCGTCGAGCACACGGGCAGGGCGCTGCGCGGTGGCGGCGCTATCGAGGAAAGCGATCTCGGGGTGCTGCTGGAACAGCGGGAACTGGCCCTTGTAGGGGTTGGTCTCGATGTCCACGGTGGGCCAGCCGCGCGAAGCCTCGTCGCTGGCGTCGAGCTCCATGGGCTCGGGGGCGGTACAGGTGTCGCATTTAACGTGCTCGGTGTCGATCATGCGAGCTCCTCTTCAAAGTTGTCGATCAGGTTGTTGCCTAGGCGGACGACGGCGGCGCGGGTGCGCTCGTCGGTGGCGGAAAGCGCGGCGTCCTCCAGCTTGGCGCGGATGAACAGGTCCTCGGCGGCGTTTTGGTCAAGGCCACGGCAGGCGAGGTAGAACAGCTGCTCGTCGCGGACGTGACCGATGGTGGCGCCGTGGTTGCCGGCGACGTCGTCCTCGTCACAGAGAATGACGGGAACGGTCTTGTTGTCGACGCCCTTGTTGGCCAAAAGCACCGTCTCGCGTTCGGTGCCGGTTGCACCCTTGCAGCCGTGCACGAGGTCGATGGTGCCACGGTAGACCTTCTTGGACGTGCCGGTCAGCACGCCGTTGGCGTCGATCTCGCACTCGGTCTTGCGACCGCGGTGGCGCAGCTCGTAGTTAAAGTCGCGCACCTGCTCGCGGGCGCCCAGGTAATCGGTATCGATGGTCACCTTGGCGGTGTCGCCCAGCAGGTCGCCGGCAAGGCCGGTGGCGCTGGCGCCGGCACCCAGGACGGTGTGCTGCACGTTGACGCGCGCGCCCTCGTCCAGGAACAGGCCGGTGTCGTCGAGTGCGATCCAGCTGTCGTCGAGTGTCTGCGCGCAGGTCACGTTGACGGTGGCGTACTCGTGGGCGCACACGCGTAGCACGGAGCCCACGACACCCTCGCCGGTAACAGGAGAGTCTAGGGCAATATGCAGGTCGAGCGTTGCCTGCGGGCGAGCGACGATGTCGATGGCGGCGATGGCCGCGGCGGCATCGACACCGCTCACACGCACGGTAACCGTGGCGTGCTGGTATGCGGGCACATCGATGACGATGCGCTTGGTAGCGTGCTCGGCCAAGTAGGCGTAGGCAGCCTCGCCCATGCCGGTTTCGAAGGCTTCAGCAGGGGAGAGCTCCTCCTCGAGCTTGATGGCGCCGGCCTGGTAGACGGAGGTGGCGGGCACGTCGAGCTCGGTCTCGGGCGTGATGCGGGCGCGGTCGGCGGCATCACCGGGGGCGGAGGCGCGGCGCTCGGGGAAGCGCTCGGCCATGGCGTTCATGGCGGTGCCAAACGCGTCGGCAGCGCCGGAAAACTGCTCGCCCAAGCCTTCGACCTCAACGGCCTCCGCGGGAGCGGCGGCAAGCTCGTCAGAGAGCTCGAGCTTGGTCTGATTCATTTTCAACCAGCCCCAGGTTGCTGCGGGCATCGCGTTGACCTGCTCGAGCGTGGTAGCAGCGGCGTTGGTTTCCTGTTTCATTATCCGATCGCTCCTTCCATCTCGAGCTTGATCAGGTTGTTCATCTCGACGGCGTACTCCAGCGGCAGCTCCTTGGAGACCGGGTTAGCAAAGCCGTTGACGATCATGGTGCGGGCCTCTTCCTCCGAGATGCCGCGGCTCATCAGGTAGAACACCTTGTCGTCGCCGATGCGGCCGATGGTGGCCTCGTGGCCGATGTCGACGTTCTTGGCGCGGATGTCCATGGCGGGGATGGTGTCGGAGCGGCTCTGGTCATCGAGCATGAGCGACTGGCAGCTCACGGTTGCCTTGGAACCCTCTGCCTTGGGCGTGGCCACAATAGAGCTGCGGAAGGTCTGAATGCCGCCACTCTTGGAGATGCCCTTGGTCTCGACGGTTGCCGAGGTCTCGGGCGCGTTGAGCACGACCTTGCAGCCGGTATCCAGGTTCTGGCCGGCGCCGGCAAAGGTAATGCCGGTAAAGCTCGAGCGGGCGCGACGGCCGTTGAGCACGCTCATGGGGTAGAGGTAGCCCACGTGGCTGCCGAAGGAGCCACTGATCCACTCGATGTCGCCGTCCTCGTCCACGCGCGCACGCTTGGTGTTGAGGTTGTACATGTTCTTGGACCAGTTCTCGATAGTCGAGTAGCGCAGGTGCGCACGCTTGCCCACAAAGAGCTCGACGGCGCCGGCGTGGAGGTTGGCCACGTTGTACTTGGGCGCGGAGCAACCCTCAATAAAGTGCAGGTCGGCATCGTCCTCGACGATGATGAGCGTGTGCTCAAACTGGCCGGCACCCTTGGCGTTAAGGCGGAAGTAGCTCTGCAGCGGGAAGTCGAGCTTGGTGCCCTTGGGCACGTAGACAAACGAGCCGCCCGACCATACGGCGCCGTGCAGGGCCGCAAACCTGTGGTCGGTGGGCGGGATGAGCGTCATAAACTTCTCGTGGATGAGCGGCTCCCACTGCGGGTCGTGCAGGGCCTCCTCGATGCCGGAATAGACGATACCCATCTTGGACGCGGTGTCCTGCATGTTGTGGTAGACCAGCTCGGAGTCGTACTGCGCGCCGACGCCCGCCAGGTAGCTGCGCTCGGCCTCGGGGATGCCCAGGCGCTCAAAGGTGTTCTTGATGTCGTCGGGCACCGACTCCCAGTCGTGCTTTTGGTCGGTGTTGGGCTTGACGTAGGTGACGATGTTGTCCATGTCCAGGCCCTCGATGGAGGGGCCCCACGTCGGATCGGGGAAGCGGTTGAAGATCTCGAGGGACTTGAGGCGCAGGTCGAGCATCCACTGCGGTTCGTCCTTCTTGGCGCTGATCTCGCGCACGATGTCGGGCGTGATGCCGGCGTCGAGGCGCTCGAATCCCTCCTCGCCATAGGTGAAGTCGTAGAGGCTGCGGTCGATGTCCGCGACCTCGGTGCGGTTCTTGGTCATTACGTCGCCCCTTTACGCCTGCTGCTCGGCAGCGGCGGCCTCGGCCTGGGCGCGCTGCTCGGCGGCCTCGCGCTCGAAGGTCTCAAAGCCGTTCTTGTCGATCCAGGGGATGAGCGAGGCGTCGTCCTCGCGCACGATATGACCCTTGACCATAACGTGGACGCGGTCGACATCCAAGTGCTCCAGGATGCGCGTGTTGTGCGTGATGATGAGCATGGAGCCGTCGCAGCTCTTGAGGTAGGCGTCCATGCCGTGGCTGACGGTGGAAAGCGCGTCGACGTCCAGGCCTGAGTCGGTCTCGTCCAGAATGGCGAGCTTGGGCTGCAGCAGCAGAAGCTGGAGCATTTCTACCTTCTTCTTCTCGCCGCCCGAGAAGCCCACGCCCAGCTCGCGGTTGAGGTAGGCGGTATCCATGTTGAGCTCGGCCGCGAGCTCTTTGACGCGACGGCGGAACTCCTTGCCCTTCATCTCCAGACCGGGGCGGCCGGCGATGCTGGCGCGCAAAAAGCTCGACAGCGGCACGCCCGGGATCTCGACCGGGGCCTGGAAGCTCAGGAACAGGCCGGCACGCGAGCGCTTGTCGGTGGTGAGCTCGGTGATGTCCTGGCCGTCAAAGACAATACGGCCGTCGTTGACGGTGTAGACGGGGTCGCCCATGACCAGGTGGCCAAGGGTGGACTTGCCGGCGCCGTTGGGTCCCATCAGCACGTGGGTCTCGCCGGCGGCGACGTTGAGGTTGACGTTGTGGAGGATGGTCTTCTCGTCCACGGAGGCGGTCAGACCTTCGATGGAAAGCAGCGGATTTGCGCTCATGCTGCCCCTCTCTGTATATGGTGTACTCATGGGTGTGCGAAACCCTAGGAATCTTCTCGGAATAAAGTTACTATGGGTTTGGCGTTAGTCAAGGGAAAACCCGACTAATCCACTCGACTTTTCAAATTCTGGGACAACATAACCTGTTGTGTTTGTCCCATTTACTTAAGAAATGGGACAAACAAACCTGGTTATGTTGTCCCAGATGCGATGGGAGGGTAGGTATGCTCATTTCTTCCAAGGGCCGCTATGCCCTCCGGCTGATGATCTATATCGCGGCGCTGGGCGACGCCGAGGGCAAGATTGCCCTGCGCGAGGTTGCCGACCGCGAGCGTATCTCGCAAAAGTATCTGGAACAGCTGGTTCGTCCACTTATGAAGGCTGGCCTGCTTAAGAGCGTGCGCGGCAAGGGCGGCGGCTACATGATGGCCAAGGATCCATCCGAGGTGCGTGCTGGCGACATCCTGCGCGCTGTCGAGGGCAGTACTGCTCCGGTGGCGTGCGATGGTATCGACAACAGCTGCGCCCGCAGCGATCTCTGCTCGACCGTCAAATTCTGGCGCGGTCTGGACGACGTGATCGAAAAGTACGTCGACGGCGTGACGTTGGCCGACCTTGCTGCCGTCCCCGAGATTAACTTTGACATCAAGCAGTAGGTCGAGCGCAATTCCTTAAGATTTCGCGGAGGGTTGTTGCCGTTTACCGAGGGGTTGTTGTGCAACAACGGGCGAGCTGCAATACTTATTTTTATCTTTGCAAACTGCACTTTAACTACACCAATGCAGGGAGGATCTTATGCAGGCCAAGCATTCTGCGATTGTCGCGGGCCTGACGCTGGCGCTTTCGTTTGGCGCCGTTTCCGCGCCGGCACCCGCCGCTGCCGAGGAGCCCACGCCGGGCGTTGCCTCGGATGCGACCGATATCGATAAGGGTCTCTATACCCAGCAGTCCTTTTCGGGCGTGCTGAGGTCGGTCCAGGGTGTTTCGTTTGTTAACGTGACTCCTGAGATGAAGTACTTCACCAAATATGAGAGTCACGGCAACTATAACCAGGGCTTTTCGTACGGTGACGGTTATAACGCGCTGGGTTATTACCAGTTCGACCGTCGTTGGTCGCTCATTCCGTTTATGAAGCAGGCCTACAACTACAACCCCGAAAAATACAGCATGCTCAAGGATGCGATTGATCGCGGCAGCGAGATTTCCAACATGAGCAATGCCATGTACGAGAACGGCCAGCTCACCGAGTTGGGCCGTATTGCGCAGGAGGCCTTCCAGGGCGCTTATAACATCGATCCTGTTGAGTTCTCAGCTCTTCAAGATGCCTATGCGTACAACTCGTACTATGCGGTGACCGAGGCGTGGCTCAAGAGTGGCCTGGGCATTGATATTTCGGGCCGTGCCGATTGCGTTAAGGGCATGGTGTGGAGCATCACCAACATGTGCGGCACCGGTGGCTGCAGGGACTTCTTCCGTTGGGCGAATCTCTCCAACGATATGTCCGACCGCGAGTTTGTGACGGCGCTTTCCAACAGTGTGGTCAATAACGTGGCGACCAAGTATTCGAGCCAGCCCCAGTATCATGAGGGCTGGAAGAACCGCTACCGCAATGAGCTGAAGGACTGCTTGGTTTATATCGCCGAGGACGAGGCCGCTGCGACGCCCGTGCAGCCCGAACCTACGCCGGCGCCCTCGCCGACGCCTGATTCGAATGACGACTCGAGCGACGATGCCAACGATGACAGGATGGATGCGCCCTCGACCGGTGCTGACGGTGATGGCTCTGCTGGTGGCACTACCAACAACGGCTCTACCTCGAACGGTTCCGATTCAAACGGCTCTGCTGCGGGCGATTCGTCTTCAAGCTCTGCCGGCAATACGGACAGCGACGCTTCTGGTTCGACCGGCGCTGGCACCTCTAACTCATCCACCGGCTCGAGCGATTCGTCCGTTGGCACCGGCTCTAACAACGGCTCCGGCTCTGACGCAACCCCTGGTTCCGATGCTTCCAAGGATGACTCGAATAAGGCGCCGGACGTTCCCGTTGCTTCGCCGGACAAGAAGCCTTCTTTCTCCGAGCAGCTTGGCTCTACGCTGGGCTCTTCGCTGATGGCTGGCGTCAATAACGGCTCGACCCAGAACAAGGGCAACTCTGATCAGGTTTCCACGGAAAAGATCGAAGCCGCAAAGGGCGACTCCAAGGACAAGGCTTCCGAGAAGACCGAATCCGATAAGGGTTCTAGCTCTGAGGAGAAGAGCGACAAGTCCGAACAGAAGAAGGACGAGGATAAGAAGTCTGAATCTGAGGAGAAGGACAAGAGCAAGGCCGAGGGCGAAAAGAAACAGTCCGAAGACGACGACAAGAGCGGTGCTGACAACCAGGTCCAAGAGCAAAATGACTCCAAAATCGTGACCACCACGACCACGACGACTACAACTACCAAGTCCTCGGGCGGCAACATGCCCAAGACGGGCGATCTGATTGTGATGGCGAGCCTTGCCAGCGCGAGCTTGGCCACACTGGGCGCTACGTCTATCGTAAGTGGTAAGCATAAGCTCGATCAGCAGAAGAAGGCTTCTGGGGAGGACGGCTCGGAGGAGTAATCTTCTAGATCGTTTTCTATAAGAGTTTGGGACGGGGTCCGGTGCGGCGGCATCGGGCCCCGTTTTTGTTGTGCAACGATTTGTTATGCCCCCTCGGGGGTCTGCTGCTACCGTTGCCCGAAACGTTTGCATGTCGATATTGTTGCGCTCTACCCGCTCGCTACAATGGGCATCGTGCTGCGTTAGAAGGAGAGTTTACGGTGTCTGAACAGGCGAATTATGGTGTTGCTCATGCGTTTGGCGCACGGTTGCTCAGTTATGCGGATAACGCAGCTCTGCCGGTTGATGTACACGACTTTTCCGATGCAATCAATCGGTGTTTACTCGTCGATAAGACTATGTTTATTGCCGATATATTGGACAGCGAAGCACTTGTTGCGGTTTGCTGTCGGCCCAAGGGTTTTGGCAAGAGCATGAATCTATCGATGCTCAAATGCTATTTGGAACGACCTGATCACCGGCGGCCGGATCGAAGCCCGTTCGTCGGCTCCCAGATTTGGCAGGCGGGCGGCGGTCACTATCGTGATGAGTACGCGTGTTATCCGATCATCACGCTCGACTTTTCAGCTGCCGCTGCGGGGCGCGACGCCGATGCTGCGGCGGCTATTCGCAGCGCTGTCGCGAACGAGTGCGCCCGATTGCTGCCGCTGCTTGCCGCACCTGATCTGTCAAGACGTGAAGTCCGTCTTATCGAGAGGGCGGCGCGTGGGGTGGCCAGCGATAAGGAGATCGATGCGGCGCTTGGCGTGCTTATCAAGCTGCTCCAGGCAGCTTTCGATGAGCAGGTTGTTCTTCTGATAGACGACTACGACGCGGTATGTCCAAAGCGTTTGGACGCTAAGGACGACGGTAGCGTGGATTCCCTAGAGTCGCTCAGCCGAATGTTGTTCGACACCATTGCCGATGCCGGCGACTCGTTGCGATTGACGTGTCTGATGGGCGAGCGCCCCGGTCATGCCGAGTTTGCGTTGTCCCAACGTGGGGTTTCCTGTCGGTCGGCGACAGCGTTGTCGAGTTGGTGTGATCGATGGTTCGGTTTTTCGGACGACGAAGTCCAAGTGCTGTTGGATTGCATCGGTCGCAACGGCTGTCTGGATGACGCGCGTGAGTGGCTCGAGGGCTATCTGTTTGGTGGTTTTTATTGCTCGAGCCCGGAGCGCGTGGTGGACTACGCACAGCGCGATTGCGTCGCGCCCGTTCGGGCGGATCTGTATGGTTACGCCGACCGTCTGAGCGCATGCGTCGGTGACTGGAATCTCATGCGCCTGTCCGCATTGTTCGATTTGGTTGAGCCGCATGGGTTTATTGAGGCGCCAGTGCATGTGCATGCCGAGGAGGTCGATGCCGCCAAGCCCGAAGATATCTGGACTGCGCTGTATCTGTCTGGATTTCTTACGACGGACATGACAGGGCATTCGGAGGACGGCGCGTGCCTTCGTTCCCTGCGCCTGCCTAACAACGAAGTGCGTCAGGCGCTCCGTCTTGTAATTCTGGAATGGTTTGAGTGCGCCGTTGAGGACGTTGGAGTTATCGACTCGTTCCATGACGGGTTGTGTCGAGGAGACGAGGACGCTGTAAAGCAAGCTTTGAGCTGTGCTATCGGCGATCTGGGCATCGATGTGGACAAATCAGATATGCCGACAGCCTATCATCTGGCGCTGCAGGGGCTTTGCTTTGGACTGTCCGGCTATTGCAATCCCAGCTCCAAGCGAAGTGGCGTCTCGGATCGCTGGGATATCCAGGTGATTCCCACCGGTCGGGTGTTTGACGTGGCCGACACGCTCGGCATGCTCGATGAGCGACCGCTCATTACGATCAACATGTTGTATGACCCTGGCGTCGATGCCCTGGGCCTGGAACTGTTAGCGGTTCAGGCGCTGCTCGACATAGAGCGCGACGGCATCGATGATATCCGCGTGCCGCGCCCCGCCGTCGGGCGCATGCGTTGGGGCTTTGGTTTTGACGGTCAGCGTGTGTCCGTGGTGTGTCAACGACTGTAGCGGCGGGTGAAAGCCCTTTACTACTCGGCGTCCTTCAGGGGCGGCATGGGCTTCCAGTTGGGATCCTTAACGATCTTGCGTGCGTCCTTCATGCCACGGCGCAGCGCCGGAATACCGGTCTTAAAGCATTTGTCGACTGCTGCCAGACGAATGAACTCCTTGCAGAAGGTCGCGGCATTGCCCAGACGGAACAGCACGGGGTGGTAGTCGCCGTAGATCTGCATGTAGCGTGCCAGATAACCGCGGTTGCGCATGATGTAGTAGCGGTTGGTGTCGCTCGTGGAGTTGAGCTGGCGCTTGCCGGCGATATCCCAGTTAGAGACGGCGCGGGCGCGCTTGAGCACCACGTCGGCAACCACGGCGGCGGGGAAGTGCTGGCTGGCCACGTAGCCGTAGCAGGCATCGTCGCCGTAGATAAAGAAGCGCGCGTCGGGCAGGCCAATCTTGTCGACCACGCGGCGCGAGAACATGCCGCCCTCAAAGCACAGTTGGTTCATGGTGCGGTAGCCCTCGGGTCCCAAATCCCACTTGGCGATGGGGTTAGGGATGCCGAGCGAAAGGATGAGCTGGTACTGCCAAAAGAAGGCGCCGCCGTCAAAGTCCAGGCGCGAACCCTGAATGACGTCGTAACAGTCGGTCCACTTGGCCAAGCGCTCGATGCCTTCGGGGATGACGAGCACGTCGTCGTCCATCACCCAGAACCACTGGGCGCCCAGGTCGTAGGCGCATTTGGTGCCGGCGGAGAAGCCACCCGCGCCGCCACCGTTTTCAAGCTGCGGCGCGTATATAACGCGGTCGGTGCCACCCTGTGAATCGGGCTGGTCGGTGTCGATGCCCCACAGGTTGGCGAGGCGCTCGTTAAATGCGGTGCACATGGCCTCGGTCTCGCGCGAATTCTCGTTATCGACAATCACGATGCGCCAGGGCGTTGCCGTAAGCTCGGTCATGGAGTCGAACAGGTTGGCCAGGAGCTCCTGACGCTTGTACGTGACGACAACGATGGCGAGCTTATCGATGGGGGCGGGAAGGGTTGAAGGCATGGGGCAATATATCCTTTCACGCGCGGCGGGCGAGTGCTGCGCGGAAGCTATCGAATACGTCCTTGGGACTGTCCTATTGTAAAGGCTCACCGCACCTTGACGGCAAGCTTTGAATAAAACGCAGGAACCTGCCACGGGTTTAGCGGCTTTGGCGTTTGACGGCAGCGTGTCTATTGCCGCTTGAGCTTGCGAGCGATAAGGCTTCTAACTGCATCGATGATGAGGAGCGCTAAGGCAAAGACTATGCTAATGACGGCACCCGTGACGATACATATAACTGCCGGGCTGTTTTGGCTGACCAGTATGTTTGCGAGCAACGTATTGAAGACGGGACGCCACAGGCTACTGGTGAGCGACTGCATCACATAGAAACCGAGCGTGGCGGTCGATAAGGTGACGATGACACCTGCAGTCCGCGGATTGCCTGAGACGCTGCGTCGGGTTGCCGCAAGGAGCAAGGAGGCGGCAGCGAGGGCAAACGAGATCAACGAGGTTGATTTGTAGGTAAGGACTGCCATCGCCGTGAGGTTGCCGGTGAAGGAGAGTGCTCCTTCCAGGATGGTGGCGAGCGCCAAAACCGCTGCGAACGATCGCATGTCCAAGGCGCCCGCCCTGTCCGAATCCATGGCATCGGTAACGTCGCGGAGCAGTCCGCCGATCAAAAACGCGATTACGTACGTGGCAGCGCTCATGAGTTTCTGGAGCCAAGAAAACTCGCCGGCGCTTGTCGCACTCATGGCGGCCAAATACCCGTTAACAACAAATGCGAGGATGCCAACGGCGATGACCGTCGTCGTGTAGCTCCTCTGGGAGAGTCGACTCTTAGCCAGTCCAAACCATGGCGCCATGAAGACCGTGGCGGCATAGACCCAGATAAACTCAAGGCCTAGCGTGTACCAGTAGTGCGTATTGAGGGTAACATCGGGAATGGGGGAGACGACCGTGGACCACGCGAGCGCCACGAGGCAATAAAACGCAGTGGGCATAATGACCTTGCCAAGGCGCTGCGCCGTCCGTTGCATTTGCGACTTCCACGTTGCTCCACCGTCCCAAGCGCGCGCGGCTGAGGTGATGAGAAAATAGCCCGAGATCATAAAGAAGACCTCGTTGGCCCAGCAGCCCAGCAAGTTAATAAAACCGAGCACGCCGGAATAGGGGAACATCGCAAGCGGCACGTATTCCGGCAATCCGACGCAGGTCGCCTGGAAGGTCCACTGAAAGGTGTGGAACACCGCGATGCCGGCGACCGCGATTAAGCGCAGCGCTTCGATGGGTATGTTGCGTGCGGCTTTGGGCTGCATGACGTCCTTTCTTATCGGTTTGTCTCTGCGAGCTCCATAGATTATATAAACGTCCGCTGGCGCGCTGACCCTTTGATACCATGAAACGACAGGTATTTCCTAAGGAGCACATTTGTCTACTAACGCCTCTGGCAGCCCTGTTCTGTCGCTGCTTATTCCCATTTACAATGTTCAGCGCTACCTGCGCGAGTGTCTCGATTCCGCCCTGGCGCAGACGCTCAAGGATATTGAGATCATCTGCATTAACGACGGGTCGACCGACAACTCGCCGGCGATTATCCGCGAGTATATGGAGCGCGATGGGCGCGTCAAGATGATCGACAAGGCCAACAGCGGCTACGGCGACTCGATGAACCACGGTCTGGAGATGGCGCGTGGCAAGTACGTTGGCATCTTGGAGTCCGATGACTTTATGGCGCCCGACGCACTCGAAAAGCTTGTCTCGGCCGCCGATAGCAATAATGCCGACTTTGCGAAGGCGAACTTTGATTTCTACTGGTCTAAGCCCGAGGAGCGCCGTTCGCTGCACGAGATGTTTAGACCTCAGGATTGCGGCAAGCCGGTGCACCCGAGCGATACGACGCAGTTCTTTAAGCAAAAGCCATCGATTTGGTCGGCCGTGTACCGTCGCGATTTTCTTGAGCGCAACGGCATTAAGTTCCTGCCGACTCCGGGGGCATCCTTTCAGGACACGTCATTCGCCTTTAAGGTGATCGCGTGCGCCGATAAGGCTGTTTACCTGCATGATGCCGTGTTGTCGTATCGCCAGGACAACGAGAATTCCTCGGTCAATTCTTCGGCTAAGGTTTTTTGCGTCAATACCGAGTATGCCGAGATTGAGCGTTGGATTCGAGAGGATTATGCCCGCGACCACGCAAGTGATGACGTCGCGCGCATGCTCAAGTTCAATCAACTCATTAAGTACGATTCGTACATGTGGAACTATGTGCGCCTGGCGCCTAAGTTCTATAAGGAGTTCCTGGTGCAGATGGCTAAGGAATTTCAGGCGACCTTGGATGCGGGGGAGTTTTCGCTTGACGACCTCAAGCCGTGGAAGCGCGCGAATCTCGCTGCCATCCTCAAAGATCCCGAGGGCTGGGTGGATGAGCATCCGAGCTTTGCGACGGACGGCGCTCTGGGACGTGCCAAATACTACGCATCGGTTGGAGGCCCCGGCGTGGTCGCCGCCTTCCTCATCGAATCGCTGAGGGGGTAGGTCGGCATGGGAGAGGCCTCGTGTCCTAAAGCTACCATTGTCGTCCCCGTTTACAACTCTGCGCGTTCCATTCAGCGATGCCTCGATTCGCTGTTGGCCCAGTCCGAGCGCTCGATTCAGGTTGTCTGCGTCAACGACGGTTCGACTGATGATTCGTTGAACGCGTTGCGCCAGATCGCGCAGGCCGACGATCGCGTACTGGTGATTGACCAAGAAAACGCGGGCGTCTCTTGTGCTCGAAATGCCGGTATCGATGTCGCCGAGGGCGAGACCGTCTTTTTTGTGGACGCCGACGATTACATCGATGCCCAGACGGTCGAGCGCGTGTTGCATGCCATGGAGTCTGCGGATGCCGAGGCCGCCGTTTTTGGCGGCGTCTGTGAACCTGCCGATGCTGCCCCCAAACGCGTCCAGCAACTCATGAGCCCCAAAGCTGGTACCTTCGGCGCCCGCGATCCCCAACTGCTGTTCCATTCGAATGCGCAGCCCTATGCCTGCCGTGCGGCTTTTTCGCGTGAGCTGCTCAATCGCGAAGGCATTCGCTTCGCCCCCGGTTTGGCTTTGGGCGAGGACGTCGTCTTTCAATTTGCGGCTTATGCGCTTGCCCGCAAGACCGTCGTCATGCCGGACAAGTTCTACCACTACGTGATGGAGAGCGAATCGGCGACGCACGAGTTCAACAGTGCCGAGGCTCGCGCCAAAAAGCTTGACGCCCACATGAGGATGCTCGAGGAGGTCTTGGAGGACTGGGCGGCCTACGATTTTTTGGACCTGTGTCCCGGCGAGCTGATAACTTGGTTTTTGGACCTTATTGTGTTCGACCTGGCGCGCTTGGATGCCGATGGTTTCCGCCGCGTTGCCAGTCGCGTCAACAGGGCTTTCACGACGTTATTGGGAACGGAGTGGGCGGATATGCCTGCTAAGGGCGCCGTTCGCCGTGTTGCCCACAAGCTCGTTGCGGCGACCTCGGGCGTTTCGATGGCAGACGCCGCGCTGTTCTATCTTTCGACTCGCGGTCTCAAAGCCTGCCTGGAGCGCTTTATCTAATTCCAAGCGCTGCCGCCCGCCGCAACTCGGCTGCTAAAATAACCCTGTTACACGCTATTCAACAGGAGGTTCTCTTGCAGAACTCTGATACCCCTAAAGTTTCGCTGCTTGTCCCCATCTGCAATGTCGAACGCTACCTGCGCGAGTGCCTCGATTCCGCCCTGGCGCAGACGCTCAAGGATATTGAGATCATCTGCATTAACGACGGGTCGACCGACAGCTCGCCGGCGATTATCCGCGAGTACATGGAGCGCGACTCCCGTGTAAAGATGATCGACAAAGCCAACAGCGGCTACGGCGACTCGATGAACCGCGGCCTGGAGATGGCGCGCGGTGAGTACGTGGGTATCCTTGAGTCCGACGACTTTATGTTTGAGGATTCGCTCCAAAAGCTGGTCGCCAAGGCGGATGCCGAGCACGCCGATGTGGTGAAGGGCGACTTCTATCTGTACTGGTCCACGCCCACCGAGCGCCGCGAGCTGTTTGGGATCATCGACGAGCATATGACGGGTGCCGCGTATCGCCCCGTCGATTGCCCGGGCATCTTCTACCGCAAGCCTTCCATCTGGTCGGCTATCTATCGGCGCCAGTTCCTCAACGACAATCAGATTCGGTTCCTTCCCACGCCGGGTGCCTCGTATCAGGACGCAGGCTTTAACTTTAAGGTTTGGGCTTGCGCCGAGCGTGCCGCGTTTATTGCGGACCCCATTTTGTGCTATCGCCAGGACAACGAGAAGAGCTCCGTTAATTCGCCCAACAAGGTGTTTTGCGTGTGCGATGAATATGCCGAGATGCAACGTTTTTTGGACGAGCGTCCCGAGCTCAAGGCTCAGCTTCAGGGCATTTTAATGCGCATGAAGGTCGATACGTACCGTTGGAATGATGAGCGTCTGGTCGATGAGCTGCGTGAGCAGTTTTGGGAGAAGGCCTCGCCCGAGCTCAAGACCGACTGGGATGCCGGTCGCTTTGACCTGTCGCTGTTTGATCCGCGTGGCGAGACCGACTTGCGCCTGATGGTCAAGTCGCCCCGCGCCTATATCGATTCGCGCTTTGACTTTAAGAAGCCGGGCAAGCTCAATACGTTTAAGCACTACTTTAAGATCGGCGGCTTGCCGCTGGTCTGGCGCGTGCTGACGTATCAGCGCACCTACGGCGACAACCCGCACCCCGATGACGTTCCGGCCGCACAGTAGGAGCGAGTGACTATGGCTACCCCCAAGATTTCCGTTGTCGTTCCCATCTACAAAGTGGAGGAGTGCCTGGCCTGGTGCCTGGACTCCCTGCTTGCGCAGGACATGCCCGATTGGGAAGGCGTGTTAGTCAACGATGGCTCGCCGGACGGTTCGCGCGATATTGCGGCTGCCTATTGCGAAAAGGACGCGCGCTTTAGGCTGGTTGATAAGGAGAACGGCGGCCTGTCGAGTGCGCGTAATGCGGGTATCGCCGCGTCCACGGCGCCTATCGTAGCGTTTTTGGATTCCGATGATCGGTTCACGCCCGATGCATGCCGCGTGATCGTCGATGCCTTTGAGCGCGAGGACTGCGACGTTTTGACCTTTGGTGCGAATCCGTATCCGCTGGAGGCGGGGTATCCGTGGCTTAACTATGCACTGAGTCCACGCGGTGTGTCGTTTGAAGGCTATAGCTCTGACCTGCTGTTTAAGGAAGCATCTCGCCCCTTTGCATGGCGCACCGCCTGCAGGCGTGAGTTTTTGCTGGGTAACGGGATCGTGTTCGACGAAACCGTTAAGTATGGCGAGGACCAGGTCTTCGATTTTGCCGTGTACGGTCGTTCGCACAAGACCGCGCTTATTTCGAACAAGCTGTACGACTACCGCGTGGCGCGCAAGGGTTCGCTCATGGACACCATGCGCTACGACGACGAGACACGTCTGCTGGAGCACGTGAAGATTTACTCCGCGGTGCTGGCTGACTGGCAGCGCGACGGTCTCGATGCTCAGCATGCCAATGACCTGGCGTACTTCCTCTGCGACCTGGTGCTGTACGATGCGCTCAGGTTGCTGGGTTCGGACTGCGGCAAGGTGTTTGCTGCCGTTGCCACGGCACTTGCCGGTTCTGCCGTGGGCAGCGATGCTGCGCTCGCACAATGCGCTCCTTCTGTTGCTGCTATGGTGCGTGCGGCGCTTACCAGCAAGGCCCCCAATGCCCGTGGGTGCAAAAAGCTCATGTTCGATTACGACGTCTTGAGGTTTGGGCGCCTGGGTGCCTGCAAACGCATGGCAGCGAACGCCCTGGGAAAGCGAGAATTGTAGATGAGTATCAAGCGTTTGGCACTTTGCCGCAGTCAGGGCCGTCTGTTTGTGCTGCTTCGTTTTGGCGGTCAGGATGTCGCCGCGCTTATTGAGCGGGAGGGTTCTCAAGCGTTTGCCCATGCGACGACGAGCGGTTCTTGTGTGCTGTCGCTGGTGCTCCCGGTCGATCATGGCCGTGTGCTGGCGCTTTGCCCTTCCGTTTTCGATTACGAGCGCGAGCTCGCCGTCTTGGTGCTTCCGTTTTTGGACGGCTCGTCGATGGATGTCGTTTTTGCATCCGGTGGCCAAAGGTTGGGCTCCATTCGCCTCGATAGCCGCGTGGCCAAGCTGGAATCCAAGATTAACTACAAAGCAAAGCCTGCGCTGTGTGCGCTTATCCGCGATGCGCAGCGTGGCGAACACTGCGGCCTCTACGAGATCGATGCCATTCGCTATTTGCCGGCAGACGCCGGCGCGGCGTGGCGCTATGAGGTTACCTGGGCTGGAGACCCTCAGTGCGCACCTGAGCTCCAGATTTTCGATACGCATATGAATGCCATCGATGTCACCGTGCATGTGTTTGAATCGCAGATCGATGTGCCACAGCAGAACGGATGCCGCGTCAATAAAACGTATTTGAGCGTTGAGATGCCCCAGGATATACGTGATTTTGTCGCGATTGCAATCGACCCCGCGGGGCAGATCCAGAGCGGTTTTTGCGCCATGGATGGTCGCCTGTACAACGGCATGGTCGATGACAGTTGGAACCGCATGAAGGACGCGCGTGCGGACGACGCAGCTTATCGACGTTGGTTTGAGCAACATCGCGCAAAGCCGGGCGATTTGGTGTGCCAACGTGTCGCTTCGGCGGCCTTTGCCTATAGACCGCTCGTGAGCATTGTGGTGCCGTGCTATAAAACTGATCGG
Organism: uncultured Collinsella sp.; assembly: GCA_900546115.1. GTDB lineage: Bacteria > Actinomycetota > Coriobacteriia > Coriobacteriales > Coriobacteriaceae > Collinsella. The sequence continues at coordinate 38,805 of URBQ01000005.1, forward strand.
GTCTACCTGCGCGAGCTGCTGGACTCGGTGCTAGCTCAGAGCTATGGCAACTGGGAATTGCTGCTTATGGACGCCTCGCCCGAATGGGATGCGGTGGCCAATCTTGCGGCTGCCGCCAATGACGAGCGGGTTTGTCGTATTGAGCTGCCTGGCAACGGCGGCATTGTGCTCAACACCAACGCTGGTATTCAGCAGGCGACTGGAGACTACATCGCGTTCTTGGACCATGACGACATTCTGGAACCGGACGCGTTATTCCAGTATGTTTCCGCGCTGAATAAGGCGGCCGAGGGCGAGCGCCCCCAGGTCCTGTTCTGCGACGAGGACGTGTTTCAGAAAACGGGGGAGTGGGGTCAGCCGGTCTTTAAGACCAAGCTCAACGCCGATCTGCTCTATAGTCATAACTGTGTGACGCATTTCCTGATGGTGGAGAAGGCGCTCATCGATTACATTGGCACGTCCCCAGAAGATGTTGCGGGTGCCCAGGACTACGACCTTACGCTTCGCTGCCTTGCGGCGGGCGCGCGGTTTGAGCATGTTGCGCACGTGCTGTATCACTGGCGCGTTCATCCGGGATCGACCGCCGATGGTTCTGCCGATAGCAAGCCGTATGCTATTGAAGCCGGGCGCCTTGCGCTTCAGCGCCACTTTAACGCACTGGGCATTTGCGGAACGGTCGAGGAGACCGAGACGCCGTTTGTCTACCGCATGCGCTATGCGCTGCCGGAGCCTGCGCCGCTGGTGAGCATCGTGATTCCCACCAAGGATCACGTTGAGACGCTCGATGCCTGTGTGGCGTCGATCGCTCAGAAGGCCACGTATACCAACTACGAGATCGTCTTGGTGGAGAACAACAGCGAAGCCCCGGAGACGTTTGCGTATTACGAAACCCTGCCGGAGCGCGTGGCTGCAGCATCCGAAGGTAAGGGCACCGCGCGCGTTGTGTACTGGCCGGGCGAGTTCAATTACTCTCAGATCGTCAATTTTGGTGTGGAGCACGCCAGGGGCGACTACCTGTTGCTGCTCAACAACGATACCGAGGTCATAAGCTCCGATTTTATCGAAGAGATGATGGGGTATCTGCAGCGTCCCGATGCGGGCGTGGTGGGCGCCAAGCTCTATTTTGCCGACCATCTGGTGCAGCACGCTGGCATTTTGGTCGGTGTGCGCGGCGCACTTGCCCATGCCAACCAAGACTTCTCGGCAAAGCGCGAGGGCTATCTTGCTCGTGCTGTGCGCCCGGGCAACTTTAGCGCCGTGACGGGTGCCTGTCAGATGGTGCGACGCGACGTATTTGAGCAGGTCGGAGGCTACAACGAGGAATTCGCCGTTGGCTTTAACGACGCAGACTTTTGCCTGCGCGTATGGGAGGCGGGCTACCGCACCATCTATACGCCCTATGCCGAGCTGTATCACTACGAGTTCACCTCGCGCGGCAGGGAAGAGGCCAACGAGGAAAAGTTGCGCCGCTGGAAGCGCGAACAGGCACTGTTCATGCAACGCTGGCCTGAGTTCTTCTTGACGGGCGATTCATGGTTGGGGCCGAACTTGTCCTCCGACAGTGAGTACTTCTCGTTTTAGTGCGAAGTAATGCCAAGTTCCGGCAAAGTATCCTCAAGAGCTGCAAGGGCGGTGGGGTTCAAGTACTCCTCGTTCAAGCAGCTCTTGTCATATCGAAAACGTGCCTCAAGATTTTTACAGGTGGTTGTATTAAATCGGTTCGCTCATGCGCTCAGTTTGCCTTAGAAGCTATTTGGCGTAACGGTTGGGGTTCGGCGACTCATATTTAAATTGCAGTCACAAAGACACCTTTTATCGATTTCCCGTTGAAATACTGAATTGATAGTTTAAAAATAACTTAAGAGAGCCTTAAATCTCGGAGAAAGGATGTCGTATGAAAAACCTTCGAGAAAGATGGCGCGGACTAACAGTGCTGGGAGTTGTTGCATTTGCCGCTGTCTGCATGACGGTTGCCCCGGCGCCCTCATTTGCTGATATTGCTGGCGGTGGCGGAGGCGGTGGACCGATTACGGAATGGTGTTCCGACGGTCGTCCGAAGACTGGACTCGTTCGGTGCGAGGACGGCAACCTTCGCTATTTCGATCCCGAAACTGGCGCCATGGTCACGAACCAGTGGCATAACGAATACGAAGCTGTCTGGTACTATTTTGGCGCTGACGGGATCGCGGTGTCGGGCTGGCAGTCTATCGGTGGGGACAAGTATTACTTCTACCCCGAAAGCCATGATATGGCATACGGCCGAGTTCAGATTGACGGCAAGAACTACTTCCTGAACACCCCTGGTGCCAACGCCGATGGCCGCATGCAGCATAGCGGCTGGCTCTATGACTCCATCTATGGAAAGTGGTTCTATGCGACCTCCAGTGGCGAACTGCTGACCGGTTGGCATAATATCGGTGGAACTTGGTATTATTTCGACGAGTATGGTGTCATGCTGACCGGCTGGATCAACGTTTCGGGGACGTGGTACTACGCCAACGCTTCCGGTGCGATGGCCACTGGCTGGCTCAACATCGGCGGTACGTGGTACTACCTCGACGGTTCGGGCGCCATGGTCGCTAACAGCTGGCGCAGCCTCGGCGGCTCCTGGTACTGGTTCGGCGACTCCGGTGCAATGGCCACTGGCTGGTTCTTGGCAGGCGGCTCTTGGTACTATGCGAGCGGTTCGGGCGCCATGGCAACCGGCTGGCTCAGCAATGGCGGCACGTGGTATTGGCTCGGAGGTTCGGGCGCTATGGCCTCTAACTCTTGGGCTAGCGTTGGTGGAGTTTGGTACTGGTTCGACGATTCCGGCGCGATGGTTACCGGCTGGCGTCAGGTCGGCGGCGCCTGGTACTACTTTAGCGGTTCCGGCGCTATGGCCCACGACGCCTGGGTCGGCGACTACTACCTCCAGTCTTCCGGTGCCATGGCTACGAATGCCTGGGTTGGCTCCTACTATGTCGGCGAGGACGGCAAGTGGATTCCGGGCTATGGTTTAGTTTGGTATAAGAGCGGTAGCCATGTTTACCATACGCATAAGTGCCGTACCGTTGGCAAGGACGCAAAGGGCTATTCGCAGATCTCTATCCAGGAGGCCCAGAGGCGTGGCGCTTCACGAGAGTGCAAAAACTGCCAGCAAATTGGCTAGTACATTACTGAGCTAGTTTTGATTGAGGCCCCGTTGCCCTGAGGTGACGGGGCCACTGCGTGATTGGATACTGTGCTGCTATGAAGAAATGGTCATTCGGGGTGCCGGTCTTTTCGGGCCTTGTTTCTTTGGGGCTCCTTTTGGGTTCGCCCTCGATGTTATACGCCCTTGATTCGAATAACACTGACGAAGGTCCCGCATCTAACGTTGCTATTGCTTCTGTCGAGTCAGGCGTTGATGCTCAGCGCGAATCGACCTTCGCTGTCGAGCAGAACTCTCAGGTGGATAATGAGACCCCTTCCGAGGTTTCGAATCAAATTATTTGGCATCAGGGGTGGATATCACCCGAAGAAGGGGCTGGTTTTTGGCGTTGGGGCTTGTCCGACGGAACAATCGCTGTTTCTTCTTGGAGACATATAGACGGTAGCTGGTACTGGTTCGACGACGAAGGTCGAATGGCTCAGGATGGGTTGGTTCAAGTCGGGGGTGCGACGTATGCCTTCTCCTCTTCGGGCGCAATGCGTGTCGGCTGGTACCTAGATTCTACGGGCTCCACTTCTGCTTGGCGTTATTTCTCCGGTTCTGGCGCCATGGTAAAAGGCTGGCTTTCAGACGGCAGCAACTGGTATTGGCTGGATGATGAGGGCAAGATGGTCCACGATGCGATGCTGCAGATTGGGGGAGCCACGTATGGATTCTCTTCTTCTGGTGCAATGCTTATCGGATGGCATCTTGATGCTTCTGTCTGGCATTATTTTTCCGGCTCTGGCGCTCTGGTAAAGGGCTGGCTCTCGGATGGGGGTCGTTGGTACTGGCTTGATCCTGCAGACGGTTCTATGGCCACCGGGCTGAATGAATGCAATGGCACCTCTTATATCTTTAACAGTTCAGGGGCCATGCTATCCTCCCAGTGGGCACTTATTGACAACAACTGGTATTACGCTGACTCCAACGGCTTACTGCATGGAGGTTGGTTACTTCTAGGGAATTCTTGGTATTACCTGGATCCAGGAAGCCATATTATGCTCACGGGCTTTGTGCAAGTGGGCTCGTCCACCTATTTCCTTACGAGCTCAGGTGCCATGGCAACAGGCTGGGCACTTGCTGATGGTACTTGGTATTACGCCGCATCAAACGGAGCTATTCAACGAGGGCGATGGATAAAGTCCGGAAGCGCCTGGTATTACCTTGATGATGTATCCGGCGCAATGCGTACTGGTGAATTTGCGGTAGGAAGCAAGCGCTATTTTTCTTATGATTCCGGTGCAATGGCATCTTCGTGCTGGATCAACTTGAACGATGGTATGGCATGGGCGAATTCGTCTGGAGCACTGAGCGAGCCGTTGCCTACTTCATCTGATGGATCTCCTGTAGTCGCTGATCGTACTGACTCGTCTTCATTGCCAGGTGTGATTCATATTGGAGATGCGGTTTTCTATGCGGATGCGAATGGTGTCGTTAACGTGGCGTCTGGTTGGATTATGTCGAAAGACGCTTCTGACGAAAGTGGCAATACTTGGTACTACGCATCTTCCAATGGTGTCCTTAAGTCTGGTTGGCAATATGTCAACGGTGCGTGGTATTGGATGGACCCTTCCACATTCAAGATGAAAACTGGATGGCTTAATGACGGCGGTACGTGGTACTGGCTCCAGCCTTCGGGTGCCATGTTTGCTAACGGGTGGCTGAAAATCGATGGCGTTGACTATTACTTCAATGCAAGTGGTGCATGGTTGAATACGTCTGGTTCTGTTTTGGGGGTCAATAGGTCCAGCTTGGTCAATTGGCTTATGAGCCACGAAAACGACGGCTATTACCGTGGAACACGCTACGACACGCATCTCAGCCAGGAAACGTGCATGTACCCAAAGGGTGATCCGCGTTGGGACGGTTATACGGGCATGAATTGTGGTGGATTTGTATCGCATGCATATATGAAGGCGGGCGGGAATTTAGCTCCCATTGCCGCCGAGCAGAGCCATTCCCCTTGGAGTGGAGGTCCCGGAAGGGGCGGCTGCGTAAACGCTTATCGTTGGTACGGCTACGCTATCGATACGTGTGCGAACGTGACTTATTTCAACTCTATTGATGAGTTGTTACGTAGTGGTTTGGCTCGTAAGGGGGACATTGTGTTCTTCAATCCTTACAACCCATATGCGGACGATAGCCACATTGGCTTTTTCTGGGGCAATTCGCCGAGCGAAAATTTGTTCTGGCATAGTGATGGTTATGGAAATCGCATCTCCGGTTTGACCGCTTTGGGCCCATCGAAAGTAATACTGATTCGTTAGAATTCCGAGTTGTAGGGGACTCTCTGGGCCCCCTACCTTTTTGACATCTGGTTTGAAAGTTTATTTGAAGTCGGTATTCTTGGGGGCAAGAGGAGGGGGCAATGAGCCTGCGGGTTCAACCCTGCCGGTAAGTTCTTCTTTTCTTTGCAGCATTGCGCCCAACTATTTATTGTCCTAGATGGCATCTTGTCCTGTTAGATGTTCGGGAATCTTTCATAGCTATGCTGTAAGCTAGACGCAATCAAGAGCGAATGACGAGGTTTACATGAACAAACATCTTAAGTTGTTTTCGGCATTGTTGGTGCTGATGCTCTTTGCGCCCGTTTCTATGTTTGTATGCCCTGCGGATGCAGAGGCTGCTCAGACTCTGGTTGAGAATTCTTGGCGTTATGAGGGTGGACAATTAGTTTCAGATGATGCTTCTTCCGAAGAAGACGGAATAGCTTTATTGTCTATGGACGCTCTTCCCGATGGGGTTACAGCTCAGGGCATTGACGTCAGCGAGCACCAAGGGCGTATTGATTGGGACGCAGTTAAAGCTTCTGGCATCGATTTCGCTATTCTGCGCGTTGGGTTTGGCGCTCCGTCTTTCGGCGGTCGAGTTGACTATCAATTTAATCGAAATATTTCTGAGTGCGAGCGACTCGGAATTCCCTACGGCGTCTATGTCTATTCATATGCTTTTGATAATCAACAGGCAGCCGATGAGGCATCAATGGTGATCAATTGCCTTTCTGGGCATAATCCAAGATTGCCGGTGTATTACGATCTTGAGGATAACTCGATAATTGCAAATGGACGTCAAACCGGAATTGCATTGAGGGCGCAGGTTTTTTGTAATAGGATTTCTGCCGCAGGATATGAGCCTGGTATTTATGCAAATTTAAATTGGTTTAACAACATTTTGACTGACTCTGTATTTAAGAGTAGCTCTTGGGATCATTGGATTGCTCAATATAACTCGCAATGTGACTATACCGGCAATTACAGTTTTTGGCAGTATAAGAGCAACGGAAAAGTCCCTGGAATCAACGGCAACGTTGATATGAACTACGCGTATGTTGATGTCTCCCTTTATCATTGGCAACTAATTGACAGCACCTGGTATTATGCAGCCTCCAACGGCAAGGCGTATACCGGATGGTTGTTTCAGAGTGGCACGTGGTACTGGCTCGAGCCCGACGTGGGCGGTGCCATGGCTACCGGCCTTCACGAGTGCAACGGCTCCCTGTACTGGTTTAATTCGTCCGGCGCGATGGCGACCGGGTGGGTCCTCGACGGCGGGACCTGGTACTACGCGACTGGCTCCGGCGCGCTGGCGCGCGGCCCCGTATCCGTCGGCGGCGTGCCCTACTGCTTCGACGCCTGGATGGGTGCCATGCTGACGGGCTACCAGACGGACGCGCAGGGCGTCCGCCGCTACTTCGGCAGCTGCGGTCCCCTTAACGGCTGGGGCCTCGTCGACGGCTCCTGGTATTGGTTCGCTGACGGTATCGCCTCGACCGGCTGGCTTTACACCGGCGGCTCCTGGTACTGGCTCGACCCCGACGCGGGCGGCGCCATGGCGACGGGCCTCCATTCGTGCAACGGTTCCGCATACTGGTTCAACAGCTCCGGCGCAATGGCGACCGGATGGGTCCTCGACGGCGGGACCTGGTACTACGCGACTGGCTCCGGCGCCCTCGCCTCCGGCTGGCTCAACCTAAACGGTGCGTGGTACTGGCTCGATCCCTCGACGCACGCCATGGCCACTGGGCTCCACGAGTGCAACGGCTCCGCGTACTGGTTCAACGCCTCCGGCGCGATGACGACCGGTTGGGTCCTCGACGGCGGCACCTGGTACTACGCGACGGGATCAGGCGTGCTGGCCTCCGGCTGGGCATACGTCGGCGGCGCCTGGTACTGGCTTGACCCCACGACGCACGCAATGACTACGGGTGTTCAAGAAATCGATGGGGTGCAATACTCTTTTGCTAGCAATGGTGTATGGCTTGGCTAGCAGCTCTTCTTTAATTGCTTTTTTCTAATTACATATTGCTCTTAGCCATCCATTTGTAGACTATGTTTATGTAAAAATTGGTTACTACTGGGGGCTGCACATGGCAAGGAAAAAGCGAATAACATTAATCCTAATCATTCTTTCAACCCTACTGCTCGCTGGGCCCGGTGTGGTTGATATCGCGAACGCAGAACCCATAAGCTCCTCTATCCCTACTGATATTGAGAGGCAATCCGTCCCCTCGACTCTTTCTCCTTCCGATTCAATCGATGATGGTCCTGCTCAAGAATCCGTTAAATGGAATCTGGGTTGGAATTCGTTTGACGGCAACTGGTTCTATGTGGATTCAGTCAATCCGGTCTCGTTGCATTCTGGCTGGCTCTATACCAATGGGGCCTGGTACTGGCTCGATCCCTCGACGCACGCCATGGCCATCGGGCTCCATGAGTGCAATGGCTCCGCATACTGGTTCAATGGCTCCGGCGCGATGGCGACCGGATGGGTGCTCGACGGCGGGACCTGGTACTACGCGACGGGCTCAGGCGCGCTGGCCTCCGGCTGGCTCAACCTAAACGGTGCGTGGTACTGGCTCGATCCCTCGACGCACGCCATGGCCACGGGCGTTCAAACTATCGGATCATGTGAATACATATTTAATAGTACCGGCAAGATGATGGCTAATTGCTGGTCAAACGGTGATGGGTCTTGGATGTATCATTCGTCATCCAGCGGCGCAATTGACCTTAAAGGCATCATGACCGATTCGGGAATCCAGCTGATTGACGACGACGGTAATGCCAGAACTGGTTGGATTGAGAGTCAGGGTGCTCGATATTATTGTTCTGCTAGTGGAGTAATTCTGACTGGGTGGCAGCAAATTGCTGGGTCTTGGTATTACTTTAACCCGGATGGTCGAATGGCGACCGGCTGGCTAAACGATGGCAGCAACTGGTACTGGCTGGATTCCGCTTCTGGCGCGATGAAAACGGGATGGCTTTCCCTTGGGGGCACATGGTATTACCTTGATGCCGCACGTGGGGGAGTAATGTTGAGCAACGGTTGGTATTGGATCGGCTCTACTGACTACAAGTTCAGTTCATCCGGCGCAATGGTTGGCGCTTGGGTCGATGTCCCGTGCTATTTGCAGTACCCGGAACTTCCTACTGGCTGTGAGTCGGTTGCCCTTACAAACTTGCTTAACTACTATGGTTTCGGTTTAGGTAAGACGATTATTGCGGATTATTACTTGCCCAAGGGAAGCAACGGCAACTTTGTTACCGCCTTTGATGGCAACCCAAGGCGTAGCAGCGGGGGTCTCATGGGATGCGTCGCCCCTGCGATTACTATTGCTGGTAATAACTTTCTGCGCGCTGCGGGAAGTATCATGCAGGCAAAAGACGTTTCTTTCTCGTCAATTTCTTCCATTAAGAACAGACTGACCTGTGGACAACCTGTTGAGATGTGGAATACCGAATGGGGAAGTTGGCCAGGAGGCCGTTATGCTGCTCGTTGGTATAACGGGCATTCCTATGGTCTGTGGGGCGGTAATCATGCCGTAGTCCTTAAAGGCTATGATGACGAGCAGGGAATTGTCTATCTTTCGGATTCGATTAACGGCAATGTTACGCGAAATGCCCAGGTGTTCTTCGGCACGTGGCAACAGATGGATAGCCAGGCTGTGGTAATTGAATAGCCATGATGCTAAAAGGGGAGAGCTCGTCGAGCTCTCCCCTTTTACTATATTGTTAATCAAGCTACGCCGTCTTATTACGTCCAAATAGTTCGTCCCAGTTACTAGCTGCCAAAACTGTTCCGCATACAATTACAACGCAGCAGATTACGGATGCCATATCGGGAATTGTTCCAAGCAAGATCAGGCCAAAGACCACCGACCATGCCGAATAGGAGATATTCAGAGCCATCGCACGCGCTGCTCCGATTGCCGCAATCCCCTTGTAATAGAACAGATAGGATGCAGTTCCTGCGAGTCCGGCGAGTGCAATAATCAATGTAGGCATGCTCGGGATGGCACCCAGCGTGAAATGCCATGCTCCGAAGAGGGGGAGTACAAGCACTCCATAAACAAGCGCACTTGTAGTTTCGCGGATTTGCAAAGCCGTTTCGTCATCAACGGCATCATCTTTCATTCCCCATGCGCACAGCACCGCTTCGGATCCCCATCCGATAACAGCAAGCACCGCGCCGAGTAAGCCGAGGGGGGCATTTGCAATCTCGCTCGATCCGGCCGATAGATAGCCCATCGTCATTACGCCGCAAAGAGCAACGAGAAGGGAAAGAATCTGTCCTTTGCCCATTTTCTCCTTCAGCAGCACGAAAGAAAGGAATGCTCCGACAGCGGGATAGAAGGCGGATATAATTGCCGTGTAGGCTGCTCCGATATTATTAATCGCCAATACGTATCCGGTCATTCCGATAGGTCCACCGAGCAGTGCGCCGGCGATGACGACCTTGCCCGAACGAGTTTTAAGTGCAGCGAGCGTGTCTTTTAATCTGCCTCGAACTCCCATGTACCCAAAGAGCCAAATCGCACAGAAGGCATCATGGAGAAAAGATCCCGCAATGGAGGCACATGCAAGCGCTTCCGCCGATCCAATATAGGGCGCGAGCGCCAAACCGATTCCAAGTATTACTGTATCAAGGCCCCAAAGAAGACCGCTAAAAAAGCCGAATTGCATCGTTACTCACCTTTTCGATAGATCTCCAGTGCCTTTTTAAGGTATTTGGCACTGTAATTGAAGTAGATATAGAGCCATTCGCCTACGAAGTCGCCTTCGGCTTCTTTCAGAAGAGACCAGAGGTACCAGCACCATCCTGCAAGGGCAATGTGCGCATAGTTATGTGCAACTTCGTTGTTTGTTGCCTTGCGCCCAAAATATGCATCAAGCGCGCGGTCGACTTCATCTTCGGAAAGCTCGCAGCAGACACTGCACGTTCCAAAATCGTTTGCATAATCGCTCATGCCAGCATATTCCCAGTCAATGAGATAGTACTTGTCGTTTTCATCGATAAGGAAATTGAGGTAAAAGAAGTCATTGTGACAAAGGCATTTTGGCGCATTGTCGGCCTGGACAAAGTGCTCCAATTCATCGATTTCGGCGGCCATTTCCCTGTAGCCTGGAATGTCGATAGGGCCTTTTTCCAGAAGAAGTGATTCGTAGCGCTTCGCTTCGAGGTAGAAGTCAAATTCGGTTTCGACATTTGCACTGCTCTCGTGAAGCGAACGACACATCTGCATCATTCGATTCATTTGGGCATCATCATGCGGATCAGGCTGCTTTGCGTTGGGTACAAACTTCGAAATTTTCCAACCGCGCTTTGGGTCCTCATGAATGAACGTGTCGTCAAGGCCGAGTTCCTTGGCCTTTTTAAGTGCGGCTACTTCTCCATTTCTGTTAATAAGCAGTTCGGTCCCGACTCCCGGATGGCGGTAAACGTACTCTCCGTCATTGGTTCTAAAGTGGCACGATAGATTCGTAAGACCTTGTTTAAGGGGATAAACGTCGTGAATCTCTGATTTGGAGCAGCCGAGCACTTGCTCGATGTTATCGAAAATATCGGAGTCAACGTTTTCGATAAAATGCGGATCAAAGGCACGCAGTTCATCAAGAGAATCGAATTCGTTGATCTCGCCCTCAGGATACTTTTTGATCACCATATCGAGCTCCTTGATGTGCTCGATATATAGATCTTCCCAAAGCTTGTCCGTTGTTTCGGGCTTGTTATATTCCGTTTCGAGAATCTGCTTAAATGCAAGCGAGAAGGCTTTATCAAAGTAGACATGTCCGAGCATATACCAAGCATCGGAACCGCCAATCGTAACATTGGTGATTCTGTCCATTGCTCCGGTTTGAATGCACCATTCTTTGGTGGCGCCTTCAGCATATTGAGCAGAATAAAATGCTTTCCAAACGTATGCTTCAAACGGATTGTTTAGAAGGTAATCATCGCTTGAACAAATATAGGTGTTGCCAAGCCGCTCTTTTACGCACATAAGCGATGCGTGGTTATTTTTGGATGCATATTCGTTGTTGACGACAATCGAAACGCCGAACTTGCTTTCGAGATAGAAGAAATACTCTTTTTTATAGCCGACAACGACGGTGATATTGCTGATACCTGCGTCTTGCAGCTGCCTAATCTGACGTTCGATGAGAATCTCACCACGTACCTTTAAAAGGCCTTTGGGCTTTTCATACGAAATGGGAGCAAAGCGGCTCGAAAGCCCCGCAGCCAATATCACTGCGTTTTCAACCTTATAGGGGTGAAGTGCTTCGTAACCGTTGTCGGTTAGGCTGTCCGATTCGAGAAGGCCTTCATTCGTAAGCTCTTTATTTGCTGCGTTTACCGATCCAAGTGAGAGGCCAGTGCGCTCGGCAACTTCTCGCTGGCTGGCATATGGGTTCTTTAGGTATTCGTACAGAACAGTAAAGTTACGCTTGGTCAGTTCCACTGCAGGCCTCCAATTAAGATGTTCATTGCTTAGGGAAAGAATAGAATGATTGAACGTTATGTTCAATTTAATATATTTATCTACATAGACTGAACAGACAGTAACGAAAATCAATCCTGGAATGTGGATTAAAATAAATAAATGAGATATCTGGGAGGGTCGCTTATGTATCGATTCGAAAAGAAGGCCACGCTTGTTTGTGCTGCTGCGTCATTAATCACTGCTTGCTGCTTGCCCCTGAGTGCGAATGTCGCGTTTGCACAGGATTCCGTTGAGGCTCAGAGTATTGAGTCAAAAGCGGATTTTTCTTCTGTGGTTTCCGATGATTTGCAACCTGATAATTCTTCCGTCATAAAAGATGGCTGGCAACGAGACGAGTCGTCTGGAGTTTGGTATTACGGAAAAAACGGTAAACACCAAACTGGCTGGCTGCAAAGCGGGGGCTATTGGTATTGGCTTGATCCAGCCAATGATGGTGCAATGCAGACAGGTTATTTCAATGTGACCGATGCTGGCGGATCGACTGCTTCGTTTTATGCGAATGACGGCAATGCCGCAACGCCTTTTGGCGCGCTATATCAGAACTGCTGGCTACGTAACTCAGATGGAAATTGGTTTTATGCCAATGCTGGAGGCGATTTAGCTGCTGGTTGGTTTTATCAAGACGGCACATGGTATTACCTGGATCCTGCCACCCATATAATGCAGGTTGGTTTTGTCGACCTCGGGAGCGGGAAATACTATTTAGATGCCACTGGTGCTATGAAAACCGGCTGGATTCTCGTTGACGGGAATTGGTACTGGGCTTATTCATCGGGTGCCCTTGCTTCGTCATGGCAAACGATAGGTGGGGCTCGCTATTATTTTGACCCACAGACGTTCATCATGTTTAAGGGTCGTCAAAAGATTGATGGAAGAACCTACATTTTTGGTGACTATGGCCTCGCAAATGGATGGTACAAAGACGGAGCAGATTGGTATTACTGCTCTAACGGTATTGCGGCCACTGGCTGGAAACTCGTTAACGGCGCTTGGTATTATCTCGACCCAGCCTCCGATGGTAAGATGTCCGTTGGGTATTTAGACCTTGGCAATGCAGCATATTATTTGAACCCCAATGGGGTTATGGCTGTTGGCTGGGCTCAGTCCGAGAACGGCTGGTATCTAGCCTCTCAATCTGGTGCGCTTATTTCTGACTGGTATAAAGAAGGCGCTAGCTGGTATTACCTGGACCCTGTTAGCCATCTAATGAAAACGGGCTTATTTGAGGTGAGCGGCAACGATTGTTTTGCAAACCAGAGCGGTAGGCTCATGGTTTCAAGCTGGGTTACCGTTAATGATGGCGTTGAAAGATATGCCGATGATAATGGATATCTTTGCAAGGATGTGATTCGCGAAAACGGCGCTATTCTAAAAACCGCTGGAGCTGATGGTTGGCAGGTTGCGTCCGGCTGGGTTAATGTCGCAAATCTAAGGTTTTACGCTGAGCCCGGAACGGGTGCCATTCATCTTGGATGGCTGCAGATTGACGGCGATTGGTATTGGCTTGATGCCAATTCTGGCGTGATGAAGACCGGATGGGTTTTTACTGGTGGTTCATGGTATTACCTAAACGCTGACGGAAAAATGGCAACTGGTTGGAAATGCCTGAATGGAACATGGTATTACCTTGAGTCCAATGGAAGCATGCATGTTGGCTGGCTTAAAGATTCGGGTAAGTGGTATTGGTTAGACGGCAGCGGCGCTATGGCAACGGGCGCAAGGACCATCGACGGTGTTCGCCGAATTTTCTGGAGCGATGGCCAGTGCGACAAAGTTGGCTGGCAAAATCCATCCCAGTATCCTCAGGTCAGTTCTTGGACTGTTCAGCTGCCTAGCTATTGCACCGGATACTTTACCTATGTGACCCCTTCTCGCATTTCTGTCGAAGCAACGCGGGAAGATTGCGTGAACGCCTTTATCCAGCGCGCCTATGAGTATATCGGTACGCAATATATTGAGCCTTGGTCTACCGCTCCCGGTGGAGCTGTTGATTGCTCTGGTTTTGTCTTGCAGTGCCTTTATGCTACTGGCATGGATATGGGTGTTTACAACCCTTATAACCATCGCTGGGATCCAAGCCAAACCTACAATTCCATGAATTGGTATCGAAGCAATATCTTTATGCCCGTGAGCACGAGCTCGATTCAACGCGGCGATGTGATTTATTACCGCGGTCATATTGCAATTGCACTTGGCGGCGGCTTGATGATTGATTCCTGGCCTCATCAAGGTGTCGGAATTCATCCTATTAGCGCAAGGGGAAATGTAATCGGCGCAGCTCGTCCGTTTATTTAATAGATTCCCTGCAAGACAGTCGGTACCGGTTGGGGGCTTGAAATGAATGCTCGGATTGATCATCGAATTTGCTGGCGAGTAATTGGCTTGATGCTATTTTCCGCCTTACTTTCAGTTACAGCCCCCGCATTTTCTTGCACTGCTTATGCCGTGGAAGAGGGGGCGGATAACGGTGTCGTAGAGCGCGACTCGACAGGAGGGCCGGGAGCATTGGTCGGTGGCGGTTACTCTCAAGACTCCAGCGATTGTGCCGGCAAAACAACGGAAGATTCGAGCCTACAGGTTGTCGATAGCCATGACCCGTCGACTACAGAACAACTATCTGGATGGCAATGGAACGGTTTGTCCTGGTATTACTATCTAGATGGCTGTCGTTTGACCGGAATTCAGAATATTGACGACTTGCTGTACTACTTGGACCCCGCTCGTGACGGCGCAATGAGCTGCGGCTGGATTTTTACTGAAAATAAGTGGTATTACGCGGGTCCGTCAGGCGCTTTGGCAAGTGGCTGGCAGTTTATTGGAGACCAATGGTACTGGTTTGACTCCCTTAACAGCTGTTCTATGGCTACTGGTCGACGTGTTATTGATGGGCACCCTTATCTTCTTGGAACCTATGGACTGATTAATGGATGGTACCTTGATAACGGTTTATGGTATTGGGGTAGCAATGGTGAAGTCTTAACCGGCTGGCTTCAAACTGGCAATAACTGGTATTGGCTTGATCCCGCCAATGATGGTGTTATGTCTAGAGGAATCGTTTCTGTCGGTTCGTCTCGTTACTATTTATCGGATTCCGGCGCAATGACTGTTGGTTGGGCGTTTGATGGGACGGACTGGTATTACGCTGACGGTTCCGGCGCACTTGCATCGGGCTGGCGTTTGGTGAATGGCGTTTGGTATTGGCTCGATGTCGCAAATGACAATAGAATGGCTACCGGCTTTTATGTCATCGGATCCAACCGGTATCATTTTTCTTCAACGGGAGCGTTGTCACTTGGCTGGTTTATGAGCGATGGAGACTGGTATTACGCTGAGCCTTCTCAAGCGTCGGGCATTATAAAGACTGGATGGCTGAAGGACGGTGGTCAATACTATTATCTCGATCCTGCCGCCGACGGTAAAATGCTTCTTGGTCATTTTTCTGTAAATGGGAAAAGCTATTATGCAAAAGCTTCAGGCGCTGTTGCTTGTCGTGAATGGGTAGATGTCCAGGACTCGGTTCAGGATGAGCCATCTAAGGCTTTTGCTGGTTCTGATTGCTCATTGTGTGGAGCATTGCGTAATGGAAAACTGTTTACATCAAACGGCGATGGCGAATTGGCCGAAGCTCACGGGTTTGTGATGCTTGGAGGCTGTAAGTTCTATGCTGATTCAACCGATGGCTCCCCCTGCGCTGGATGGAAGAACGTTAACGGAAAATGGTACTTTTTTGATGAGACCGCTGGCTATGCACGATCTGGCTGGCTGTACAAGGATGGCTCCTGGTTCTATTTAGATCCGTCCACTTATGCTATGAAAACCGGTTGGGTTGCCGTTAACGGATCTTGGTATTACTTGAATTCGTCTGGTTATATACAGACAGGATGGCTCAATCTGGGCGCCACCTGGTATTGGCTTGATGCTAGTGGAGCTATGGCTACTGGCTGGCGCGTTGTGGACGGATCCTGGAATTTCTTTATGGCTAACGGCGCGTGGGTGTCAGACTATATGGATGCTAAGGCTCAAAGTTATTCAAGCAATACAAATTGGCTGATACTTGTCGATACGTCACGTTGCGTTACGAGTATTTACACTGGATCCTGGAATAACTGGTCCTTAAACCGTCGATATGTATGTTCGACGGGAAAAGCTAGCACGCCTACGGTGATAGGGGAGTATCAAGTCTACGGTAAGGGATACTCCTTTGGGCATGGATATACTTGCTATTACTACACGCAGTTCTATGGTGATTACTTATTCCATTCCTCACCCTACTACGTCAACAGCAACCGCGTGATGGATCCCACGATGGGCGTTCCATCCTCTGCTGGATGCGTACGCCTTGAGATTCAGAATGCAAAATGGATTTACGATAACATTCCTTATGGAACAAAGGTTGTTACTTATTGATATTAGGCACTCGTTTTAAGAGACAGGGATAAATACTCTATTTTTAAAAGAGTTTCTTTTAACTGAGGGTGCTTTGATAATCTTTAAGCAATGAATTTGGGAGGATTTTTGGAAATAGAAATGGGAAATGATATTGGCGTATGCGTACTTCTCTCAGCTTATAAACCCGATCTTAAGTTTTTCGCGGAACAACTTGATTCGATAGATAAACAAACGTTTCCGCTTACGCTTCTAGTTAGAAATGACTGCCCTGAATCGGATTCATTAGAGCGGTTTATCCAAGCGCATATAACGAAAAACGCCTATCGGTATTATCACGGTGATAATAATCTCGGTTATGTCAAATCGTTCGAGGCGCTGCTCTCCTTGGCGGAAGGGGATTACGTAGTACTTTGCGATCAGGATGATATTTGGGAGCCTAATAGAGTTGAAGTTTCGCTCAACCATATGCTAGAAGAAGGCTCAATTCTAGATGTTTGTGATAGATCGGTAATTGACGAAAACGGAAATATTCTGGTAAAGAGTTATAGGAAAGCTCATCCTAATTCGCCGGAAGTAAATTGGTGCTCTGGAGAGGATATTACTGTACAGGCCGCAAGCGTATGTTACGGCATTGGTATGGCTCTCATGTTAGATGCGAGTGCGGCGAAGTCGATGATTCCCTTTCCGGAATCGACTGCACATGACTTGTGGTTGACATTGGGTTGCAGTGAACTGGGGAAGTGCAGCTTTACTATGACTCCTTTGGTTAAGTATCGTCGACATGGTGGTAACGAAACTGGATTCCTTGCAGGTGTTTCTTCAAAAGATGATTGGTATTCGACAAGAGTTAAAAACAGGGTTGATACTGCTAGGCGATTTGCCGATAGATTTCCCGATTCACCGCATCTAAAGGAAATATTGGGGTTCGCTGAAGCAAGGGAGCGGCGCTCCATAATTGGTTTACTTAAATACCGACGAGCTTGCCCGTCTATCGCTAAAGCAGATATCATTATACGTCTTATGCCGAATTGGCTGTTTATTTTGATTTTAAAAGAACTTAAAGCTGCGAGATAGCTCCGTATCCTCATTTCGACAGGTTTAGAAGGGCGCTTATATTTGTGAAGGCCACAGAGAAGACTCTTTCGATTAAACATAATATGTTCTGGAATACCGTCGGTTCGTTGACTAATTTAGGCTGTCAGTGGCTTATCACCATTTTGGTCGTTCGGCTGTCTGATGGATATAGTGCTGCAGGCATTTATTCGCTGGCTATGTCTATTTTCAACATGTTTTCTCAATTAGCCCAATACAGGATGTACACGGTGCAAATTGCAGATGTTGAAAGGAAAAACTCTGCTGGTGAATACCTGACTTTTCGTTTCTTTACTACTTTTATAGCGTTTGCAATGTTAGCCGTCTATTCTATTGCAACGTGTCGTATTGGTACGGTGCCCGCTATTCTTCTGTATGCTCTCTATAAAACCGCTGGCTTAGTCATTGATGTCATGCATGCTAATGATCAGGTTGGTCATAGGATGGACTATATTGGGAAATCCCTCATAATGCAGGGCATCGGCTCTCTCCTTTCATTCATTCTTGTCTTTGGATTTTTTAATAGCCTCGAAGGTGCACTGTTGCTTATGACGGTAGTGACAATAGGCATCGGAGTTATTTACGATTATCCAAGATCAAATCGGATTTCTGCAATCAAGCTTGGAATTAGCCGAGCGAAGGTCAGAGCCTTCCTATGTAGCTGTTTGCCCATCGTTCTGGGCGGCATTGCTGCTTCTGCGGCGCCGAATATTCCCAGGCAGTATTTATCTTATTCATTCGGAGATTCTGCTCTGGGTATTTATGCATCAGTTGCTGCACCTGTGGCAATTATCCAAATGGGTGCGACCTATATTTATAATCCTTTATTAGGTTATCTAGTAGAGCGTTACCATTCTAGAGAAAAGTCCTTTTTTTCGCTCATAGGTAAAATACTTGCTGGCATCTTTTTTGTCGGTGTCATATCTTCAGTTGCCCTTTTCTTTTTCGGTAAATTATTGCTGTCACTGTTTTATGGCGCTGGAATAGCTAAACATACCGATCTCCTTCAGCCTATGTTGGCTTGTGCCTTTTTGACTGGCATCGCTTGGTTTGTCAACGATTTGTTGGTTTCTCTTGATAATTACCGAGGGGTATTTGTTGGCAGCATGCTGTCCTTAATTAGTGCTGTCGCTGTTATGGCTCCTGCGCAAATGCTGTTTGGCTTAAATGGCCCTACTGTATCGGCGCTTATATCCAATGCCATTTGCCTTATTTATCAGTCTTCTGTTTTGGGGAAACAGACGCAACAATGGTTCGGGGAAAAGAGATAGGCCGATGATGTCTAAAGCTCACGCGCTATTAAAGCTTCAAAACACTGAATTGGATATCCTTCAGGTTGTCGCCGCATTCTGCTCTAAGCACGGCATCAGGTGGTGGCTTGACGGTGGAACATGTTTAGGAGCAATGCGTCATAGGGGGTTTATCCCTTGGGATGATGATATAGATATCGGAATGATGCGTTCAGATTATGACCGCTTTTGCTCTTTAGCCGAGGGTGGGTTACCGGAAGGATATTCGCTCCATACATCGCGGAATACTACTGGCTATGCTGCGATGTTTGCTAAGGTGTATCGCGATGGAACTCGCTTCGAGAATCAAGAGGCTCGAGAGGCTTCCAGTTCGATGGGCATTTTTGTCGACATCTTTCCATATGACCAGCTCTATACAGATAAACGCCTTCGTGCAAAGCAAGTCCGAACTGCATCAATTGCACAGAAAAGAGCCTATTTATATCATTCTTCTTCCATTGTTGTCCCTCATAAAGGGTTCCTTGGTCAACTCGAGCAAATTGGTTGTTCTGCTATGCACGTGGTGGAACAACTGGTTTCTCGAGGCGCATGCTCTTACCAGGATTTGTTCGATTCCTGTATTGCCGACTCAAATACGGGTGAGGTCTCTGATTACTGTCTGACGTTAAGCTGGCCGAATATGGCGCCAGTGCCTATTTCAGAGATTTTCCCTCTGAGCAGTGCGGTTTTCGAAGGCAGTGAATTCCCTGTTCCTCGTGTGACGGATAAATATCTTACAACGATGTATGGCGATTGGAAAAAAATACCGTCACCGGATAATCGACATACCCATCTTCCGCTCTTGCTCGACTTTGGAGATGGGGAAGTCTGGACGGCACAGAATTAAGGATATGACATCTATATCAGATGAGGTTATGTGATGAGCTCCTCTATTTGTATTTTCACTCACCATTATCACCCGCAACTTAGTGGAATTGGTAATTTTGTCGATGGTCTCGCTCACGTCTTGACTGCACGCGGCGATAGGGTGGTTATCGTTACTAATGATTCGATGCGCGTGGGAGTCGGTCATTCAGTCGAAAACGGCCTGGAGGTAATTCGTCTTCCTTGCATTCCGTTACTTGATGGAAGACTTCCTCTTCCCAAAAAAACCAGTGATTATTACCGACTCCTGCAAACCCTTGATGATTATGAGTGGAATGGTGTTCTGATAAACACGAGACTTTTCCCTCTCTCGCTCGAAGGGCTGAAGTTTGCTGCGGATCATAGTGCTAAGGCTGTTGTTCTCGACCACGGCTCAGCGTATCTCTCTTTCAATCAGCCATTTCTTGATTATTTTGTTCGCCGATATGAAGATTGGATTACTGATCGCGTAAAGTCGTTTGAACCTGATTTCTATGGGATTTCTTCTAAAAGTGTTGAATGGCTTCAGCACTTTAATATCACTGCAAAAGGCGTAATTTCAAACTCAATCAATGCCTCGTTCTATAGGAGTATTTCTTCGGGGAGAGATTTCCGATCTGAATTAGGTATCCCTCAGTCATCTTTGGTTGTAGCTTTTGTCGGGCGGCTTATTCCTGAAAAGGGAATTTATTCAATTATTGAGGCGGCTCGCACAAAAGATATTACCAAGCGTGATATTTGTTTTGTTCTTGCAGGGGATGGTCCGCTGGCTAATGAGGTCAAGGAAGCTTGTTCGTCTAACTTGTTTTGGCTTGGGAGATGTAACACAGAGGATATTTCCTCCTTACTTCAGCAAGCAGATGTGCTTTGTCTTCCAACTCGTTCCGAAGGCTTTTCAACGGTACTTCTTGAAGCTTCAGCCTGCGGAACGCCTGCAGTGGTAACAGACGTGGGCGGGGCACGCGAGCTTATCTTAGATGATAGCTACGGCACAATAATTCGGTCCATGGCATCTGATGAGGTGGTTTCGGCATTATGCAGGCTTTTTGATGATCGAAAGCTGCTTTCTCTTCAGTCTCGAAACTCTAGGGCGCTTGTTGAAAATCGATATAACTGGGATGCCACTGCTATGGATGTCGAGAAGGCGTTTTGTATTTGCTAAGTGATACTTGGCTGGCTTTTGTTCGGATGAAGTTGATAATCAAGGGCTTTTGTTCGGCTTTTGCGTGAAGTTGGATATAAGTGCCGATTTTGGTATTGTCGATTCCTCCTATTTCATGAATATTTGCTCGCTTGAGCACCGCTGAATATCAAGAAGCACGCCGCTGTTATTGCGCCTGGCTTTGGGGCCGACATGGGTCTCGGCGCCTATTTATTGCTAGCGTCCGGCGTCGCGTCGCTGCTGCATGTTGGCCTCGCCTGTATCAACCCAGACCGCGTTTCCTTAAGCTAGTGCCAAAGATTAAGGCTATCGTTGGGATGGGGGGGGATAGTTGGAGCAGTTTTGTCCGATTAGAATGGCGTCGAAGTCTTATGCACCGCGCAATTGGGCGAGAGCCGCAGCGGATTTGTATCTCGCGATGGCAGATGGGGGCTCCAGGTGAACGTCAGCTGTATGCCAGCCGTGCAAACTAAATACCCAAGCTTGAGATGTAACTTCGCGATGGTTAGTCCGGATGCTGTAAACTTTATTCATTACTAGACAGTGCGTTGGACTGTAAGGGCCGCATTTTCTTCGAGCGTCGCTAAGGGCCAACTATTATTTGGAATGGATGAAACTCGATTGTCATTTGCTTTAACAAAAGATTCAAAAGGATATCCGCGTGTTCTGGTAATTATTCCCGCTTATAACGAGCAGGAATGCATTCTCAATACCGTTGCTTCTATTAAGGCTGCTGGATATGACTATGTCGTAATTAACGACGGCTCACAGGATGGGACACTTAGGCTTTGTCGAGAGCATGATGTCAACATATTGGATCTCCCACAGAACCTTGGTATCGGTGGGGCGGTCCAGGCGGGGCATAAGTATGCTCAGAGATTTGGCTATGATATTGACATTCAGGTTGACGGCGATGGCCAACATGATCCTTCTTATATACCTGAGCTTGTTAAGCTGATTGAGGGTGGGGCGAGTCTGGCGATAGGCTCTCGATTCTTGGTCGAGACCGACGGTTTCCAATCAACCTTTATGCGTCGTGTTGGAATCAGGTGGCTCTCTTTTTTGCTTAAGTTGCTTACAGGTAAGGCGGTCACCGATCCCACTTCTGGCTTTAGAGCCTGCAATAAAGACGCCATCGACTTATTCTGCAAGAGCTATCCTGATGATTATCCGGAGCCGGAATCGATAGCTTTGGCTATGAAGCTTGGTCTCCCCGTTATGGAGGCACCTGTAAAGATGAATGAGCGCCAGGGCGGGCGTTCATCCATTGGGGTTCTCTCTTCCGTCTACTACATGATTAAAGTTACGCTTGCTATTGTCCTTGTGTGTTGGATCCATAGGGGAGACCAATAATGAATTTTTTTCTAAGGATTGGGGCAGCCATCTTTTTTGGTGGGTTCCTCGTTTATGTTCTTCGACTCGTATCCAAAGGAAAGATGCTTCTTAAGTATTCTTTGCTTTGGATTTTAATGTGCATGGCGGCCTTGCTTTGTGATTTATTCCCTCAGCTTATTTTTTATTGCTCCACGGCTATTGGGTTTGTTAACCCGGCCAATTTCCTCTTCCTGGGTGCAATTGTGCTGTTGCTTGCAATCTCTCTATCCCTTAGCGTTGCGGTGAGCCGTCATGTTTTGGCAATCAAAAGCCTTACACAAAGGATTGCCTTGCTCGAAAAAGAGCTTGAGAATCGGTTGGATTATTATGACTGAGCTTGATACAATTATTTGATTCAGTTTACTTTTAGTTCTTCAATGTTGCTAGTTGAGGAAAGTGGAAATCTGCCTTATACAAACGTTGCTTATACCCTTTGCTGAGGTCTGGATCGGTACCAAATCCGATGATTCTCATCGCGGGTTGCCATTTGCTTGTCAATGGAGGCGATATCCCTGCTCCGGCTGCAATGTTGTTTCAGCTGTTATGTCGTGGTCGAATAGTTTTGTATTAATAATGTAGAACAGATAATAGAATCAGCCGGAGGACTCCATTACAAAAGAGCGTAATTCCATTATCGAGCCATTTGGGTTAATTTCGATGTGGTGTGTAGTTACGCATCATTTTGTAATGCATAATGCAGATGATGTATCGGTTTTTGCTAGCCCTTTAACCCGTTAAATTTATTAGGACGATATCACTGGCCTGATGGCTGAACTACTACCACACTACCGCTACGCCCCAGTGGGGCTGGGTTTTAAATACGCCTTTGGAATGATATTGCTTTGGCTATCTTGCGGAAAACAATCTCGAAGAAGAGTGGGCTCCTTGACGTAGGTCGCGTCGAGCCAGACGTAGGGCACCGGCGAGCCCTCGAGCGGCCTTCCGTACAGATCCTCGATGCCTGGTCCAGGCTCGAGGCGATGGCGCTCACCTGGTCCTTCGAGAGCCTGGAGACGCCTATCTTCTCGGCTACCCTCTGCACCTTGCGGGTGCTCGTGCCGGTGGCGTACATCTCGGCGACGGCGGCAACGAGGGCGCGGTCCACGCGCCGGTGGCGCTCGATCACGTCGTCCGGGAAGAAGCTGCCGGAGCGGAGCTTCGGGATGCGCAGCGTCAGCGTGCCGGCGCAGGTGCGAGCGACCTCTCGCGGTAGCCGTTTCGGCTGTTCGCCCCGCCACCGCTCAGCTGGTCGGCCTCGGCGTCCATCGCGGCGTTCACGACCTGTTTGGCGAGTCTGGGGAGCAGCTCCCGCATGTCGATGGCGCCGTCGCTGAAACGGGGCATGGCGAGTATGTCCGGCGCCGGGTCTGACAAGATTTACATAGCGATCTTCGTCTTTTCCCGGAACCTGTTGTTGTGGTGATTTCTGGTTCCGGGACGAAGGCCGTTTTTCGTTAAACGGGCACTAAGGGGTCACCCTTGCACCAACATTTTCGGCGCGATCCATGAGATTGAATTCCGCCATTCTTTTTGGATGCCAATGTGCTTGCTAGTATACTGATACCAGTATTTTTAATTGCGTTCTATTAGTTTCTCGATTATAAGGATTTTTATGACAAGTTCCATAAGATGTAAGCCTTTATTTGTTTTGTTTGCCGTTTTTTTCGCATTCTATTCAGTCTATTGGTATCTAAATAATCCGAGATTACTTGTACTGCTTACAATTACCATCTCGTTGATTCTAATTCTTGGCCTTTGCGCTGCATATGCTAAGGTGTACCATCGTCTTAAAAGTGAATGGGTATTCTTGGCGCTGCTTATAGCATTTCTAATTATTTTTATCTTTATCTTTCCTCCGTTTACGGTTCCGGATGAAGGCCATCATTTTTTTTCAACTTATTGGATGGTCGATAGTCTTCCATTCAATGCGCATGTGACAAATGATGGTGGTTTTCTAGTACGGGATATCGATCTTTCCCTTTATAAGGGTCGCCAGAGTAACGCCATTGACTCCTCTTCATTTGATTCGATTATTCAGAATTATGCTCTGTTTGAGAATGGGAAGTGGACTCCATTCAATGAGTTCTCATTTAGCGTCAGTAGTGAGAACGTTTCTGCGAAAATAGGATCTATCGTTGGGCTGCAAATCGGTCTGTTTTTCGGACTTGGTGCCTATCCTGTGTTCTATATGGGGCGCATTGGTTCGGCTCTGGTTTTTTGCTTTTGTGCGTTCCAGGCATACAGGATTGCACCTAAGGGCAAATCGGTTATTGTTTTTGTTTCGCTTCTGCCTATGACGCTTCACTTGGCTGCTTCATACTCTTATGATTCAGGAATTATTGCGTACTCGCTTTTAGTATTCGCTTGTCTAATGCGCGGTTTTTTTGGAGAGCAGAAATCAATAGGTTGTAAAGAAATCGTCATTTATTTAATTATTTCGGCGTTTTTGGCTCCGTGTAAGGTTGTTTATTCTGGGATGATATTACTTGGTTTGCTTGTGCCCCTTTCGCAGTTCCAAGATGTGAAAGTCGGACGTATCGGTAAGTGCATACTGATCTTTGCTGTTATAGCCTCCGTTCTAGTGCTGCGCATAGCATCAATGAGTACATTGGTGTCTCAGTCTTCAGATGCCTCTCGTGGCCAAGAGATCGGGCGGTTTTATACGCTCAGTGACATCATCATGCATCCAAAGAATAGCTTCGAGGTCTTTTTTAGGACATTAGATTCCCTAGGAGATTTCTATTGGGGATCCACCTTAGGTTATTCGCTTGGATGGCTCCAGAAAAACTTGCAGTTTCCAGCCTTTTTTATGATTCCTTATTTGTTGTTTGGGTTTATTTGTTGTTTGGATTCCGAAGATGAGCCCTCTTTTCTCAGCCCCATTTGTTCCATTCTGTTTATTATCGCTTTTGCTTTGGCTGCCCTTGGTTCCATTGTATCTATGTGGTTGGGCTGGACGTTCAATTACGAGAATGTAATACAGGGTGTTCAAGGACGATATTTTCTTCCTGTTCTACCAGCTTTGTTGTTTGGGTCGAGAACGCGCTTGTTTAAATTCAACTCATCTTCGCTTTCTGTCGTCTCTTTTGGCATGTGCGTGATGAATTGTTTATATCTTATTCGTTTTATTAGTATTGCATCCTGTGTGTAGGCCTTTGCGTAATGCTCTCGGGTTTTTCTGCTATCTAACAGTTTAGATAGCAGGCGATGATTCGGACGCCGCAGGGTCCCCGAAAGCTATGCTTTTCCAAGCCAAGCAGAGACTTTGACCGAGCGCTGGGTTGGCATGCGAGAGGCCAACATGAGGCCGTGCCGCGGGGCGGACCGCAGGTAGCAAAACGGCACCGGAGCCCATGTCGGGCCCGGTGCCCAAGCGCGATATCGACGGCGCAGTTTCGCGATATTCAACAGCGCCCAAATGAGTAAATACTCATTATCTATAAATGATAATAACGATTCGCGGGTTCCCCGACGGTGAAGTTTGGATTCATATAAGGATCGCCTTTGACGTAATACTTAGCCCATCGATAATTCATGTACGCGACCTCTTTGTGGAAGCGAATCTGCTTCTCCGTATTGTTTTCAACGCCTCTAGAAATCGACTCGTAGTGATAGAGCTCGACTTCGGGTGTGTATACAATTAGGTCGTTGATCTCGCGTAGCTTTAAGCAAAAGTCAACGTCATTAAATGCAACTTGAAGCTCTTCCGTGAAACCTCCGACTTTCTCATATTCATCACGCTTGGTCATTATGCAAGCTGCGGTGACGGCGCTGAAGTCTTGTTGTGCATCGTTGAGTGCAAAGTAGCCCCAGTCATCCCTTGGCATGCTTTGGCAAAGATGTCCTGCCACGCCACCAGTGACGCATAAGCCCGCGTGCTGGATGGTGTTGTCGGGATAGTAGAGTTTTGCACCAACTGCGCCAACATCCTCACGTGCGCAGATGCCAAGCATAGTCTCAATCCAATTGGGCGTAATTACCTCAGTATCGTTATTCAACAGCAAGAGATAGTCGCCCTTGGCGTGAGCAACGCCAAAGTTCATGAGCTTGGAGAAATTGAATTCGTGCTTCCAAGTTACAAGACGAACGATGTCAGGATATTTTGCTTGCAACTTATCGTAATAATCGAACGTCTCCTTTTCTGTGCTGTTGTTTTCGATTATGACAAGCTCGAAATTGTCGTACGTTGATTTCTCAACAATTGACTTAATGCAGTTGTCCAGAATGTTGGCGTGGTCTTTAGTTGGAATGATAATTGACACGAGTGGATGGGAATCTGGCACAGCGTAGGTTACTTTATATGTAAAGGGACGACGCGCTTGTTCGACCTTCGCATTGAGCCCAAGCCTGTCCAAATGACTCTGGACCGCTTTGATACCTGCGATAGTGGCATACGGCTTGCTATCGGCATTTGCTGCGGTGGAGGTCTCGCTTAGGCGCCAGTGATATAGAACCTTTGCAACATGATGAACTTTCCTTGCCTTTTCCACGGCGTGGAGAGTCAGATTATGATCCTGTGCTCCATCGAA
Organism: uncultured Collinsella sp.; assembly: GCA_900546115.1. Taxonomy (GTDB): domain Bacteria; phylum Actinomycetota; class Coriobacteriia; order Coriobacteriales; family Coriobacteriaceae; genus Collinsella. The sequence goes on from URBQ01000005.1 coordinate 65,458, forward strand.
CTCTTTCGTGTTCGGTTCTAGAGTGTCAAGCAGAGACTTACGGATGGTAAGCATATGGCAGATATAGTTATTGTTTCTGAGCAGATCGATATTGAAATCCGGCTTAAAGAACGGCTGCGCTAGCTTTCCATCAGGCATGAGTTTATCTTCATCACAATATAGAAGATCGACGTCATCATTGTTTTCAATTGCCTCGGCATATGAGAACAACAAGTCCGGTTCAAGAATATCGTCATGGTCAAAGAAGCTAACGAAATCACCCGAAGCGATGGCAACGCCGGCGTTTGTATTTTCGGAAATGCCCTTATTCTCGGTAAGGTTAATTGATTTAATTCTGTTGTCGTGGGCCGTCTCCTGCTCAACGTGAACCTTTAGTTCCTGATTGTCAGGACTTGCATTAACTAGGATGAGCTCCCAGTTTGCATAAGACTGGTTTTTTACGGATTCGGTCATATCGTTAAAGAACGAAATGGGTGTGTTGTATAGAGGGACAATAATGCTGAACTTCGGAGCACTGTTGAAGACGATTTTTCTCTGCTTCTCCAGAGCGCCGATGGTTGCCTTATGCTCCGTGAACCATTCGGGGTATTCAGGGTCAAACTGCGCATGGGTAAAGAGAAAGTTGGTCTCCTCAAGAAGCAAGCCTAACTTATCGGGTGTTAAGCAGTCAAATGCACTGAATGATGGGTGATTTTGATCGTCAATAATAAAGTAGTAACGATCGAACGCCTTTGGCATTCGAATTGAGAGCTGCGTTTCAAGCTGCTTTTTCTCAGACGTAAATCCAACGCTTGTTACATTCGAGCCGAAATTGACGATGCTCAAATTAACTTCATTAAGGGTTCGATCGAAACAACGAAGTTTGATTTGCGAGTCGCTACGATAAGGAGTTCTCACCGTGCACCTAAGGATATAGTCGCTTGAATCTTCGATGCACTGCCAGAAATCAATCGTTGCCATGTCAAACTCTGAAACGTCATCGTAGTTTCGGAGTTTGCTGCACATGTCAGGTTTAATTTTGTAGTTAAGGCGCGACTCCCATTTGATGTTCTTGCAATTTAGCGAAAGGGAGTCGCTGCTCAGGGTGCGACCGTCTTGGCCGATTTCGCTAAACTCAATTTTGATGGTGCGAGCATCGGGATCGGGGACTACAAGGACGTATGAGTTCGAGTCACAACTATTGTCCCGGAATTTTAGGAGGGATAAAGGTGAGCGGCGGTTATCGTCTGTAGCCGCCTGGGCTGTTACGCTGGAGCCTTTATGGATGCCTTCAATCTTAAGCTGCTGGTAGATTTTCCAGTTTCCTCTGCATACTCCGGTTGTTTCGACTCGCATTGTTTGCCTTTCGTTTGTTGGACACTGCTCATTGTACTTTTTCATTTGTTGCCTCGCTAGAAATGCAGAAAGAGTTGCGTGTTTCTGCTGTCCGATTTAAATAAGAAGACGGGGAGGTTGCTGCCGGTGCGTATAATTTAATTAACTATGCATCTGTAATCAGCGGCTTTTGCTCAACGATTGTCAATCGAGAGGATTTTTATGAAAGGCATCATCCTCGCCGGCGGGTCCGGCACCCGCCTGTACCCGCTCACGCTCGTGACCTCCAAGCAGCTGCTGCCGGTCTACGACAAGCCCATGATCTACTACCCGCTCAGCACCCTCATGCTGGCGGGCATCCGGGACATCCTGGTCATCTCCACGCCGACCGACCTGCCCAACTTCGAGCGCCTGCTCGGGGACGGCTCACGCTACGGCGTGAACCTCTCCTACGCCGAGCAGCCCTCGCCCGACGGCCTGGCCCAGGCCTTCACCATCGGCGAGGATTTCATTAACGGTGAGCCGTGCGCCCTCGTGCTCGGCGACAACATCTTCTACGGCAACGGCCTGTCGCGCCACCTGACGCGCGCCGTCCAGAACGCCGAGTCGGGCCGCGCCACGGTCTTCGGCTACCACGTGGACGACCCCGAGCGCTTCGGCGTCGTGGAGTTCGACGGCGAGGGGAGGGCCGTCTCCATCGAGGAGAAGCCCGAGTGCCCCAAGAGCTCCTACGCCGTCACCGGCCTGTACTTCTACCCGGGCGACGTGGCCGCCAAGGCGCATGAGGTCGAGCCGTCGGCCCGCGGCGAGCTGGAGATCACCACGCTCAACCAGATGTACCTGGAGGAGGGGACGCTGTCCGTGGTGACCCTCGGCCGCGGCTACGCGTGGCTGGACACCGGCACCATGGAGAGCCTGCACGAGGCCGCGGAGTTCGTCCGCGCCGTGGAGCACTCCCAGGACCTGCCGGTGTCCGTCCCCGAGGAGATCGCCTGGGAGAACGGCTGGATCACGACCGCCGAGCTGGAGGAGGCGGCCAAGGCCTACGGCAAGTCGGTCTACGGGCAGCACCTGAAGAAGGTCGCCGCCGGCGAGATCGTCAACAGCCCGCGCGAGTACTAGCGCAAGCTTGTTTTCTTTAGGGGTCACCGTTTATCTGGTGGCCCCTTTCGTTATGATTACGTTGACCATAAAGACAATATGATTGGGAGTGGATGTGTTAAGCGTCTACTTTGGCGATATGCCAGAAGCGATTTACAACACAGCGACATATTTCAAAAACTCTTACCGGTCTTCTTGGATTACGGATCCCTATGCAGTCTCGATAATTAAAGATGTCGATCGATCGGTTGTTGTCTCCGAAAACGTCATCGAAAGCCCTGTGCTTGGATCCATCTCCCCACTCCAGCTTTCTGGTGGCGTGAAAACGCTGCTGCTTATGAGATTTGATCGTAAGCATATTTTTAACGCTTCTACCTGTGGTGACAACTGTGCCAAGTGGATTCTCGACATGGCGAAAGGCCGCAAGCTCGTTGTGAATCTCTATCATGTGATGGACTTTGGTCGCGAGGATTTTAAAATTAAAGTCGTGAATAGCGGCCGAATCGTTCACAGCATGGCCGATTTGATTCACGAGTCGATCCCGTATCTGTAGGTACTGCTTATGAACGGTTCGCATCTCGTTAAGATTTCCCGCCGCAGGGGAACCAAGTACACATTTACCATCAAGCGGAACATCACTATTGTGCGTGGCGATAGCGGCACGGGTAAGACGACACTGTTTGACATGGTCGCAGACTACATGCGAACGGGCGAGCAGTCGGGTGTTTCCTTGCAATGCGATTGTCCCTGTGTCGCCCTGACCGATTATGATTGGCGAAACCAGCTTTCGTCCGTTCATGACTCGATTGTATTTGTCGATGAGGGCTTAAAAGAGATCAATTCTGATGAGTTTGCCCATCATGTGCTGTTTTCCTCGAATTATTTCGTGCTGATCTCAAGGGCTGATTTCCCCAATCTTCCGTATAGCGTGGATGAGATTTACAAGATTAAGACGAGCGGAAAATACCATTCTTTCGTCCCTGTTTATCAAGATCGCGGGAATCATCGTTATGCTATTTCCCGGTCGGCGCCAAAACGGGACTTTTCTATCCTTCTATGCGAGGACAGTAAGTCTGGTTTCCAGTTCTTTGAACGGCATTTCGCTGACAGTGAGCTTACCTGCACTTCGGCCATGACGAACAGCGCGATTTTGCGCTGGTTGGATCAGCATCTCGACGATCGCGTGTTTGTTGTCGCGGACGGGGCGGCATTTGGGTGCTATGCGGACCGCGTCCTTAAGCTGCAAGACATTCACCGCGATACTGTTACGGTTTGTCTTCCCGAATCATTCGAGTGGCTTCTACTGAGCTCCGGCGTAATTTCAGGGCTAGATGTTAAGACGGTTTTGGAAACCCCAGAAGCCTTTGTAAACAGTGAGAAGTATAAAAGCTGGGAGGATTTCTTCTATAAGTACTTACGTGAAATAACTGGGGATTCGGTTTTTCACTACGACAAAGACTGCATTTCGGAGGCGTTTTGTACAGGAGGTAATTCTGCGAAGGTTATGGCTCTTATTGCATGCCGAAATGTCCGATAGTTTTGTTGAATAGCGTCGCGGCGTCACTTCCTGCGGCATACTAAAGAAGCTGTACATGCTTCAGATTGGATTTTCATGTCTGAGATTTTCGAACCCAAGAATATCATCGTCACTGGCGGCTGCGGCTTCATCGGCAGCAACTTCGTGCACTACGTGGTCAACAACCACTCCGAGGTGCACGTCACCGTCCTGGACAAGCTGACCTACGCCGGCAACCCCGAGAACATCGCGGGCCTGCCCTCCGACCGCGTGGAGCTCGTCGTGGGCGACATCTGCGACGCGGAGCTCCTGGACCGCATCGTCCCGGGCCACGACGCCATCGTGCACTACGCCGCCGAGTCCCACAACGACAACTCCATCGCCGACCCCGAGCCCTTCCTGCGCACCAACGTCGAGGGCACCTTCCGCCTCCTGGAGGCCGTCCGCAAGTACGGCGTCCGCTACCACCACGTCTCCACCGACGAGGTCTACGGCGACCTGGCGCTCGACGACCCCGCCAAGTTCACTGAGGAGACGCCCTATAAGCCGTCCTCTCCGTACAGCTCGACCAAGGCTTCCTCCGACATGCTCGTCCGAGCGTGGACCCGCACCTACGGGCTTCGCACCACGATCTCCAACTGCTCCAACAACTACGGCCCCTACCAGCACGTGGAGAAGTTCATCCCCAGGCAGATCACCAACATCGTCGACGGCGTGCGCCCCAAGCTCTACGGCCGCGGCGAGAACGTCCGCGACTGGATCCACACCGAGGACCACTCCAGCGCCGTCTGGGACATCCTCACGAAGGGGCGCATGGGGGAGACCTACCTCATCGGAGCCGACGGGGAGAGGAACAACATCACCGTGCTGCGCATGATCCTCGAGGCCATGGGAAAGGACCCCGAGGACTTCGACTGGGTCGCCGACCGCCCCGGCCACGACCGCCGCTACGCCATCGACTCCACCAAGCTCCAGCGCGAGCTGGGCTGGAGGCCGGCGCACACCGACTTCGCCGGGGGCCTGAAGCAGACCATCGACTGGTACGTCGCCAACGAGTCCTGGTGGCGCCCCGCCAAGGAGGCCACCGAGGCCCGCTACCGCGCGCAGGGCCAGTAAGACTGCATTCCGGCGAACCGCACCGCGGGGCGCCCGCGCGGGGATGCAGGGCATGGGGATGATCCTGCGTCCCCGCGCGGGCGCCCCCGGTTATACAACCTCTTCGATAGGAGCTTTTCCCACATGGCAGACATCGCATTCGAGAAGGACCTCTCCGTCGCCGAGACCGGCATCGAGGGCCTCAAGGTCGTCGACCTCGCCGTCCACGGCGACTCGCGCGGCTGGTTCAAGGAGAACTGGCAGCGCGCCAAGATGACCGCCCTGGGCATCCCGGACCTCAGGGTCGTCCAGAACAACATCTCCTACAACGACAGCCGCGGCGTCACCCGCGGCATCCACGCCGAGCCCTGGGACAAGTTCATCTCCGTGGCGCGCGGCAGCGTCTTCGGCGCCTGGGTGGACCTGCGCGAGGGCAGCGAGACCTACGGGAAGGTGTTCACCTGCACGCTCGACCCGTCCAAGGCCATCTACGTCCCGCGCGGCGTGGGCAACTCCTTCCAGGCCCTGGAGGACGGCACCGCCTACACCTACCTGGTGGACGCCCACTGGTCCCTCGAGCTCAAGAAGACCTACACCTTCGTGAACCTCGCCGACCCCGAGCTCGCCATCGAGTGGCCGATCCCGCTCGATGAGGCCACCGTCTCCGAGGCCGACCTCAACCACCCGATGCTCAGGGACGTCGTCCCAATGGCGCCCAAGAGGACGCTCGTCACCGGCTGCAACGGCCAGCTGGGCCATGCTGTGCGCAGGCTGGCGGAGGAGCGCGGCGTCGCCAAGGACTTCGACTTCTGCGACATCGACACCTTCGATATGTCAGACCCGGACGCCTACACACAGTACGACTGGTCGCTCTACGGCACCGTGATCAACTGCGGCGCCTACACCGCCGTGGATAGGGCGGAGACCGCCGAGGGCCGCGCGACCGCCTGGAAGGCCAACGCGACCGGCCCCGCCCTCCTCGCCCGCACATGCTCTGATCACGGGATCACCCTCGTCCACGTGTCCAGCGACTACGTCTTAGACGGCACCGCCGAGGTGCATGACGAGGACGAGCCCCTCAGCCCGCTGTCCGTCTACGGCCAGACCAAGGCCGCCGGCGACATCGCCGTGGCCGGGTGCCCGCGCCACTACATCATGCGCTCCAGCTGGGTCATCGGCGAGGGCCGCAACTTCGTCAAGACGATGAAGGGCCTGTCCGACCGCGTCGCCGACCCCGAGGACGGGCTCGAGCAGGTCACGGTCGTTGACGACCAGCTGGGCCGCCTGACCTTCACGCGCGACATGGCCGAGGCCATCTTCCACGTGCTGGGGACGCACGCCCCCTACGGCACCTACGACTGCACCGGCTCCGGCACCGTCAAGTCCTGGGCCGATATCGCCCGCGCCGTCTTCGAGGCCGCCAACGGCAACGGGGACAGGGTCGTGCCGGTATCGACCGCCGACTACTACGCGAGCGCCGAGGGCCCCGTCGCCCCGCGCCCGGTCCACTCCGCGCTCGACCTGTCCAAGCTCGAGGCTGCCGGCTTCCACATGCCCGACTGGGAGGAAGAGCTGGGGGAGTACATCAAGACGCTCTAGCCGCTATTAACTTTTCGAGAGTAAAAGCCGCCGTTCTTTAACGGCGGCTTTTCTTGTTGGTGGCTATCTGCGCAGTGGTGCCAATAGTATTTTGCGGAAGATCTACCTCTCGCTTGGCATGGAAGTAGGGTGGCCGGGCTGGTCGTCGTAGGCGTATTTGCTGTACACGTTGACCTCCCACTGCTTTTTTTCGACCTTTGCTACAGAATCAAGGATGAAGCCGGTCGCAAGGCTCAGGCCGCACAGGAACATAAACGAGGCGGCGAGCACAGCGGTGGGGAAGCGCGGGACGAGGCCGGTCTGGAAATATTCGACAACGATGGGCATGCCCAGGGCGAGGCCGAATACCGCGAACAGAAGCGCAACGAGGCTGAAGAACTTCAGCGGGCGGTAGTCCTTGAACAGCGTGCCGATCATCGCAACGACTTTAATGCCGTCGCTCACGGTGTTGAGTTTGGACTCGGAACCCTCGGGACGGTCGCGGTACTCGATGGGCACATCTTTGATGCGCCAGCGGTGGTCGACGGCGTGGATCGAGAGCTCGGTTTCGATCTGAAAGCCCTCGGAAAGCACTGGGAAGGTTTTAACGAACGGGCGGCTCATGGCGCGGTAGCCTGTCATGACGTCATCGAAGCTGTAGCCATAGATCCACCTGATCATGGCGCGGACCAGATTATTGCCAAAGCCGTGGAAGGCACGCTTGTTCTCCTCGGCGTAGGTGCCGTTGGAAAGGCGATCGCCTACGGTCATGTCGGCCGTGCCGTTAAGGATGGGCTCGCAGAGGGCCTTGGCCGCCTCGGCGGGGTAGGTGTCGTCTCCGTCGACCATCAGGTAGCAATCGGCGTCGATATCGCGAAACATCTGGCGGCACACGTTGCCCTTTCCCTGACGGGGCTCAAAGCGGACTGTGGCGCCGTGCTCGGTGGCAATGCGTGAGGTATCGTCCGACGAGTTGTTGTCATAGACATAGACCGTCGCCTGCGGAAGCTCGCGGTGAAAGTCGTCGATGACTTTGCCGATCGTGAGCGCTTCGTTGTAGCAAGGGATGATGACGGCGATGGATTCAGAATTCACTTAATGCTCCTTATACATTCAATCCTAGAAAGTATAGCCGTTTGGGCCTGGCATCCTAAGATGTGGGTTAGTTCTCCAGTTTTGTTGCGCGAATCGTTTGCATGACCGTCGGGTCTATACTGTTCGTTTGTCAACGATTACGAGTAAAGGAGTTGCATCCGTGTCGGATCAGACAAAGCAACAAGAAACTCGCAGTCTGCCTGCGACGTTTGCTAAGAACGAATTTGAGAAGGACGCGTTTATCCTTCGTCAGCTGGTTACCAAGGATTTTAAGATCAAGTATCGCCGTAGCGTTCTGGGCGTCGCATGGTCGGTGCTCAACCCGCTGCTGATGATGATCGTCATGGCCATCGTGTTCTCGACGATTTTTGGCCAGGGCCGCAATGGCTCAATGACGCCCGAGATGTACCCGCTGTACTTGATCGTGGGTAACATCACCTTTGCCGTCATGTCTGAGTCTACTAACCAGGCCCTGACGTCGATCGTGGGCGCTGCCCCTCTGCTCAAGAAGGTTAAGGTGCACCGCTGGGTTTTCCCGGTGCAGAAGGTGCTCTTCTCGCTGGTCAACTTTGCCTTCTCGCTGGTCGCCGTCGCCATCGTCATGCTGTGGTTCCGCGTTATGCCTTCTTGGCACCTGATTCTGTTGCCGGTTTGCCTGCTGCTGCTTATGTGCTTCTGCATGGGCCTGGGCATGATGCTCTCTGCCCTTACGGTCTTCTTCCGCGACGTTATGCATCTGTGGAGCGTCGTCATTACGGCGTGGACTTACATTACGCCCATCTTCTGGACGACTGACTATATTGCGCAAATGCCGCATCTCGTGCGTATCTTGATGTATGCGAACCCCATGTTCAACTACCTGCAGTTTATGCGCGATATCTTCCTGTTCCAGACTACGCCCTCGCTTATGACGTTTGGTATGTGCGTCGCTTGGGCGGTTCTTGCGCTTATTATTGGCTATACCGTGTTCCATAAGTCCGAGCGCAAATTTATCCTCTACATCTAAGGAGTGCTGTGATGACTGAATCTGTTGTTGATTACAGCGAGCAGCCTCTGGCTGTCGAGGTCGACGACGTCACCATGATCTTTAACATGGCGTCCGAGTCGCTGACCAACCTCAAGGAGTACTTCATTAAGCTTGCCAAGCACGAGCTGTTCTTTGAGGAGTTTAGGGCGCTTAAGCACATCTCGTTTGATATTCATCGCGGCGAGGTTGTGGGTCTGGTCGGCACCAATGGCTCCGGCAAGTCTACGATGCTCAAGATTATCGCTGGCGTTCTTGAGCCTAGCGAGGGCAGCGTTAAGGTGCACGGTAACATCGCGCCGCTGATTGAGCTTGGCGCCGGCTTTGACCCCGAGCTGACCGCCCGCGAGAACATCTATCTGAACGGCGCCCTGCTCGGCTATACCAAGGAGTTCATCGACGCCAACTTTGACGGCATTATCGAGTTCGCTGAGCTGCAGAACTTTGTCGATATGCCGCTTAAGAACTTCTCTTCGGGCATGGTGGCGCGTATCGCCTTTGCAATCGCGACGATTACCGAGCCCGATATTCTGATCGTTGACGAGACGCTGTCCGTCGGTGATGTGTTCTTCCAGCAAAAGTGTGAGGCCCGCATCCAGCACTTTATCCAGAGCGGCGACGTGACGGTTCTGTTCGTTTCGCACTCCATGGAGCAGGTTGAGCGCATCTGCCAGCGTGCCGTTTGGATCGAGAAGGGTGACCTTCGCATGGACGGCCCGGTCGATGAGGTCTGCAAGGCGTACCGCGAGCAGTTCAACTAGGTTATAATTACTTGCGCCTGACAGGCTTGCGCTTGCTTGGGCGTGCGGTTATATGCTCCATTAGCTCAGTTGGATAGAGCAGGGGACTTCTAATCCCAAGGTCGACGGTTCGAATCCGCCATGGAGCACCAGAGAGTTTTTGAAGACCCGGTTTAATGCCGGGTCTTTGCTATTTGGGCGCATGGGCATGCTATTGTTTAAACACAGACCCCAAGACATGGCGATGACTTGCGGCCATATTTGTTAATTTGGACTGTGGCGCGCTTTCATCGTCACAGAAAGATGCCCGGTGCAGCGTTCGCGCTGCACCGGGCATTCTGTTTGCTTATGATGGCCAGCTAATGCACCTTTGTCTCTACGCCTCCGTGGGCTCCACGCCCAGCTCGTTGCGGACGAGCTCGAAGGCGGCGGCGATGGCCTTGTCCATGTCGTAGTACTTGTAGCCGCCCAGGCGACCGGCGAAGATCACGTCGCCCTCCTGCGCCGCCAGCTCCTCGTACTGCTTGTAGAGGGCCTCGTTCTTGGCGTCGTTGATGGGGTAGTAGGGCTCGTCGCCGGGCTTCCAGTCGGCCGGGTACTCGCGCGTGATGACGGTCCTGTCCTGCGTGCCGAACTCGAAGTGCTTGTGCTCGATGACGCGCGTGTAGGGGACCTCGCGCTCGGTGTAGTTGACCACGGCCACGCCCTGGTGGTCGGCCTCGTCGAGGGTCTCGGTCTCGAAACGCAGGCTGCGGTACTCGAGCGTGCCCAGCTTGAAGTCGTAGAACGCGTCGATGGGGCCGCAGTAGATCGTCCTGGCGGCGATATCGGGCTCGGCGGCGGCCAGCTCCTTGTACTCCACGCCGCAGCGTACCTCGACGCCCTCGAGCATGTTGGCGACCATCTTGGTGTAGCCGCCCATGGGGATGCCCTGGTAGCGGTCGTTGAAGTAGTTGTTGTCGTAGGTGAAGCGGCAGGGGAGGCGCTTGATGATGCTTGCGGGCAGGTCCTTGCAGTCGCGGCCCCACTGCTTCTCGGTGTAGCCCTTCACGAGCGTCTCGAAGATGTCGCGGCCGACGAGCGACAGCGCCTGCTCCTCGAGGTTGGCCGGCTCTCCGATGTTCTCGGCGGCCACCTGCTCTGCGATCTTGGCCTTGGCGTCCGCCGGCGTGACGACGTCCGGCCACATCTTGGCGAAGGTGTTCATGTTGAAGGGCATGTTGTACATGTTGCCATGGAAGTTGGCTACCGGCGAGTTGACGTAGTTGTTGAACTCGGCGAAGCGGTTGACGTAGTCCCAGACGTCCCTCATGGAGGTGTGGAAGATGTGCGCGCCGTAGCGGTGGACCTGGATGCCCTCGACGTCCTCGGTGTAGACGTTGCCGGCGATGTGGTCGCGGCGATCGATGACCAGGACCGACTTGCCGGCGCGCCTGGCGGCATTGGCAAAGACGGCGCCCGAAAGGCCGGCACCGACGACGAGGTAATCGTACTGGGACATTGATGTGCTCCTTTGTATGTAATCAAACAGTTACTTAAGATTTGGGACAAATAAACCTGATAATTCTGTTCTAAGGATTAGTGTACCAGGCGTGTTGTAGGCTTTCTTTCAGCAGCTTCAGCTCATGTGCATAGCCCCGGTTTCTAGATGATTTAAAGAATCTGCTAATTCGTCTTCAAACACTCCGGTAAGACTTTCGATACGGCATTCATTGCCTGCGGCTTTAGGTACTGCTCGTTGAGTCGTGCCTTTTTGTAAGCGTAGCGAGTGTCTGCTGAGTATTTGACCAGCACATCGGTGAAGAACCGCTCCCAGCTTAAATAATCGCGACTTTCGATATAGCTTGAGGGGTCCTCGAGGATCTTGGGAATGTCGCTGCTGGGTATGAGCCCGGAGCGCAGAAGTGTCCACTCGAATGATTCCGGGAGGAACAAGCGAACATTTTTGTAAACGCGCTGTCCCAGTACCTTTTCGATGTAGGGGCCAAACGCTGCGCCGTCTCCTATGGCAAGGATGTTTTTCTCGGGACATTCGTGAATCATTCGTTTTAGATTCGCTACGCCGGTAGCGGTATGGCAGGGGATTCCCAGTCGGTTGCAAAGGGCGCTGTAGAATTGATAGCCAGACTTGCTATCCTCGACAACTATGGCGTCGGGTACCTCGAATCCAACATTTAGATCCTGGTAAAGCATGTTTGCCGTGTGGCTGTATATCGGTTTTGTTACCGAGTAGAAGCGTTTATCGCTCTTTCGGCCATTGATTGTTTTACTCGTGGTGTTTACCAGCTTTAGGATTTCGTTGACACTGTAGGGGAGTTCGCTGGCGTCTCGACGAGATATCAGGACAAAATAGTTGGACGACCCGTTAACGGCTTTTGCGAAGTCTTTTGAGTAGATAAATTCGTTACCCTCATCTAAAAAGATTATTGAGTCCTCGATAATCGAAAGCTCGCGTTCCCAACGCCTGCCAGATAGCGTTTCACAGGGAACGTCACAACTGAGCGTGACGCCGCTCTCCGGTCCACGATCGTTGTAGTCGCGAATCATCGAGATGAGCGTCGTTTTGCCCGTGCCGCTGTTGCCGCGTATAAAGGAAATATTGCGCTTAAACGTGAGTGTGTATTTGACCTTTGCACGCTCTACGACAACGGTATGCGTTCCCTTCATTACTCATCAACATCCAAAAAGTCATTCGTGGCACCGACAAACTCCTGCATGTTCCTGACAATGCGGCCATCGTTTTCAATGCGGATTTCAAAGCTCTTCCAGGGGAATTTCATGATGTGGTATAAGGTCACCAGCACATCCTGCTCTTTGCCGATCTTGAGTAGCCAGCGGGCACAGTTGTCTCCGCAGGTGGATGCGTTGAACACCATATTTGGGAGATTGCGCACCAGCAGCAGCGTCTTAACGCCGCCGGACAGTTCGAGTGGGGTGATCGAGCCCAGCTGTTTGCTTACGATGTTGTGGGGACCGATGAGCTCTGATCCGTCTACGCTTTTAATAATCTGTGCGGCCATAGGGTCTTCGAACCATGAGTCCAAGTATGAGTTCCTAAAATAGGTTTCGGTATCGTAGATGGAACCGGGGTAATCCCCCAGGTGAATGCTCAGCATGTGGGTCTCCAGACGTAGTGTGACTGCAACGATTATATGCCAGTAACAAAATGCCGGCAGCAGCGAGGTGCTGCTGCCGGCGCTGGAGTTTTGTTCGTGTGAATCGGTGTTAATGAATCGATCCGCGAGGCTACTTTTCGATACGCTCCCTCAGCAGCTCCAGCGCGTGTGCGTAGCCCTGCAGGCCCTCGCCGGTGATGGTGGCGAAGCAGGCCAGGCGGGCGTAGCTCACCTGGCGGAAGTCCTCGCGGGTCTCGACGGCACTGATGTGGACCTCCACAGCCGGGATGGAGACGGCCTTGAGGGCGTCGAGGATGGCCACGCTCGTGTGCGTGTAAGCCGCCGGGTTGATGACGATGCCGTCGACCTTGCCGTAGGCCTCCTGGATCTTGTCGACGATGCTGCCCTCGTGGTTGGACTGGAAAACCTCGACCTCGTCGAAGCCCTGTGCGGCGCCTGCTTCCTGGCAGATCTGCACTAAGCGGTCGTAGTTGTCGCTGCCATAGATGCCCGGCTCGCGAATGCCGAGCATGTTGAGGTTGGGGCCGTTGATGACGAGTGCTTTCATGGTTGCTTCCTTTGCGATTGGAAAACCACCACAAAGGCGCCTGTCCCCTTTGTGGTGGTTTTGGTTAGAGAGCGGGTGGGAGAGTGTCGAGGAGGGCTTGGGCGGTGTTGGCGGCGCAATCGCGCGAGTCGATGATGTAGTCGGCCCAGGCGCGGTAGCGCGGCATGCGCTGTTCGGCCAGCTTATCGATGCCGTCGCGCGCGGTGATAGGGCGGCCCTTGTGGGCGAGTTCGTCGAGCTTGCGGTTGAGCATCACAATCTGGCTGTTCTGGTGTAGCAGCGGGTAGTTCTCGTCGCGCGTGACCACGCCGCCGCCGGTGGAAAGCACCAGGCCGCTGCGCTTGGAGATGTCGGCCAGCGCCGCCGTCTCCTGTTCGCGGAACGCCGCCTCGCCGCGCTCGACGATAAAGTCGGCGCAGGGCATGCCCAGGCGCTCCTCGAGGGCGCGGTCCAGATCGATGTGCTCTCGCCCCGTGAGCAGGGCAATCTGCTCGCCCACGCGGGTCTTGCCCGAGCCCGGCATGCCGATCAGCGCGATGTTCTGTTCGCGGCGTGACAGGCGCTCCGTTACGTCCAGAATGCGCTCGCGCGGAGTGACCTGGCCGGAGTAGCGCTCAACGGCTTGCGCCGCCTGGGCCACGAGCATGAGCAGACCGCCGATGCAGGGGATGTCGCGGCGCTCGGCCTCGAGCATGAGTCCCGTGCGAGCGGGGTTGTAGACAATGTCGATAACGCCCTCGAGCGCATTGAGCCCCTCGAGTGTGCAGAGGGCGTCGGGACAGTGGGGGAACATGCCGGCGGGCGTGCAGTTGACGAGCAGTGCGGCGTCGGACTGCTGCGCGATGTTGTCGTAGTTGACTTCGCTCGTGCGGCCGACCGGCACGACGATGGCGCCCAGGTCGCCGAGCACCATGCTGGCAGTGGTGCCGGCGCCACCGGTGGCACCGAGCACGAGGGCCTTCTTGCCGGCGACCTCGACGCCCAGCTCCTCGACTAGGCACTGAAAGCCGAAGTAGTCGGTGTTGTCGCCGCGCAGGCGGCCGTCGGGCAGGCGCGTGATGGTGTTGACGTTTCCCATACGCTCGGCGAGTGGACTCAGCTCGTCCAGGTATTCCATGACGGCGCGCTTGTAGGGGATGGTCACGTTGGTGCCCTCCCATTCGTCACCCGTCATAAAAGCCTGGAGGTCCTCGGGCTCGCGCTCAAATCGTACGTACTCGAGCCCCGCGAGCTCCTTGTAGATGGTCGGGGTGTAGCTGTGGCCCAGCACGCGGCCCAGCACGCCGTAGGGGCGGGTTGCGGCGACATCGGTCATCTAGAGCACCTCCGTGTAACTGCCAAAGTAGGTGAAGCTCTCGCACACGTCGTCGATGGAATCGAGCAGGTCATCGAGGGCCTTGCTGCCAAAGGGGCAGTCCAGGTCAAAGTAGAACATAAACTCAAAGTCGTGCCCGGGGATGGGGCGGCTCTCGAGCTTGATGAGGTTGATGTTGAGGGCGTAGAAGCGCTCGAGCACCCGGTAGAGGGCGCCCGGCTCGTTGGTCGTGGTGATCATGAGCGAGGTGCGGTTGGCACCGGGGTAGACGCGCGGCTCGCGGCTGATGACGACAAAGCGCGTGTAGTTGTTGTCCGAGTCCTGGATGTTGGATTCCAGTATCTCCAGGCCATACAGTGCGGCACAGCTGCGCGAGGCGATGGCGGCAACGTCGGTGCGGTCGGAGTTAGCGACCATCTCGGCCGACATGGCCGTGTTGGGGTACTTGGTGGCGTGCAGGTCGTGGGCTTCGATAAAGCCGGCGCACTGGGCAATGGCTTGGCCGTGGCTGTAGACCTCACGCACGTCTGCGAGCTTGGTGCCGGGTTTGACGAGCAGGTTATGGTCGATCTTGAGGCGCAGCGAGCGCACGATATGGAAATCGAACTGTGCGAGCAGGTCGTAGACGGCGTTGACGGAACCCGCGGTGGAGTTTTCGATGGGCAGCACGCCAAACTCGCAGAAGCCGTCACGTACGGCGCGCATAACGCCCTCGAAGGTCTCGAAAAACGCGATGTCGGGCACGTCGAAGAGCTTGCACGCGGCGATTTGGCTGTAAGCGCCCTCGACGCCCTGGCAGGCGACGGTGGCCGTTTGAGGGAAGGGCGTGTCGGAGGCTGTAGCCGTGGCGTGGGCCTTTTGCGAGACGGTGATGCCCTTGAGCTCGTTGATATAGCGCTGCTGCTCGGCCTTGCTCATGCTCATGAGGAGGCGGAATAGCGTGATGGTCTGCGCTTCGTAGCGCCCGGGCGCGCGGCTGGCGAGGTTGTTGAGCTTTGAGCGCTCACGGGCGGGGTCGAAGACGGCCTTGCCCATCTCGATTTTTGACTTGGCGACCTCGGTGGCAATGTCCATGCGCTCAACAAAGCTGTTGAGGAGCGTGGTGTCGATGCCATCGATGGCCTGGCGGATGTCAGCAAGGTCCATGGAGACCCCTTTCACGAGTCGGTGATTTTTCTGGGACGGGGATTAAAA
>URBQ01000006.1 GCA_900546115.1 uncultured Collinsella sp.
GGCATGACCAGAAGGTCTATGCCTTGCCTTTTTCATGCCAACTTGTTCGCCCTGGGCGGCGCTCGCTGGCGTTGCCAAAACATCGGCGTTGCCTTGATCAAAACCTGCCAAAAAGGGACAGGTTTATTTTGGTCGGTTTTATCTGAGCAAACGTGGTTGTCTATCGCAATGTAGTCGTTGGGAACGTTCTTGTTTGAGTAGTCGTTTAAGAGCGACCCCAATGACTACATAGCATGAGAGTGGATAATCTCCCGGTTTGAGCCTGCATCCAAGCTTGAAGTGGGAGATTATCCGCTCTCGTTTCGTTTGTTGATTTCGATGCCTACATTTGTAGGAACAGTTCGTGGAGGCGGGTGTCGTCGTCGAGTTCGGGGTGGAAGGTCACGCCGAGTTGTTTGCCTTGGCGCGCGGCGACGATGCGACCATCGACCTCTGCCAGGGCCCTGGCGTCGCCGTGGACCTCGACGATGCGGGGTGCGCGGATAAACGTCAGTGGCACTTCACCGTCGATGCCGTCTACCTGTCCCTTGGTTCGAAAGCTGCCGAGCTGTCTGCCGTAGGCATTGCGCTCGACAAGTACATCCATGGTCGCCAAACGCGGCGTCCCCTTATCGTCGTGGGCGGCAAGATCGCGCGCCAATAGAATCAAGCCGGCGCAGGTGCCCAGGACGGGCATGCCCTCAACAATGCGGGCGCGAAGCCCGTCGAGCATGCCAAGCTCGGCAAGCAGCTTGCCCTGAACGGTGGACTCGCCGCCGGGGAGAACCAGGCGGTCAAAGTTCTGTTGTAAATCGGCCGCCTGCCTCAGCTCAACACAACGTGCGCCTAGCTCGGACAGCCTCGCCTCGTGCTCGGCAAAAGCACCTTGGACCGCCAGCACGGCGACCGTCTGGCCTGCATAATCGCTCATGTGCGATCCTTTCTGCCGACTAGCGTCCGCGCTCCTCCATGATGATCTCGATCTCGTCAGCGTTGATACCGACCATGGCCTCGCCCAGGTCCTCAGAAAGCTCGGCAATGAGCTTGGCGTCGGTGAAGTTTGCCACAGCCTTAACGATGGCGGCGGCGCGTTTGGCGGGGTCGCCGCTCTTAAAGATGCCCGAGCCGACAAAGACGCCCTCGGCACCCAGCTGCATCATCAGCGCGGCGTCCGCGGGGGTTGCTACACCGCCGGCGGCAAAGTTCACCACGGGAAGCTTGCCCGTGGCATGGACCTCGCGCACAAGCTCGACTGGAACTTGCAGTTGCTTAGCTGCCTCAAAGAGCTCGTCATCGCGCAGAGCAGCAACGTCGCGGATTTGCTTTTGAATCTTGCGCATGTGGCGCACGGCTTGGACGACGTCGCCCGTGCCCGGCTCGCCCTTGGTGCGAATCATTGTGGCGCCCTCGGCAACACGGCGCAACGCTTCGCCCAGATCGCGGGCACCGCAGACAAACGGGACGTCAAACTGGGTCTTATCGATGTGGTAGACATCGTCGGCGGGGGAGAGAACCTCGGACTCATCGATGTAGTCGATCTCGATGGCCTGAAGGACCTGCGCCTCGACGATGTGACCGATGCGGCACTTGGCCATGACGGGGATGGAGACGGCCTCTTGAATGCCCTTGATCATCTTGGGGTCACTCATGCGCGACACGCCGCCGGCGGCGCGGATGTCGGCCGGGATGCGCTCGAGAGCCATGACGGCGCAGGCGCCTGCCTCCTCGGCGATACGTGCCTGCTCGGGCGTGGTGACGTCCATGATGACGCCGCCCTTGAGCATCTGCGCGAGCTCGCGGTTGAGTTTAACGCGATCGGCCTTGCTGGTCTGTTCTGCCATGGTTGCTCCCTTGGTTGGCATGTGCATTGCTTGACGGAATATCCTATCGGGGAGCTGGGCATGGCGAAATACTCAGTTTTCGAGATAATAACAAGGTCAGACTAATACCAGATTGAATGACTCGATAAGGTCAGGTGACAAACTCATGCTTGACTATAATTTGGAAAACCGCGGCGAAGCATCGCTCTATGAGTATATTTACCAGCAAATTCGAGATGATATCGTAGCTGGACGTATTGCGGCGGGGGAGCATCTGCCGTCCAAGCGCGCCTTTGCGAGTCATCTGGGAATCAGTGTCATTACCATCGAGAATGCATATAGCCAGTTGCTTGCCGAGGGTTATATTTGCTCAAAGCCGCGGCGTGGTTACTACGCGTGCGAGCTTCCCGATGCACCGGTTTTGTCTTTGGCCGCGGGGGATATCGACCGAGATGCTGTCTCTGCTGGCCCCAGCGCGCATGATTCCGACGGACAGACCGAGCAGTTCGAGGCTCTTTCTCCTTCCGCTTTGGAGGCGGCGCGGCTTTGGCAAAGCGCGCTACGGGCGACACTGACGTCCGAAGACGAGCGCGAAATCTTTTCGCCCGCGCCGGCGCAGGGCACCGCTCGGCTGCGACGTGCGATTGCGCACCATCTACGCGGGACGAGGGGTATGAATGTCGATCCCGACAACATCGTTATCGGTGCGGGCGCCCAGTTGCTCGATACCATGTTGGTTCAGCTGCTTGGCGCGGACAAGGTGTATGCCGTTGAGGATCCGGGGTATTTGCGTTTGACGCGCATCTATCAGGCCATGGGTTGCGAAGTGCGGTATATCCCGTTGGACGGTGAGGGCGTGGACTTGAGCGCTCTGCAGAAAACCGGGGCGGATGTCCTTCACCTGATGCCGTCCCATCAGTATCCGACCGGCCTTGTGACGAGCATTGCGCGTCGCTATGCCCTGCTGGGCTGGGCCGCCGAGCAGCCGGACCGGTATCTCATCGAAGATGACTTTGATTGCGAGTTTCGCCTTGCCGGTAAGCCGATTCCCGCGCTCGCGTCGATTGATGCCGCCCAATCGGTCATCTACACCAACACGTTTTCAAAAAGTCTGTCGTCGGCCCTGCGTTTGGCGTATATGGTCCTGCCCGATGAGCTGATGGAACGGTTTGGACGCAGCCTTGGCTTTTATGCCTCGTCGGTGAGTTCTGTTGACCAGGTCGCCTTGGCGCGTTTGCTGGAATCGGGCGATTACGAGCGGCATGTGAACCGCGTGCGCGTTCGTGCTCGCGAGGCGCGTGATGGCCTGGCGACGCTTGTACGGAAGGCATTTCCGGCGGGGGAGGTTTCGATCGAACATGCGGATGCGGGTCTTTACTGCGTCGTGGTTGCGCAGCGTGTTACGGGCGGAACCTCTTTTACACGCGCCCTCACGCGCTCGAGCACCCCTTACATCGATATCAATGACTGCCTATGGTGCGCCGATGGCGCATATGTCCCTGCAAGCCCGACTCGAATCCTTGTCCAGTACGACGATTTGAGTCCAAATGCGCTAAATACCCTGGAATCGCAGCTAATGGATGCGCCCTCTAACCTAAGTGAGTAGACTTTTGGCGCTTTGGCGAGCAGGCCGTTTTGAAGCAATCCATCTACCTGCGATTTTGTAAAGCAGTATGGGCGGTCTGCTCGGCGGGTCCTAAATAGTCTACTCACTTGCTGTGCAAGGCTTCCGCATGAGCGAAAAATGAGTTTTCAACAGCGCTCCGTCCAGCTTTTGGCAAGCTTTTGGCCAGTTGGGGAGGGCTGTTGAAAACTAAGTAGTCCGTTCGGCGCCCTTTTCGGCGCGTTCGCGCCAATGCGTGAGCGCCCGGGTTGAAATTCGTGTTTTCCTGTGCCTATGAAGGATCTACTTTGTGACATATCGGCTTTTAAGTACTGGCGCTTGCCCCCTCAGGCCCGCGCTCTGTGTCCGCCGCTCCCGCGACCGGAAGAAGACCGGCGGCGATGCGAGCTCGCCCGTAACCCGACGGCTACGGTTGTGCTCGGCTTTCCGCTGTATACATTGGTTCGGACGAGAGGCAAGCGGACTTGCCCTGTCAGCATTATGCAGCGGCTGTTCCTAGGCGAGTTCCCCAGGGAATCCGTGCTGGAAACGGAACATGGGTTTTTGGTTACGTCTCCTCTGCTGACGGCATTCATCATGTCGCGGCATCTGACGGATCTCCAGCTTCTTTTGGTGTTGGCGGAGATGTGCGGCTTGTTTACGGTTTGTGCCTTGCCAGCAGCACTCGAGGCAGAGCTTTCGCGTGCAATTGAGTCGGGCGCGATTCCGGCAACCTTGGGTTGGGCGCGCTGTCCGTCCGAGGACGGCGCCGCCTCAAATTTATGGAGGCGCGACGCTTTGGTTTTGGGCGAAGACCTTGACCGTTTTTGCTCAGATGTTTGTGGGATGCGGTACGGCAAGCGATTTGTCGCGGTATCTCATCTCGTTCCACTGGGTGCCGCATCGCCTTTTGAGGTTGAGACGTATTTGTTGCTTGGGTTGCCACGATCCCTGGGAGGCGAAGGTTTTTGCGGCATAGAGCTCAATGTCGAAGTGGCGCTAAGCGCAAGTGCTCGGGCGATTGTAGGCAAGTCCCGCGTATACATTGACCTACTTCTGTCTTCGCCGGACGGAGAGCGACAGGTGGCCATTGAATGCCAAGGAAAGGGCTCACACGGGCGAGCCGGGGATGGCTTGCGCGACGCCGACCGCATGACGGCGCTTCAGGCCATGGGCTACGATGTATTTCTCCTGACACACGGACAGATATCCGATGAGGATAGATTCCACGCGATTGTTAAGGCCGTGTGCAGGTTGCTCGATGTTGAATATCGCGATAAAAGCTTGGAGGAGCAAGGGGCCGAGGCATTACTTCGGTCTGAGCTATTCGTTGACTGGTCAAACCTGGGAGAAATCGACAAAAAGATACCCGTTAGACACAAAAAGGCCCGATCATGGACGGTTGCAAATCTAAGTGAGTAGACTTTTAGCGTGATGGCGACCAGATTGTTTTGCGGCAAGCTATCTACCTGCGGTTTTATAAAGCAATACGGATGGTCTGCTCGACAAGTTCCCAAAAGACTACTCACTTAGTTTTTGACGCGAAGCCGATGCCGAAGGTGGTCCTTTTTTGGGACGTTAACTGGTTCGCTAGACACGAAAAAGGCCCGGATCTTGCGGTCCGGGCCTCATCGAGCTAGAGATTATCTCTCAGGCGGCTGGCTTAGCCAAAGTAGCGCTTGAGCAGACCGGCGAAAGCCTTGCCGTGGCGAGCCTCGTCGCGAGCCATCTCGTGCACGGTGTCGTGGATGGCATCGAGGCCAGCGGCCTTGGCGCGCTTGGCAAGATCGGTCTTGCCGGCGGTGGCGCCATTCTCGGCCTCAACGCGCATCTCGAGGTTCTTCTTGGTGGAGTCGGTCACAACCTCGCCCAGGAGCTCGGCGAACTTGGCGGCGTGCTCGGCCTCTTCGTGGGCAGCCTTCTCCCAGTACAGGCCGATCTCGGGATAACCCTCGCGATGAGCAACGCGAGCCATGGCCAGGTACATACCGACCTCGGAGCACTCGCCCTCAAAGTTGGCGCGCAGGTCAGCAACGATGTCCTCGGAGACGCCCTCCATCTTGGCGACGCCCACGACGTGCTCGGCAGCCCACTCGAGCTGACCCTCCTCCTGCTTCAGGAAGCGAGAGCCGGGAACGCCGCACTGGGGGCACTTGAAATCCTCGGGCAGCTGGTCGCCGTCGAACTCTTCCACATAACCGCAAACGGGGCAAACAAACTTCATGATTCGATCCTTTCGATCGATGGCGATGGTGCGCTCGTCCGGTCCCGTAAGGGCCCTCTCCGGACGTGCGTCTTGACGAGTTCTATTATCCATAAATGCGACCGAATGTGAAGCCTATTAGGAATGATTTTTAATAAAACAATTTTCGGCATGTGAAGATGTTGATTGATTAACGATTTGCAAGCCATATGCGGATGCCGATGAGTACAATCGGTCGAACAAATGTTGACCTATCAACAAATGAAGGAGTTTCCTTTATGCATCTAGCCCGCCGCGCCTGGTGCCGAACATATCAGACGGTTTTTCGCATCGCATTGCCGATCCTGCCCTATACCGAGCCGCGCATTTTGGAGCATGCCGAGGATGTGCCCGCAGTGCTTCAAAAGCGCTCGATCCAGAAGGTCCTTATCGTGACAGACCCTGGTATTGCTCGTTTGGGACTCACGGCATCACTCGAGCGTGCGCTTACGGCTCAGGGGATTGGCGTTACGGTCTATGCCGAAACGCGTGCGAATCCCACGGTCTCAAACGTGGAGGAAGCGGCGTCCCTGTATCGCGAGAGCGCCTGCCAGGCCATTATCGGCTTTGGTGGCGGTTCGGCCATGGACTGCGCCAAGGGTGTGGGCGCACGCATCGCACAGCCAAATAAGCCCATCAACAAGATGCGTGGCCTGTTGCGCGTCCACCGTCTCCTGCCGCTGCTTATTGCGGTTCCCACTACCGCCGGTACGGGAAGCGAAGTCACACTCGCGGCGGTTATCACCGATGACGAGACGCACTACAAGTACCCCATTAACGACTTTGTGCTTATCCCGCGCTTTGCGGTGCACGACCCCGAGTTTACACGCGGCCTGCCCGCCTCCATTACGGGGCAGACGGGCATGGATGCCCTGACGCATGCCGTCGAGGCCTTTATCGGCCGTAGCACCACGCCCTACACGCGCAAGATGGCGCGCCAGGCGGTCCAGCTCATCCACGACAATTTGCCCGAGGCTTATGAGCATGGCGACGACATGCGCGCTCGTCGCAATATGCTTTCGGCGGCGTATAAAGCGGGTGTTGCATTTACCCGCTCCTATGTCGGATACGTGCATGCCATCGCGCACAGTCTGGGCGGCCGATACGGAATTCCGCACGGTTTGGCCAACGCGATCATCCTGCCGCACATGCTTCGCGCTTATGGTGACGCCGCCGCCCCCAAGCTTGCCGATCTTGCTCGCATGGCTGGTATCGCGCCGGCTAACGCGCAGGACAGTCTTGCGGCCGAGGCCTTTATCGATTGGGTCGACCGCATGAATGCCGCCTTGGGCATTCCCAAATATGTGACGGGCATTCGCCGCTCCGATATTCCGCAAATGGCGGCCCATGCCGATGCCGAGGCCAATCCGCTATACCCCGTTCCACTTTTGATGGACCGTTTGGAGCTCGAGCGTATGTACGAGGTCGTCGCGGGTGGTATGTTTGAGGATGAGAACTAGGAGGGCCCATGAACACCGAGGAAATCGCGCGCATTGTCGGCGAACAGCGCGCCTACTTTAAGACGCGCGCCGCGTTTGATGTCGATGCTCGACGTCGCGCCCTCGTGCGCCTGCGCGAGGCGGTGCGGGCACACGAGACCGATATTGCCCATGCGCTCAAGACCGATTTGGGAAAGTCGCATGACGAGGCCTATATGTGTGAGATCGGCACCTCGCTTTCCGAGATTCGTCATCAGATTGCGCATGTTGCTCGATGGAGTCGCCCGCGCCTGCGCCCGTGCGACCTCGCCAACGCCGTGAGCGTGTGTAAGACGCAGGCCGTGCCCTATGGCGTCACGCTCATCATGGCTCCATGGAACTATCCGTTTTTGTTGACGCTCGAGCCGCTCGCTGGAGCCCTTGCCGCGGGCAATACCGTGGTCATCAAGCCGAGCGCCTATGCCCCGGCATCGAGCGCGGTGCTCAAGCAAATCTGCGAAGAGGCATTTGATCCGCGCCTAGTGACGGTTGTAGAAGGCGGCCGTGCCGAGAACGAAGCACTGCTCGATGAGTGCTGGGACAAGATTTTCTTTACCGGTAGCGTTCCGGTCGGCAAGCTCGTCATGGAGCGCGCAAGTAAAAACCTGACGCCCGTGACGCTTGAGCTGGGCGGAAAGAGCCCCTGCATTGTGGATGCCACGGCAAACTTAAAAGTCGCGGCACGGCGCATCGCCTTTGGTAAATGGCTCAACGTGGGGCAGACCTGCGTGGCGCCCGACTACCTGTTGGTCGATGCGCGCGTGCACGACGAGCTGTTGGGCCTCATCAAGGAGGAGGTCCATCGTATGTTTGGCGAGCATCCGCTCGACAACGAGGACTACGGCCGTATCGTCAACGCCAAGCACTTTGCGCGCGTGCGCGGACTGATCGATCCCGATAAGGTCGTGCTTGGAGGCGCCGCGCGCGAGGCTTCTCTCAAGATTGAGCCGACGATTTTGGACGGCGTGGTGCCCGATGATGCCGTGATGCAGGAGGAGATTTTCGGCCCCATCCTGCCGGTGCTGACGTATGAGAGCTTAGACAGGGTCGAGACGTTTATTACCGATCGCCCGACGCCGCTGGCCCTGTATATCTTTAGCCAGGACCGCGCGGTTCAGCAGCGCTTTGTGCGTTATGTGCCCTTTGGCGGCGGCTGCGTCAACGACACGATTATGCATCTGGCTACGAGCCATATGGGCTTTGGCGGCATGGGCGCGAGCGGTATGGGGCAGTACCATGGCCGCGAGAGCTTCGATACGTTTAGCCACAAGAAGAGCATCGTGAACAAGGCAACATGGCTGGACGTGCCATTCCGCTACGCCCCTTATGCAAGCTGGAAGCACAGGTTCGTGCGCATGTTTGTGCATTAGAAAATGGCAGGTAATACGAACAAGTGTTCCTATTACCTGCCATTTACGTTAGACTACTGCTATGGGGTACGGATGGGCCAACTCCCTTTAGAAGGGAATTGGTATGAACGTAAGCGATGCTATTTCGTTACTGGCGTTGTTAATCGCGGCTATCGAACTCGGCCTGTTTATCGGCCGAATGAAATAGCCGCCCCCGCGTAAGCGAAGACGGCCACTTCTCACGATGTAAACGTGCACTGGAGTTGGCAAGACCCGCTGCAACGGGTGCCATCCGTGCCTCTATCTTATCTGCAAGCGCTCTGTCTCGCAAGCGTTGCGGCAAATGGGCGAAAGGTGCGAGCGGGTGAAATTTTGTCCGCACGGGCCCGTAAGCTTCTCAGTAAGGTTAAGTGCCGGTTTATTCGGCCGTTAGGGGAGTTGCTATGTACGAGCCTTCACGTGTTCTTCTGTCGTTTCACATCGCAGGATTTCAATATGCCGACGGCGCTTTGGTCCTAGGCGATCTTAAAGCGGGCGATAAACTGACGCTGTGTGCCGAGCGCGATAATCCTCATGACCCCGAGGCAGTTGCGATCTACTATGGCAAGACCAAACTTGGCTACGTTCCAGGAAACGAGGTCGGCCCACTGTCCTTGATGATGTATTACGGCCACGAGGACGTATTTGAGGCCCGTGTGCAACAGGTTGCCCCCGAGCGCAGCCCGTGGCATCAGGTGCGCGTTGGGCTCTATGTGGTGGATGCTCGCTAGTCGGCAATGGAGGCTGCCATGTTTGACGACGACCTGTTCGATTTGACGGACGATCCGTTTGAGTGGGATATGCTGCTCGATGACGATGAGCTGGAGCAGGATCGCAAAAAGCAAAAGGATAAGAACACCCAGGATAAAGGTTCGAATAAAAAGGACAAGCGCCACCGCGGTCTGTTCGGCGGGCTCTTTGGCTAACCGCTGCGCCAAAGCGTCTGTATACTAGGCACGTGTTAGACGCGTTGCGAAATGAGGACAGAGACGATGATGTGGTTTACCGCCGACCTGCACCTGGGCGATACGAATATCTTGCACGATATGGGTCGACCGTTTGATTCGGTCGAGGAGATGAACCGCAAGGTCATCGCTGCCATCAATGAGTGCGTGTCGGCGGACGACCGCCTCTATATCTTGGGAGACTTTACCTATCGGTTGCCCCTGGCGGAGGCGGTGCGCCTGCGCGAGCGTATCGAATGCCAGAACGTGACGCTCATCCGTGGTAACCATGACGGTGACTGGGAAGATCCCGACGTACCGCAGATTTGGGAAGACGTGCGCGATTACCTGGAGATTGCTCCCGGCTATGCCAAGGGGCATCGTCTGGTTATGAGCCATTACCCCATGCTCAGCTGGAATGGCAAGGCGCGCGGCGCCATCATGCTGCACGGGCATATCCATAGCAGGGGAGACCGCACCAACGCGCGCAATCGCGATCGCGAGCGCCCGATTCTGCGCTATGACGTGGGGCTCGATGCCAACGATTACAAGCCCGTAAGCCGTGATCAAATCCTTGACTTCTTTGGGCTGTAATTCTCGAACCACCACACAAACCACCGCAAAGGGGACAGGCACCTTTATGGTGGTTCTGGCGCCGCTGCCATTATGGCAGCGGCGCCTTTTTTGTCCGTGCGGCGCGGTAGAGTGTAGGCGGTTGAAATTTGCGTCCATCGAGGAGCTGCCATGAACGAGATCAAGTGCCCGCATTGCGGCGAAGTTTTTAAGGTCGATGCGTCCGGTTATGCGGATATCGTCAAGCAGGTGCGCGATGCCGAGTTCTCGCGCGACCTGGATGAGCGCGTGAAGGCGGTCCAGCGCGAGGGCGAGCAGGCACTGGAGCTTGAGCGCTCGCGCTCGACGGCTGCTTTGCAAAAGGCAGAGTCTCAGCGCGACGCTCAGCTTGTCGAGCAGAAGAACGCTGCGGCTCAACAGCTGGCGCAAGAAGTCGCCAAGCGCGATGCCGAGCTTGCCGAGCTACGCGCCAAGCTCGAGGGCGCTGCCGCAGAGCGCGAGAGCGCAAGCCAGCGCGCGGCGGTTGAGGCCCGCGCCGATGCTCAAAAGGAGAATGCCGAACTGCAGCGCGAGATCGACAACCTGCGTGCGCAGTTGGGGCGCAAAGATGATGAAGCCAGGCTTGCCGAGGCGGCGGCACGCAATGCTGCTCAAAACGACCTGTCCGCACGTGATGCCCAGATTGCCGAGCTGCAAGCCAGGCTCGCCGCGGCGGACAAGGCCCAGGAGATGGCGCTTGCTGCTGCTGCGGCCGAGTCGCAGCGTGAGCTCGAGGCCGCTCGCAGCGAGGCCGAACGTACGCTTGCTGACTATCGCGCGAAGGTTCAGGAGAAGTTTTCCGTCGCAAAGGCTCAGTCCGAGCAGGAGGCCGAGGGTCTGCGTGCTCAGCTGCGCGAACAGGAACTGACGGCCAAGATGAACCTATCGGAGGCGGTCGCCGCGGCGGAGCGTGAGCGTGACGAGGCCCGTGCCAAGCTGACGAGCGAGCTGGCGGTGCGCGATTCTCGCGAGGAGCAGGCCAAGGCAGCACACGAGCTCGAGCTTGCGCAGGCCAAGCGCGCGAGCGATGACCTGATTCGTTACAAGGATGAAGAGATCGAGCGCCTTAAGGACATGAAGGTTCGCCTGTCTACCAAGATGGTGGGCGAGTCGCTCGAGCAGCATTGCGAGACCGAGTTTAACCGTCTGCGCATGACGGCGTTTCCCAATGCGTATTTCGAGAAGGATAACGATGCGTCCGAGGGCACCAAGGGAGACTTCATTTTCCGTGAGTGCGATGCGAGCGGCAACGAGATCATCTCGATTATGTTCGAGATGAAAAACGAGAACGATGAGACCGCGACCAAGCATAAAAACGAGGACTTCTTTAAGAAACTCGATCACGATCGTTGCCAGAAAGGCTGCGAGTATGCGGTGCTCTGCACCCTGCTGGAGCCTGAGAGTGAGCTCTATAACGCGGGCATCGTCGACGTGAGTTACCGCTATGAGAAGATGTACGTGATCCGTCCGCAGTTTTTCATTCCCATGATCACGCTGCTGCGCAACGCCGCCATGGGTTCGCTGCGCTATAAGCAGGAGCTAGCGGAGTACAAACAGCAGAATATCGACGTCACGAACTTCGAAGCCAAGATGGAAAAGTTCAAGAACGACTTCGGCCGCAACTACGAGATCGCGAGCCGTAAGTTCCAAACGGCGATCGATGAGATCGACAAGACGATTAGCCATCTGCAGAAAACCAAGGAGGCGTTGCTGTCCTCCGAGAACAACCTGCGCCTTGCCAACAAGAAAGCCGACGATCTTACCATTCGCAAGCTCACGTGGGGCAACAAGACCATGAAGGCGGCGTTTGACGAGGCGCGCGAGGCTGCGCCGGAGACAAGCGATGCGCCAGCCGAGGCGGATTCGTATGAGGTCGAAGATGCCGAGTAAGGCATAGCGGATCGTGCAAAAGCGGGGTCGCTGGCGATGTTGCCAGCGACCCCGCTTCGTTTCGTCCCATTCTGTTCGGCTAGTCCTCGAGCAGGTCCTCGATAAAGCCGACACGGTAGTTTTTGAAGATGACCTCGCCGCCGTCCTGCGTGGCGTCCAGATCGACATCGCCCATGATGCCAAAGTCGTGGTCGCCATCCTCGTCGGCAAAGATCTGGTGCACGTGCCATACGTGCGCGGTCTTCTCGTCGGACTCGTCGATGGAAAACATCGCGGCGCCGCGGGCATCTCCGTCGGTGAGGATCTCCTCGTGTTGTTCATGGTAGGCATCGAGAGCCTTTTGCCAGCGGATCTCGCTCATGCCCCAGTCGTCGTCGAGTTCGCCCAGGTCGCGCACATGCTCGCGGGCGGCAAGAGTCACGCGGCGGAAGAGCGCGTTGCGCACCAACAGCGTGCAGCCGCGACGGTCCGCAACGACCTCGTCGATGCCCTGCGGCGGCGCGGCGTCGAGGGCTGCCGGGTTGCCGGCGTTCTCCCATTCGTCCACCAGGCTCGAGTCCACCGAGCGCACCACAAAGCCCAGCCACGAGATAATGTCGCGCAGGCGCTCGTCGCGCTTCTCGATGGGCACGGTGCGGTCGAGTGAACGGTAAGCCTCTGCCAGGTAGCGCAGCAAAATACCCTCGGAGCGGGCGATGCCGAGCTTTTGAATGTAGCCCTTAAAATCGCTCGCGCTTTCCAGCATATCGCGCAGAACGCTCTTGGGAGAGAGTTGGTAGTCGTTTGCCCAGGGTACTTCCTGGCAGTACTTGTCAAAGGCGGCGTCGAGCAAGTCCTCGAGCGGCTTTTCGTACGTGACGTCCTGGATGCGCTCCAGGCGTTCCTCATACTCGATGCCGTCAGCCTTCATTTCGGCCATCGTGCGGTCGCGCGCTGCGCGCTCCTGAGCGCGCAGCGCCTGCTTGGGATCCTCGAGCGTTGCCTCGACCATCGAGATCAGGTCCATGGTATAGGTCTCGCTCTCGGGATCGAGCAGCTCCAACGCGGCAAGCAAAAACGGCGAGAGCGGCTGGTCGAGCGCAAAGTCCTCGGGCAGGTCGACCGTCAGTGCGTAGTCGATGTCCGGCGCGGCGTCAGCCGGAGCGTCGGGTGCGGGCGGCACCTCGGTGCGCACGACGACGCCGGAATCGATGAGCGTGGCGAAGATCTCGTCGGCACGAACCTCGAGCTTAGCCTTTTCCTCGGGGGTCTGCAGGCTCGTCTCGATGAGGTCGTGTACGCGGGCTCGGGCATCGCCACCCTGCTCGACCACGCTAATCACCATGGAGTGCGTGATGCGCAGGCGCGGCTTGAGTGTCTCGGGCTGCGTCTCGATCAGGCGCTCGAACGTCTGCTTGTTCCAGGTGACAAAGCCCTCGGGGGCCTTCTTCTTTTTAATCTTGCGGAGCTTTTTGGGGTCGTCGCCCGCCTTGGCCATAAGCTTGGCATTCTCGATCTCGTGCTCGGGTGCCTCGGCGATGACCATGCCCTCGGTATCGAAGCCCGAGCGGCCGGCACGACCGGCAATCTGATGGAACTCGCGGGCGCGCAGACGACGCATCTTGTAGCCATCGAACTTGGTGAGCGCGGTGAGCACCACGGTGTGGATGGGCACGTTGATACCGACGCCGAGCGTATCGGTGCCGCAGATGACGGGTAGCAGGCCCTGCTGCGCCAAGCGCTCGACCAGCAGGCGGTAGCGCGGCAACATGCCAGCATGGTGCACGCCGACGCCGCATCCGAGCAAGCGCTTGAGGATTTTGCCGAAGGCCGTCGAGAAGCTCGTGCCCTTGGCCGCCTCCTTGATGGCCTCGCGCTGCTCCTTGCTGGCAATGCCAAAATTGGCGAGCGACTGTGCCGTCGCAAGTGCGGCATCCTGGCTAAAGTGCACGATATAGAGTGGGGCCTCGTCGCGGCGTATGGCGAGCTCGACCGTGCCCTCGAGGGAGGTCGTCACATAGTCGTAACTCAGCGGAACAGGACGCGGGGCGTCGACGACCAAGTCGCAAGCAGCGCCGGTGTGCTCCTCGAGTGAGGCGGCGATGGCAGTGACATCGCCGAGCGTGGCGCTCATGAGCATGAATTGCGTGTGAGGCAGGGTGAGCAGCGGCACCTGCCAGGCCCAACCGCGATCGGGGTCGGCAAAGTAGTGGAACTCGTCCATGGCGACGCAGCCAACATCGGCATCTTCGCCCTCGCGTAGTGCGTCGTTGGCGAGGATTTCTGCCGTACAGCAGATGACGGGCGCCTTGGTGTTGATATGCGTGTCGCCGGTGATCATACCGACGTTATCGCGGCCGAGCACCTGCACAAGGTCGAAAAACTTCTCGCTGACCAGAGCCTTGATGGGGGCCGTGTAATAGCAGCGTTTGCCCTGTGCCATGCCCATAAAGAGCATGCCCAGCGCGACAAGCGACTTGCCCGATCCGGTCGGCGTGCCCAGAATGACGTGATCGCCGGCGGCTAGATCCATGAAAGCCTCTTCTTGGTGATCCCACAGCTCAATACCGCGATCGCTCGTCCATTCAAAGAAGCGCTCGAAGGCCTGGTCGGGCGTGAGCCACGGTTCGGGCTCGCTGCCGTCCTCGGGCTCCCACCAGGTGGGGGAGAGCGCACCGAGTGAGCCGAATTCGGCTTCGGTTCCCGTGCCGCCCGAGAATGAGCTGGCGGCTCCGGCACCGGAGACGGTGCTGGCGGCGATATCTGTCGTGGTCTGTGCCATGTGTTTGCTTTCTCTCGCGATTGTCCGCCAACTATTATGGCGTAGCGTCGCATCGATGCGTTCGCAGGCAAGAAAATGCAGGAAATGGGCGTTCTGCCCAGCCGTTTAGTGTAGTCGCTAGCCAAGTGAGTAGACTTTTTGCGATATTGCGAGCACATGACTTTTGCGCAAGGGTTCTACCTGCGGTTTTATGTTTCGCTATGCGGGCTGTGCCTGGCTATTGCAAAAAAGTCTACTCACTTAGGTTTGAGGGCCGTTCGCTGGCGCCAATTTGCGCTTGTTTGCCGACGCCGCGACCATCAGAAGCCCCTAGGACTCTTGCGGCAGGCGCTTCTTGCCTTTGCGGGCGCGGTTTCTAAAGTTCTCGACGGCCTCTTCCATGCCCAGAGGTACATAGGTAAGCTCATCGAGGTTTTCGGGCAGGTAGCAGGCAAGGCTTTGCTCCTGCGCGCGGCCCGCCGCGAGCTGTTCATTGCTGGGCTGCGCGCCGGGTGTGGCGCAAATGCCATAGACGACGGCACCCATCTCGCGCGTGCGGCATTCGTACTCGGTCTCGGGATGCTCGGGATGGTCGCGGCGGACGTCGTCACTTACCCAAAGCGTGTCGTAGCCTGCCGCGGCAAACTGTCCCAGGGCATAATCGCGCAATGGCTTGCTGTCGGTGCGCAGCGTGACGGTGGCGTCGGCTGCAAAGAGCGGGCGATAGAGCATTAGATGGTCGACATGGACGAGTCGTTTTTTGGCGTACTTGGCCTTGGGCTGCGGCGTGGGAAAGTTGATGGTAATGGCATCGAGCTCGCCTGCGGCAAACAGCTGCGGCAGCGATGCGGCGCCTCGGGGCAGGACAAGTGCGTTGGACAGCTCCTGCTCGCAGATTTTCTGTGCGGCATAGGCGATGCAGATGGGCTCCTGGTCCATGCCGATAAAGAACGTGTTTGGCTCGCGGGCCGCGCGCTCTACAAGGTACGTTCCCTTGCCACAACCAAGATCCAGATGAAGGTGTTCGAAAGGCTTGCTGCCTGCGGGCGCACAGGCCTCGCGCCAATCTCCGGCATAGGCCTCGGGGTTCGTCTCAATCGCATCGGCGTAGCGCTCCAGGCGCTCCTCGAGCACAAAGTTCTTAGGTGTGCGAACGTGGACGGCTCCCATGAGGCTCCTTGGTCATACGTATGGAACACATTGCAGGCGCGTTCCGTCAATGGGTTGAAAAAGGGTGGGCATGGTTTGCCCGAAAGATGCGGTGCGGCTCGGCGGCGAGTTGCCGATACCTACAGGCGCTTGAGAATCACATAGCGGTTGAGCTCGCCGCTGCGACCGTCGGCATGGAAACGCTCAAGCTCGCGCACGGGGACCTCGCCGCTCTTGTAGAACGTGCGGACACCGCGCACCAGGTCGGTGATCTGCTGATCGTCAAAGTGATGGCAATAGCGGTAGGCGTGGCGGTCGTTTTGCCAGCCAATGAGGTGGTCGCCGGCTTCAAACTGCGCGGAATCGTAACCCTCAAACGGCGGGGTGAGCTCGGCGCGGGCCTCGGCGCGAACGGCTTTGCGCGCCATGCGCTCGTCGTTCATAAACTCCCAAAAGCTGATGGCGATGATGCCGCCTGGGCGCGTCTGGCGCACCAGAGCGTCGAGCACGCGTACGCGGTACTCGCACGACGGCACGTGGTGCATAAATCCAAAGCAGACCGAGATGTCGGCGAGCGGGGCGTCGAAAAGCACGTCGGGTGTCTCGGCGGGGTTGAGCTTCATAAGGGCATCGAGCACGTCGAGTTCCTGGAAGTGCAGGTTGGGAATGCGCAGGGCGTGACCGTGCGCATCGATAGCCAAATCCTGACACGAGTCAACACCATAGAACTCAAACGGGCAGCTGGCGTCTGCCGAGGGGTTTGCGCCATCGACGCCCTTGGCGGCAAGTGCGCCGCCGGCGGCAAAGTTCTCGAATCGCATATTGCCGCAGGCAAGATCGAAGACGCGGACGGGATGCTCGATCGTGGCGACTTCGAGCTGCCCGAGCGCGATGTCCATGGTGCGCACCCAGCCGGGCCACGGGGCCTGCCGCGTATCGGAAAAGGAGGCGGAGTGTTCGCGATAGAACGTGTTGTTGAGCTGGATGAGCGATGAGGCGAAATCGCGGTTCACGGCGCGGAACTCCCTCCGATGGCGGTGCGGAATAAACAGTACGACCATACTACCGTTAACGCCGCAACGGGGACAACCGAGCTGTGGGTCATTGCTTTGTTTGGACACATTTCCGCAGCTCATATATGCCCGCAACCGCCGGTTGTCAAAAATCTCACTAGAATAGGTGGCATGCTTTTGGCGGTGGCGGATAGATTTTTAACTGTGCAAGGCGCCTTAAGAACAAAAACGGTCCGGCGGCACGGCTGGCATCGCATAGGAGGAACCATGAATGTAGAAACTGCGCAGCGGCTCGCCGACCTTCGTCGCAGCAAGGGTTTTAGCCAAGAAGGGCTGGCGCGAAAGCTGGGGCTGTCGCGCCAGGCGGTCAGTAAATGGGAGCGTGCGGAGAGCTCGCCCGATACCGAGAACCTGATCTCGCTCGCAAAACTCTATGGCGTGAGTTTGGATGAGCTCCTTAATCCGAGCGATGAGATCGAGGACGATATCGAGTTTGAGAACGAGGACCGCGCCCGTCAGCGCGAGGCCGAGGCAGCGGAGCGCGCCCGTACCCATGAGGCAGCGGCACGTGCTACCGAGGCGGCAACACAGGCGAGTGATGCCGCCGCCAAGGCGGCGCAAGCGGCAAGCTGGAGCGCGCAGGCCGCCAATGCCGCTACGGCGCAGGTGACGAGTGGCGGCGCAGCTGGCTCGACTCCGGTGAAAGGTCCGTTCCAGTCGTTTCCGTATTGGGCCGTGTGCTGGCTGCTGTTCTTTTTGCTGATGTTCCTGTTTGGTGGCTCCTTTGCCGCGCTGATCTTCTTTACAATCCCCATCTATCACTGGGTGGCGCGTGCGCTCGATGGCGATTGGGCACGCGGGGATATTCAGGTTGGTCCGGCGCCGGAGGCGGCTAAGGCTCAGGATGTTTCCGCTGCGGTTGATACTGACGTGGCTTCCGCGACCCCCGCTGATCCGAGCGCCAAAGAAGGTGATGAATAATGAAGCTTTCGCATGAATCCAAGGTACGCCTGGGCGTTGGCATCGGGGCGTTTGTGCTCATCATTGGGCTTGTATTTGGCGTTTCGCGGACATTGATTCATTTTGATGACCCGCGGGATCTCGACGATGTTGTATCCGGCTTGTCCGGTAGGGACGATGCGGTTGACGCCGATGTTTTGAACGATGGCGGTAAGTATTCCGCTCAGCCTCAGCAGCTTTCGAGTACGACTTTTGATGCCGATATGTTCCGCTACCTCGATTTCGATATCAATGCGGCTTCGGTGGACGTCAAGGTTGTTGATGGCAACAAGGCTCGCGTTATCGAGCGGGGGCGTGTTGCCAAGGGTATGGATGCCTCAAAGGCCGCGGCGCAAAACATCGCATCCGTCGAGGACTCGACGCTCAAGGTTTCCCAGTTTGGCAGTGATGACGGTAAGGCAATCGATCGCTCGGTTACGGTTGAGCTGCCGCGCCGTGTTGCCGAACATCTGAAGGGAGTTAACGCGCACGTACGTTCGGGTGATCTGCAGATCGCCGGCATCATCTGCGATGGCTTCGATCTTTTCCTGGACTCGGGAGATGTAAAGTTTGCGGGCGGCGTGACAGATGCGCTCAGCGCCGAGGTTGGTTCGGGCGATGTGACGTTTGACCTGAATCAGGCCCCCGCGAACTCGATGGATGTTACCGTGGGCTCGGGCGATGTGGAGATGACGGTTCCGAACTCTACGGGCTTTACGGCGAGTCTTACCCTGGGCAGCGGTGACTTCGAGAGCGATTTCCTCCCGGATGGCTACGATGGTGAGGCCGTTTCGAATCTTGAGTTCGACAACGGTGATAAGTCCGCCACGTATCGCTTTGCGGTTGGTTCGGGCGACATGTCGTTCAATCCGGAATGACGACGGCGGGCTAAGTCCGCAAACATAGATGCTTATACGCGCTGTTTGATGTAGGCGCCGGAGCCGTGACGGGCTTCGGCGCCTTTGCCTTTACAATGGGGTCATGGAACAGATTATTTTGAACATACTCGATGCCCTGCGTCGCGGCGAGACCGTGGACGACAAGGCGCTCGTCAAACTGATACACGCCGAGGCGCGCCGTGAGGGTGCCGACAAGCGTGATCTGGCCAAGCGCCGTCTGCTGCCGTCTTACCAGCGGGTTAAACGCGAGGAGCCGGCTCGTTGGGCTGCGTGGAATGTCGATGCCGAGCTGGAGCGTCAACTGCTGCAGGTACTGCGCATGAAGCCGCGTCGCACGGCTTCGGGCGTGGCGACCATTACCGTCATCACCAAGCCGTGGCCCTGTTCGGGCGATTGCCTGTTTTGCCCCAGCGATCTGCGCATGCCCAAAAGCTATCTGCACGACGAGCCGGCGTGCGCCCGCGCGGAGCAAAACTGCTTCGACCCGTATCTGCAGGTGAGTGCTCGTCTGACCGCGCTTTCGCAGATGGGGCATGCGACCGATAAGATCGAGCTCATCGTGCTCGGTGGCACCTGGAGCGACTATCCGGAAGGCTATCAGACATGGTTTATGTCGGAGCTTTTCCGTGCGCTCAATGACGATGCCGTGGCCGGCGTGGCGGCCAATCCCATGCTGGCGCGTCCGGGTATCAGTCGTGCCGAGGCAGGGCGCCTGCTCGATGATGCTCCCGCCGATGCTCTTCCGTCGGTAGTGGCGGAGCGTCGCGAGCGCTATCGGGCCGCCGGCATTGCGACAGACGAGGCCGAGCTTACAGCCGGCGTTGCCGACGAGCAGGAGCGTGTGGATGCCGCCGTGGGCGGCTACAACCGCGCGGTGCGTCGCCTGTACGGTCCCGGCACGCCGTGGGGCGAGGTTGCCGAGTGGCAGACGGCGACGATGGAGGAGCTTGAGCGCCTGCAGCGCATCAACGAGACGGCGAAGCATCGCGTGGTGGGGCTCGTTATCGAGACGCGCCCCGATGCCGTGACGCCGCAAGCGCTTACGCTCGTTCGCCGCCTGGGCTGCACCAAGATTCAGATGGGCATCCAGAGTCTCGACCAGCACCTGCTCGACATCAGTGAGCGCCGTATTTCGGTGGCTCAGATCGAGCGAGCGTTTTCGCTC
Organism: uncultured Collinsella sp.; assembly: GCA_900546115.1. Classification (GTDB taxonomy): domain Bacteria; phylum Actinomycetota; class Coriobacteriia; order Coriobacteriales; family Coriobacteriaceae; genus Collinsella. The sequence continues at coordinate 19,922 of URBQ01000006.1, forward strand.
GCGCGCCTGTTTGGCTTTAAGATCCACGCGCACTTTATGCTCAATTTGCTCGGCGCCACGCCCGAGGGGGACAAGCGTGACTACGAGCGCTTTATGACCGAGGGGGCCTTTATGCCCGATGAGGTCAAGGTCTACCCGTGCGCACTCATCGAGGGCTCGCGTCTGGTGGGCTGTTACGAGCGTGGCGAGTGGCGCCCCTATACCGAGGAAGAGCTGCTCGACGTGCTGGCCGACGACATCGTGGTGACGCCGTCGTTCTGCCGTATCAGTCGCATGATCCGCGACTTTAGCTCCGACGACATCATGGTGGGCAACAAGAAGCCCAACCTGCGTCAACTCGTCGAGAACCGCTTGGCGGCTCGCGGAGAAGGCGCGGCAGTGCGCGAGATTCGCTATCGCGAGATCAGTACCGCGGGTGCCGACTTGGATGAGCTGTCTCTCGATGAGGAAGTGGCGTACGAGACGCCGGTGACTTATGAGCGCTTTTTGCAGTGGGTGACGCCGCAGGGCAAGATCGCGGGTTTTTTGCGGCTGTCGTTGCCCGACCGTTCGTTTGTTGCCGCGCACGCGGACGAGCTGCCGACGATGCCGGACGAGGCGATGATTCGTGAGGTGCACGTGTATGGCATGGCGGCGCGCGTGGGGGATCAAGGCCAGGCGGCCCAGCACCATGGGCTGGGGCGGTTGCTGGTGGAGCGTGCATGCCATATTGCTCGGGACGCGGGGTATTCGCACATCAACGTGATCAGCGCGATCGGTACGCGCGAGTACTATCGCCATCTGGGTTTTTACGACCATGGACTCTATCTGCAAAAGGAGCTCTAGATGAACAAGCCGAGTGTTTCTGCTGGCGTCGTTGCCGGCGTTGCCCTGGGAGCTGCGGCGCTTGGTGCGGCCGCCGTCGCTGTTCATGCTGCCTGCCTGCAGGTTGCGCGAACCCGCAATGGGCTGGCGCGTGTGAAGCGCGTGCATGCTGAGAGCGGCGATGAGATTCGCGTGCTGGTGCAAGGCGGCGTCTACCAAAGCGCGAGTTACGTCGGAGAGCGTTGGGCAGAGCCCGTCTTTGCGTACTATCGTGCGTTTGACGACGTGTTTGAGGTCGAGGATGCAATGCGCGACGCTTATGGTCACGGCATCGACCGCATGCTTATGCTAGGTGGCGGCGGGTTTGCCTATCCCAAATTTGCGCTGATGTCGCACGAGGGCCTGCGCATGGACGTTATCGAGTATGACGGAGAGGTAACACGCTTGGCGCGCCGCTGGTTCTACCTGGATGAGCTGGAGCACGCGGTGGGCGACCGCTTGCGAGTGATTACCGCTGAGGCTCGCTCGTATCTGGGTGTGACGAGCGTGGGCCATCGTCGCTACGACGTGGTCGTGAGCGATTGCTTTGGCGGTGCCGAGCCCGTGCGCGAGCTGGCAACGGTTGAGGCGCTGCGTTTGGTGCGAGGCAGCCTGAACCCCGGGGGTATCTACGTGGCCAATATCGTGAGCGCAAACGAGGGGAGCGATGTGACGTTCCTGCGCGACTGCGCTGCCACGGCACTCGAGGTATTCGCCCACGCCTGGGTGGTCCCATGTGGCGATGCGGAGTTCGGCGGCGAGGAGAACTACCTGCTCGTCGCCAGCGACGGCGACTACGCTTTTGCCGAAGCCGTGCCCTTCGACGCCGACTTCCTCGGCGCTGCCCTCCACGACTAGCGCGCCTTTCTGCGACCAGTCTTTCTGGGACGGGGCTATTTTAGCTACCCAAGCAGGTAGCGCGAACGGGTTGGCCGATTGGCGGCAGGGGTAGCTAAAATAGCCCCGTCCCAAATTGACTACTCATATAGTCGGCCCCGTTTTATGTGTGGTCGCGCCAGCCGAGGACGCGTTGCTTCATACCCTCGATGTCGAGCACGCCTTCGGCAAAGCCTTTGCGCACGAGCTCCTCGGGAACAAACTCGTCGTAGCGGTCAAAGTAAGGCACCTCGCCGGGATAGACGAGCTCGATGGGGTCGAAGTCCTTTTCGGCCTCGGCGGCGAGCACCTCAAAGAACGTCTCCTCGTCGGCCTTCATCTTAAACTGCATAAAGTACGGACGCGACGGATCGAGCCCGCGAAGGCCCAGCTCAGCGGCACATTTAATCTTGAGCATGCGCTCGAGCGCCAAAAAGGCGTAGCTGCCCAGCCAGGGGAAGAGTACCCAGGTGTCGCCGCCCAGGTTAATGAGCGGTTTAGTTCCCGCGCCCGAAATCTCGGCGGTATGACGAGCCTGCGCAAGGCGTGCTCGTGCGTTGCCCATGAGATACGGATATGCCGCATGCTCGTTGAGCGCCTTGCGCATGCGCTCGAGTACGTGTGTATTGATGTCGCCGGGGCAGTCGCCAAAGTATGCCGGCACACGACCTTTGACTTGCGTGGCAAAGACGGTGTGTCGCTTCCAGTCCACTTCTTCGACGATCCAACAATGGCCCGCGATGGCGATGCGCTCGCCAGGTGGTGGCGGGTTGACAATCGTGCCCAGCTCGGCCGATTCGCTCCGGACGGTAAACTCCTCGTTCTCCTGGAACACGGCGTAGAACTTAAAGTTGTTGATGATGCGCTCTCCCGCGAGGCCCACGATGAGCCCGCCACCTTCGGTGACCTGGATATGGTCAATCTTGATGAGGTGGCGCAGCAGTATGCGATAGTCATCGGCCGAGATACGGTGGAAATAGCTGAGCGTGAGAACGCGCTGAGCAAGCTCGGCCGGTGTGAGCTCGCCGGTACTGGCGAGCGTCGACATAGTCTGGTGGTAGAGCAAACTGTAGGGGAGTCGATCGAGCTCGGGTGGCTCAACCCACTTTTCCTCGCGATAGAGTTGAACGAGCGCGATGCCCTGTAGGAACTTCCAGGGAATGGTCTCGGGCATCATCGTGCGCGGCTCGGGTTCTTCCTCGCGCATGACAAACCACATCTCGGGCGGAAGGTCGCGACGGCCTGTGCGCCCCATGCGCTGCAAAAAGGAGCTGACGGTAAACGGTGCATCGATCTGGAACGCGCGCTCCAGGCGGCCGATATCAATGCCGAGTTCTAGTGTGGAGGTGGTGACGGTTGTCTGTGCCTGTTCCTCGTCGCGCATGAGCTCCTCGGCGGTCTCGCGTAGCGATGCTGAGAGGTTGCCATGATGGATAAGGAAGCGGTCTGGCTCGTGCCGGCTCTCGCAGTAGCTGCGCAACATGGAGCACACGGCCTCTGCCTCCTCGCGCGAGTTGGCAAAGACCAGGCACTTGCGGCCGCGGGTATGTTCAAAGATGTAGCCCATGCCGGGATCGGCGTTGTCGGGTGCGGTGTCGGTGGGGTTGAGCAGTGCCTGTTCGGTTGCCTGCGGGATGTCGACTTTGCCCTCGGGGGCTGAGGAAGTGCGACGGTCCTTGGGGGCAGCCTTGCCCCGTGCCTGCTCGCGACGTTGGCGGCGTTCCTCCTGTGTGAGTTGCCCGCTATGACGCATGTCTTGGGTGCTGACGGGCAGTGCCGCGGGTGGTGCCGCCTCAATGCGCTCGCATGCGAGCACCTCAGCTTCCTGCGGACCCGTGCTCGTGAATCCTCGTTGCTGCGCCTGGGGACCCGAGTTGTAGAAGTGCTCCATGGAGATACGCCACACGCGGCGCGGCTCCTCAAAGCGGGGGATGACGCAGTCGCGTCCCGTCCCCTGCGACAGGAAGGCGCCCGTGCGTTCCGGGTCCCCGATGGTGGCCGAAAGGCCGATGCGCCGGGGCCGCACGCCCGCCATGCGCGAAAGACGTTCGATAAGGCAGAGCGTCTGCCCGCCGCGGTCACCGCGCATGAGCGAGTGGACCTCGTCGATGACCACATAGCGCAGGTCGCAGAACATACGCGGGATTGCCATGTGCTTGTGGATCAGGAGTGCCTCGAGTGACTCGGGCGTAATCTGCAAGATGCCGCTCGGTTTTTTGATGAGTTTGGTCTTGTGCGATTGCGAGACATCGCCATGCCAGTGCCAGACGGGGATATCGGCTTCTTCGCACAGGTCGTTGAGGCGGACGAATTGGTCGTTGATGAGCGCCTTGAGGGGGCCAATGTAGAGGGCGCCCACGCTTGCAGGCGGGTTCTCCCAAAACTCGGTCAGGATGGGAAAGAAGGCCGCCTCAGTTTTGCCAGATGCCGTGGATGCCGTCAGGAGCACATTGTCCTGCGTGTTAAAGATGGCATCTGCTGCCGCAACTTGGATGGAGCGCAGGCTCTCCCAATCGTGGGAGTAAATGAAATCCTGGATAAACGGGGCGTAGCGGTCAAAGGCGTTCACGGGGCCTCCTTTCAACAACGGGCTATCAAACGCAACAGGCAATGGGTCGTCGAATTGCAACATCGGCGTTTGCCCAGATAAAACCTGCCAAAATAAACCTGTCCCTTTTTGGCAGGTTAGATGGTGAATTCGGCGAAGTTGCGGTCATCGTCTGCGGTGTGGGTGTCGTCTGTTGCGGCTGCCGGCGCCAGCGCGTCGCCACCGACGCCTTGCAGCAACTCGGCCACGTTGGCGTCGGGGTTTTGACATAGGATATCGAGCAGCTCGATAAAGTCGCGGATGACCTCGCGGGGCGTCAGGTGCGTGTCTGCCCCCACGCGGCCAAACTCAATCTTGAGGAAGTCCACCAAGTCGTTCTCGGTAAGCGTGGGCGTCCAGCCAAAGTAGCCGGCATGGATTTGCATGAGCTTTTCGATGAGCACCAGCAGCTCCTCGTAGGTGAGCGGCTGCAGGCGGATGATGGGCGCGAGCATGTCTTTGAGGTCATTGCGCGCAAAACGGCCCTGAGCGAGTCGGCTGCGCAGAGCTTCGTAGGAGAACACGCCGCGGCGGCGGTCCTCGATAGAGGTCGGCGTGCCGCCCATGATCACGCCCAGGTACTGCGCTTTGCCTTGGAGCGTGTCGTTGTACATGGTCAGGATCTTCTCGTAGTTATATTGGCGCGTGATCGCGTTGGGAATCTTATACAGATTCACGAGCTCGTCGATGAGCACTAGCATGCCCTTGTAGCCGCTGCAGACCAAAAAGCGCGCAATGAGCTTAACGTAGTCGTACCAGTCGTCATCGCTGATGATGGTCGAGGAGCCCAGTTCGGCGCGAGCCTCGCTCTTGGTGCGGTATTCGCCGCGGATCCATTTGGTCACGCGGCTCATGGCCTCTTCGTCGCCCTCTGATACGGCCGCGCGGTAGCGGCGGAGCATACGGGCGAAGTCGAAGCCGTGGACCATTTCCTCGAGCGGGGCCAGTTGGGAATTGACGGCAGACTCGTCGGCATCGGCACACGAGGCGACCCAGCGATCTAGGATAAGGTTGAGCGCACCTCCCTCGGGGCGCGTCTTGGTCGATATATTGCGGACGAGCTCGCGGTAGGTGGCAAGGCCCTGTCCCTGGCCGCCCTGTAGGCGGCGCTCAGGGGAAAGGTCGGCATCGGCGACCACAAAGCCCTCGCCCATGGCATGCGTGCGGATGGTCTGGAGCAAAAAGCTCTTGCCGGCGCCGTAGCGACCGACTAGGAAACGGAAGCTTGCGCCGCCATCGGCGATGAGGCTCAGGTCGGTGAGCAGAGCACGGATCTCGACCTCTCGCCCCACGGTGATATAGGGAAGGCCAATGCGCGGGACAACACCGCCCTTGAGCGAGTTGAGAATGACGGCAGCGACGCGCTTGGGCACGCGGGGCGCTGCGGATGCGGTATCACTCATGGTCTAGGTATCCTCTCACGTCTGCTTCGTAGTCCTCGATAATCTGCGGCCCTGCCGCGCTAAATTCAATTACGGTGTCGCCCACCAGGTCAAAGAGCGCCTCGTTGATGGTATCGACGAGCATGTCCTCGCTCTGCCCCGATTGCACTACCGCCGATTCCGCCTGTACTACGTTGTGCTCGAGCAGCGCGCGGAGATAGGCGCCTGCGGCGGGATCGAGTTCGTTCGTGGCGTCAGCGGGCGCAGCAGCTGCGAACGCGGGCGTCGGCGCGAGAAGCGGTGCCACGACACCAAAGTGTTCGGTGGATATGGTCGGCTCGTCGGCCTCGTCCTGCCGAATGAGTGCCGCGACCGCCTCGACCGTCGCGTCGGCTACGGGCTCGGCTTCCGGTTGCCCTGAGTCCGCTGCCTCGGCTTCTGCGGACGCGCTGTCCTCGCGCTCCTCGTCGATCAAAAGCGCCTCGCGCGTTTGTGCGGCGGCGCTCCGAATGTGCCCCAGCTGGCTCAGATCGATATCGATCTTGACGGGCTGATGTGCGGCATCCCATGAAAGCCATGCCACGATCTCGTCATCGATAATCTTAGCCAGATATTTGGGGACCTTCTCTTCCTTAAGGGGATGGCCGGGATCCAGTGCCAAGCGCAGGCGTTGGTCGCAGGCGCGCATCATCTCACCGAGCTTGCTGCTCTTTTGCCTACTACCGTGGATGCGCGTGCATTCCCAAAAGCCATTTTGGCAGCGGTAGATGTGAATGGGGTCCAGGCGATATTCGCAATCCTCGTGGCGCTCGGGCGCAAAGAATACGGCCGAGGCAAACATGGTATAGGGCATGGCCGTCTCCTCCCCAAACAAGCTCGCTACGATGCCGGTCTTTCGGTGCGTGTCATAGTAGCGCGCCATACGGACATACACGGCGCATGCCACGTGGCGCAGGTCGCGGTGGTGGGAACGGTCGAGCCGTGAGTTATTCAGGTTGTACGTCGAGAGTGCGTCGATGGCAGCCATGAGTCGATCCTCATGCGCCTCATCGGGCGGAAGGGGGAGCGTGGGCTCGGAGGTTTTACGATGCTTAGGGGTCTGGCCGGACGGCGCCGGCGCGGGTACGAGGTCTCGTGCTGCGCGCCGCAGCTCGATAAGGGCGTTGTCGAACATGACGGTTTTAGAATCACGAAGCAGCTTGGGGTCAAGCCCGTGGATCACGGCGTAGTCCTGCAACCACACGCGTGCAAACCGGTCGATGCCGGGCTCAAAGGCGCGGTAGGCATCCCAAAAGGCCTTGATCTTGTTAAAACCATCGAGCGGGTCATCTACCCCAATGCCGCAAATCAGCTCATAGAGATACAGAAAGGCAAAGGACGTAGACGTTTCCTCGACGGTTCCGCGGCGCACTTGGGCACGCCAGGTAAAGTAGCCGCGCAGCTGCCGGTCGCTCATGGCGTTGTAGGTGGGAAAGTACGATTTAAAGGTGCCGTTGTAGGGACAGTCGTCCTCAAAGTCGGCCATCAGCAGGCCTTGGCGGTAAAAGAGCTCCGCCTCCGATAGCCAACGTCCCGCGCCGCCTTTGGGATCATCTTGCCAGCGTGATATCTCGCGCATCTTGCGGTACTGGTCGGGGAGGAAGTTCTGCATCTGACGACCGGTCTTGAGAATCGGCTCGTCAGCATAGATTTCGTTTGAGAAGCGGGCGGACTGATGGGTCCGAGCCTCGGCCATAATGCGCTCGATGAGCATTTTGACGTCCTGGTCGGCCACCGCCCTCTCCTCTCCCTTTATGATGTCGGTGACCTCATATCATAGCACAGCATCAAACAGATGTTCGAGATACCGCTCTCAGATAGATTTTTGGGACATGCCTAGAAATCTACCTGTAGGCGGGTTGGCCTTTGGGGCACTGGCGAAAGATAGATTTTAAAGCATGTCCCAAAAATCTACCGAGGGGTTAGAACAGGAGGGCGTAGATGACCGCCACGACGACGGAGGGGAGCATGTTGGCCGTGCGGAAGGTCTGAGGTCGAATAAGGTTAACGCCGACGCAGAAGATGAGCATGGAGCCCACAAGCGAAAGGCTGTCGAGGGCCGCGGTGGTCATGATGGGGGAGAGTGCGCCGGCAAAAAGCGTGATCGCGCCCTGGAATACGGCAACGGGCAGGGCCGAGAAGATGCAGCCGCGGCCAAGCGAGGCCGTCATGGTGCAGACGATGATGCAGTCCAGCGCGCCCTTCAGGGCAAGCGTGGACCAGTCGCCGAGCAGGCCGTCCTGAATCGATCCTACGATGGCCATGGCGCCGATACACACGGTGAGCGATGCCGAGACAAAGGCGTTGGTGAACTCGTTGTCGCCTTCGCTGCCGGTTTTGCGCTTGAGCCATTCGCCGAGGTTCTCGATGGCGGCCTCCAGGTTGATGGCCTCGCCGATGAGCGAACCGAGGGCAAATGAGACGATAAGCATGGTGGTACCGGTGGTCGCCAACGCCTCGCCATCGATAACGAGCATCTTTTGCATGGTGCCGCCCAGTCCGATAAACAGAACGCACAACCCCGACGCCTTCATGAGCGTGTCTTGGATGCGGGGCGTAATGAAGCGCCCACCCATGAGGCCCAGCAGACCGCCCGCGATCAAAAGTACGACGTTGATGATCGTCCCTAAACCCGGCATGAACCCTCCTGTACTTGATGCCAACGCGGCAATCGTAGCAGAACGGGGAGGGGAGCGCTCAATATCCGAGCCAAGCAGCGGTTAGCGGTTTAGGACAGGATGGGGCTAAAGTCGAAGCGCAGCGTCATGAGGTGCTGCGGGGAGTCGATGGCTGCGGCAATGATGTCGGCATCTCGTGCACGATCGAACCCTTCAAGTTCCATTTGATAGGGGAAGTCTTCTTGGATACCGATGCGACGAGGAACCAAAAGCTTGGTCCCGTCGAATTCTTCGGTTCGCGTTCCGTCTGCTGCAACGGAATAAAGGTGTAACTTGGCGGTCGTTGTGGCATCAAGTGCCGAGATAGCTTGGATATCGTTCGATGCGCTCCTTGCTCCCACTGCTGTAAGTGCCGTAGGCGCGATGACTTCACCCGAAGGCAAAAAGACGAGCTCGACGGTATTGGGGAATGTGATGAGGACGTTTTTGCGGCGGGGAGCACCGGCAGCGACCGGCTCAATGCTTGCGGCGTCGACGGTTTCCGTGTGGTCGAGCGCGACCATCATGCAACAGTTGCCTTCGTCGACATCTGGGGCAGCGGCAAAGTCCAGGACGTCTTTCGGTTGGGGATCGCCTAGTTCGGTGGCGGTGCCGCCTGGCTTCTCGAGGGGAGCCGCAGCGTTGTCTTCTGATGATGCGTCGTCTGCATCGTCAACATGTTCGTCAACATGTGTCAGTGCGTCCGCGACCTCGTCTTTGGGGGATTTGTCATTATCGCTAGATATAGGAGCAGCAATCCCGACGGACCCCACTCCGTGCCATGTCATTTGGAGCAGCGCCGGATCGGCGAGAATGCGCTGCACGCCCGGCTCCTGGGTATCGATATTGATGGGGGCGGGTTCTGATCCGCGCGTGAGGTTAAGCGAGCCCTTCCGTCTATTGCTTTGAGCCTCTTGGTCGTCCGCGTCGCCAGCGTAGAACAGCAAAGGCGCATCTCCCGTTGCGATGGCTTCGGTGTCCGCCTTGGTCAGTCGCAGCGATGCCGTAAAGGAGATGATGGGCTGCGCGCCATCGACATTCGAGGGAACGCAGCCCAGGAATATACCCCCTCCTTCTTCATGGGCCGCGCTGTCGAAGACGACCTTCGCCCCGTTCGCCGAGTCATCGACCGAGGCAATATCGATGCGCAGCTCTAAGTCGCATGGGTCGCCATCGGCGTCGACTGCAGCCGATTTCCATGTGCAGATGGCGCAACCTGTCTGGGGGCCGTTCTCCTTGTCCGCTCGCTTGATATCCACGACTATCGAGTCGACCGTATTGCGGTGAAGGCATCCCGAGGTTCGGGCCGTGGCGTGTGCGAGCGAAAAACGTTGGCAGGCGACGATACCCGACGAATTCGCCACGGGGTTCAGAGCTTGCGGTAAGGAGTTTGCCGTGGCGGGCGTCGCCCAAGCGGCGAGAGGCGTACCGCTCACCAGTGCGCTGCAGAGCGCGGCAACGGGCAAAAGGTTTTTGGGTGCCATGGTTCTCCTATCTATTCCGCGTACTCCGGTTGTGCTCGGCTATTGGTTGCGTTTGATGTGCAGGCCAAGGCACGTCAGTCCTGCTCCCACCGTGGCGACGCCTACCGCAATGAGTTGCCGGGTGTCGCTCGTCTGAGCGAGCGGCTCGCGACGGCTGCCGCGATTAAGGCCCGAAAGGTCGACGGTTACTTCTGTGGCCGCCTGCGCTTGCTCTTGTTGAGCAAAGGCCATGGCAGGTGCGGACGCCAAGATGCCGACGATGGCAGCCAGTGCAATCGCCTTAGGACGTGGCGTGCGCACCGGGCTCGACCGTCCAGGTGATGCTTGCCACTTGATCTCCCGTACCGGTAGCGTGGTAGATGTCACGCGTGACGCGGGCGACGTGGCCACTCACATTGAGCTTGATTTTGTCCGTTCCGTCGGCAATGTCCTTGTATTTCATGTCGAAGCTTGCGTCTTTGGAAAGATCGAGGCCCGTAGTCTGAGTCGCCGAGCTGGCATCCTTTTCTGCCTTATCGGGGCCAACCTTAAAATCGATGGAGTTCTGGGCCGAGCCCGTCTTTGCGTCTGCAACGATTGTCCAGTCGTTCTTGGCCGTGACCTTCATGTTGGTGACGTGGATGCCATATGCCGAGAGGTTGTCGATGGTAATCGTCTTGTCGGAGGGTCCTACAAGCGTTCCGTCGGCTTTGGCGGCAAAGGGGATGACCGTTGGCGCTTTAAACGAAACATTGCTAATGTCGGCCTTCACCGTCACATCGGTGGTTCCAGCGCGCACCTCTGCCATGGCCGCCGTTGGCGCAGCACCCATCGCAAGTGCGAGCGTAAGCCCTGCGCCCACCGCGAGTGCCCTGGCTCCGCTCAGGTTCATGGGTGTGTTCATAAGTGATCCTATCTGCTCGTCGCGGACTGTTTCCGTGATGGTTGGACGAATGGGGGCAGGGTGCTGCCCCTGCGAGTGCGTCGGCCACTAGCCTTCTGCCTGGGTCACTCGCACTTTGACGCGCGTCGGATTGCCGTGGGTGTCGTAGGTCTTGGCATCGAGTGCCTGAATCTCGATATATGCCTCGCCTTCTTGGATATCGCCAGCGGGGCAGGTCGCAACCGTCTTGCCGGCTTCGACCACACCGGACTCATAGATGGTCTCGTCGTTTTGAATCACGCGGAAGCGCTGGGGAAACTTGTTCTCTTGGACGTTTTGCACGTTGACGCGCAACTTGCCGCCTTCCTGCAACTGTGCGACCGGCGCGACCGAGATCGTCATCATGTTGTCGCGGACGATGGCGTCGAGCTCATCCTGGATTTCTTGGCGCGATTTACCCTCTGCCGTCGTGACTGAGGCGCCCGCTTCGGGCACGGGCTGCAACTGCCAGGCGTATAGCCCTACGGCGATGAGGGCGCAGACGATAGCCAGGCAGACAACGACGAGTTTCTTGCGACGCCCCAGCCCTGCAAGGCGGGGCGGCTTCTTCGCACTCATGCGGCGTCCTTGGTGGTGTAGACGCGTGCGAACGTGGACGGGTCCGCTCCAAAGAGCATGTGAAGCATCAGGCGGCGCGAGTAGATGAGCTCGTCGAAGTCGTGAGGGAGCTCGATGTTGTGGGTACGCGCGATGTGGTGGGCGAGCGCCGAGAACGACTCGGGGTCGCAGATAACATCGGTGGTGACGTGGTAGACCGCCGTATCGGGGAATGCCTCTTCGTCGAAAGGCAGGAGATAGGGATCGTCGTCGACCTCGATGGCGACGCCGTACTGGGGCCAGTAATATGCCATGGGAACCTCCCTGCTTCTGGGGCCAAAACTTCCATTGGTTTTGGCTGTTGATGCCGACCGTATCAGTCACTACTTGACCAATTCCTGACCAAATGCTTGACGGATTGACATCTCCGCAGGTAGAAGATGGTAAAAATTACTTCAACTTTTTTCGAGCGACAATTGCGTGGTCGCCGGCGGTAAAGCGACATGTGTCAAGAACATCGTCTGCCGAGGAAACATTGCCGCTCGCCGAATTGCACAAACGTAAAAATCGTCAATTATGGAGACGGTTTCGAACACGTCGACGAAACGATGCGGTAACATCTCCCTGCAAACACTGTAGTTAGCTAAAGGGGGAGTTCGCGTGTCTGCAACTATCAAACCCTTCACCGACGAGTTCGAAGAGTATGGCCGCGATGAGTCTCGCACATCGGGCGAGGCCTCGAGCATCTCGTTTCCGACAACGGAGGACGAGGCCCGCGCCATTTTGAAAAAGCTCCATGCCGAGCGTGTCCCGGTGACGGTTCAGGGCGCCCGGACCGGTCTTGCCGCCGGCGCCGTGCCTCATGGCGGTCACATTCTCAATACTTCCCGCATGAATCGCTACTTGGGCCTTCGCCGCGATGAGCAGGGCCGCTTTCTTTTGCGTGTGGCGCCCGGCGTTGTGCTCTCGGAGCTGCGTAAGCAGCTGGGCAAGAAGGTACTGCCGACTGCCGGGTGGGACCAGGCATCGCTTGAGGCCTACGAGGAGTTCCAGGAAGCTCCCGAGCAATTCTTTCCTACCGATCCCACCGAGGCATCTGCCTGCCTGGGTGGTATGGCGGCATGCAACGCTTCCGGCGCCCGTAGCTACGCTTACGGCCCCATGCGCCCTCACATCACGGGCCTTCATGTCGTGCTGACCGATGGCGACCTGCTCGAGCTTCACCGTGGCGAGGTTTTTGCACAGGGTCGTTGCCTTTCGCTCGTCACGGTGCAGGGCCGCACGCTCGAGCTCGACCTTCCCGGATACACCATGCCAAGGACCAAAAATGCTTCGGGCTATTTCATTGCTGACGATATGGATGCCATCGATCTGTTTATCGGCGCGTGCGGCACGCTCGGCGTTATCACCGAGCTCGAGATCGCCCTGCAAGCGGCGCCTGCGGTCGTTTGGGGTGTGAGCTGCTTTTTCGATAGCGAGGACAAGGCCGTGTCCTTTACCGATTCCGTGCGCCCCGTGCTGTCCCATGCCGCCGCTATTGAGTATTTCGATGCTGGCGCCCTGGATATCCTGCGTCGTCAGCGCGAGCAGTCGACCGCGTTCGCCTCGCTGCCGGCGCTCGACGACGAGGCAAAGGTCTGTGTCTACGTGGAGCTCGACTGCGATGACGAGGCGCAGGCGACCGAGGAGCTGTACCACCTGGGATGGGTGCTGGAGCTTGCGGGCGGCCGCGACGATGCGACATGGGTCGCCCGCACCGAAGTCGATCGCGAGTGTCAGCGATTCTTCCGCCATGCGGTGCCCGAGAGCGTCAACATGCTCATCGACGAGCGTCGCCGCACGGATCCCACTATCACCAAGCTGGGGTCCGACATGTCGGTGCCCAACGCGCGTCTGGCCGATGTTGTTGCGCTCTATCGCCGCACGTTGGCCGAAAGCGGGCTTGAGTCTGCCGCCTGAGGACACATCGGAAACAACCATCTGCATGTAAACATCCTGCCGCGCGATGCGCAGGATTACCGCCGCGGCGGAGAACTCTTTGCCCAGTGGGCTTCCGAGGTCACGGCCATGGGCGGTGCCGTCTCCGCCGAGCACGGCGTCGGCAAGATCAAGGCGGGCTTCTTGGAGACGATGTACGGCCACGAGGCCATGGTCGAGTCGGCGCGGCTCAAGCTCCAGCTCGATCCTGCCGGGCAGCTGGGTCGCGGCAACCTGTTTTCGGAGAAGCTCTTGGATGATCTCGTCCAGAAAGGGGGCGCGTGAAGATGAGCGATTTCCATATGGTGGTGTGCGTCAAGGCGGTGCCGGGCAGCACCGAGGTCAAGATGGACCCCAAGACCAATACCATCGTGCGCGATGGCAAGCAGGCGGTCATTAATCCCTTTGACGCGAGCGCTTTGGAATGCGCGCTGGCGCTGAAGGATGACTTTATCGGCTTTGGCATGGACGTGCGCGTAACGGCGGTGTCGATGGGCATCCCCGCGACTGAATCGCTATTGCGCGACTGCATCGCCCGAGGCGCCGATGACGCACTGCTGCTAACCGATCGCGCCTTTGCAGGTGCCGATACCCTGGCAACCACCTATGCCCTCAAGTGCGGCATCGAGGCGCTCGACGAGGACTTCGACCTGCTCATCTGCGGCAAGATGGCGGTGGACGGCGATACGGCCCAGATTGGTCCCGAGCTTGCCGGTGCCTTTGAGATTCCCTGCGTGACCGACGTGAGCTGCGTGCAGAGCGCGGGCTTTGCGAACTGTGGTTCACTGGCGCTTGTTCACGGCTGCGATGCCGGTGAAGAGACGGTCTATCTTGAGATGCCGTGTGCGATGACGACCGCAAAGGAGATTGGCCAACTGCGCATGCCGAGCATTGCCGGTATTCGTGCGGCCGAGGAGGCGGACGTGCACGTGGTCAGCGCTGCCGACGTGCATGCCGACCCCGCGCGCTGCGGCCTTGCCGGCTCGCCGACGCAGGTCGTGCGGTCGTTTGTGCCCGACCGCGACCAAACGTGCGAGGCCGTTGGCGGAACGGCGTCCGAGCAGGCGGCAAAACTTGCCAAGATTATCGAGGGGATGGCATAGATGAGCGGGCTGATTATCGATAGCGAAGCCTGTATCGGCTGCGGTCGCTGCGTTCGCGCCTGCGCCTCGGGCGGCATTGTGGTGGAGGGTGAGCGCCCCAATCGCTGTGCCCGCGTAACCGACGGCTGTATCCTGTGCGGTGGGTGCGTCGACGCCTGCCCCGTCAACGCCATCTCGATTGAGCGCGACGAGGCCGCCGGCGCGGCAGACCTTGACGCATATCGAGACATCTGGATCTTCGTGCAAACTGACAAGCACGATGCCGTGGCATCCGTGGCCTTCGAGCTCATGGGCAAGGGGCGCGAGCTTGCCGATGCCCGCGGCTGCCGTCTGGTGGCACTGGTCGGCATGAGCCCCGAGGGCTCACTCGGGGACCTGGAGCATCTGATTTGCGCCGGTGCGGACGAAGTTCTGGTCTGTCGTGACGAGCGCCTGCGTCAGAACGACGCGGAGGTCTACGCCCGCTTGATCTGCGATTTGGTAGCCGAGCGCAAGCCCGAGGCCATTCTGTACGGCGCGACCGCCTTTGGTCGCGAGCTGGCGCCCGGTGTGGCCGTGCGCTTGCAGACGGGCCTTACGGCCGATTGCACGGTGCTTTCTATGGATACGGAGACGGGCCTGCTGCAGCAGACGCGCCCGGCGTTTGGCGGCAACCTGATGGCCACCATTATCTGCCCCAACCACCGTCCTCAGATGGCAACGGTGCGCCCCGGCATCTTTAAGGCGCCCGAGTTTGACTATAGCCGCTCCGGCACGATTACCCAGGTAGTGCTTGCGGATGACGTTAAGGCCCGCGTCGAGATCTCGATTCCCGCCGAGGAGTGGGGACAGCAGGCCTCAATTGCCGATGCCGAGCGTCTGGTCGTGGTGGGCCGCGGCATCGGCTCCAAGAAGAATCTGCCCCTGATGCGAAAGCTCGCCGATGCCCTGGGTGCCGAGCTTGGTTGCACGCGTCCCATTGTGGAGGCAGGCTGGTTGGAGTATCGCCACCAAATTGGCCAGACGGGTGTATCGGTCTCGCCCAAGCTCCTCGTGAGCATCGGTGTCTCGGGCGCTATCCAGCATCTCGCCGGCATCGGTGGGGCGGAGTGCATTGTCGCCATCAATGAGGACCCGGATGCCCCCATCTTCGGTGCCGCCCAGTACAAGGTCGTCGGCGATGCCGTTGAGATCGTTGAGGAACTGCTGGTTCAGCTCGAGTGCTAAGCGCTTGCCAGCCAGTCGCGCAGCTCGTCCTTAAGGCGGCTCCAGGTTGCCTGCGCGGCGGGGTCGGTAAAGGGTCGCGTAATGCCAAAGGGCGCGTCGAGCAGGCGGTGGATATCGCCTTGCTCGCGCGCCAGTGCACGGCTTGCCGGATGGACGAGCTCAAACATAAAGCAGATGAGCCCCACCAGGTAGTCCGCCGGCTCGTTGCGCTCGTCACGCGCGACGCAGCGATGCTCGTCAAAGGCGGTAAGCGCCGGTGTCGAGAAGTGGCTGGCGAGAAACGTGTCCTCATCCACCTTGAGGATGGTGTCGACGGTGCTGTCGGCGATGGCGCGCATAATGTCGATCTTGTCGCCATCGCGCACGATCTCGCAGAAGCTCCGTGTACGGGTGTCGAGTTCCGTGGGCAGGCGAAAATCACTGTGGTGGGCGATGCTCGCGCGGATCAGTTCGTCCTCTGCCGGGTCATCGATAAAGTCGCGGATGCTCGTTACGGCGGGTGCATCGGCGGGATTCTCGCCAAAGAGGACCTCGATGCCCAGCGCTGCATGGCTCATGCTCTCGGCGTCCTTAAAGGTGTCCCAGCTCCGCAACTGCTCAAAGCGGCCCATATCGTGTAGCAGGCCGCAAAGCCATGCCAGGTCAATATCTTCTGACGACCAGCCCTGCTCGCGCGCTACGGCATCGCATGCCTCGGCCACGTGGTACGTATGCTCGATTTTGAGCGCGATGCGTGGGTTGGTGGCGTCGTAGGCATCGGTGTAGCTTTTGAAGGCCGCGCGCGCCCGGTCTCGATCGATAGCTGTCATAATGACTTCCTAAAAAGTTGTGTCTTTCGATCCGGTGGCAATTGTAGGTGAACTTTATTGCCACCGGTTGATATTTCTGCTGCGTTGCAAGGCGCGCTGCAGACGACTTACCAGAATGGGAGTGGCATGGTCCTTAGGATCTTTAAAATCGTCTGGCCAGTGATGCTTACCTATGTTGCAATAGGCGCGCCGTGCGGAATGATCATGGGGCAGACGGGAATGGAGCCCTGGATGGTCTTTGCTCTGAGCAGCACGTTTGTGACGGGCAGCGGCCAGTTTATGATCTGCAATCTTTGGCTGGCGGGCGTACCGGCACCTTCGATTATCGCGAGCGTCGCCGCCATCTCCTCGCGCTTCGCTCTTTACTCGGCATCGATCGCACCCCATCTGACGGGTGCCTCGAAGCGTCAGACGCTGGCTGTTGCCGCGACACTTACCGAGGAGGCATATGGCATCTCGCTTGCCAAGTTGGTTGAAGGGGAGGATTGGGGCCCGCGCGAGTCCTTTGTGCTCAACGTGATCCTTATCGCAACATGGGGCGTATCGTGTACGACGGGCGCCATCGTCGGCGCCGTTGTCGATGTTCCCACCGCCATTGCAGCCTTTGTCTGCACCTCGCTCTTTATCTGCCTGCTCTTTTCGCAGCGGCTGTCGCGCGGCAACGTTGTCGCGGCGGTTTCGGGCGCGGTGTCCGTCGCCGTATGCAAGTTCTTGGGCCTCGTGAATATTGCCGTGCCGGCAAGCGTCGTGGTCGGCATTACCATTGCGCTGGCGTGCGATGCTGTATTTGACGGAAGAGGTGCCCGCGATGCCCGTTAACGAGTTCTTGGTTCTGTGGCTGTCGTCGTGGGCTGCTATCGCGTTCTTTCGCATCGCGCCGGCGTTCGCCTTGCGCGGGCGGACCCTGTCGCCCCGTATTACCGAGGCCCTGGGCTATATCCCGCCCGCTGCCTTTGCCGCGCTGGTCGCCAACGACTTGGTGAGTCCCGGCGCGTTCGACGCGGGGCTCTGGCCTGCCTTGGTTCCCTGGATTGCGGCCGCCGGCGTCGTGGTCGTGGCGGTCAAGACAAAATCGATGCTGTGGTGCTGCGTCTCGGGCATCGTACTCTATATCGTCTTGAGCCTTATATAGGGGTGGCGTCGCGGGCGCCGAATCTCGTTCCATCCCAACTTGTCGAGTTTTTCACCGAGCTGGTCTATTTCTTCTGGTACCATGGTCAAACTTTACTGTAGCAAAGCGTGACGTGGGCTTTTGTACCCCGTCAGCGGAAATGGGGGTTTCATGGCACAGGAAGCAACCGCCAACGAGCAAAAGAAATTCAAGGTCCCGCGCATCCCGGGCGACATCATGATTTATCCGATGATCGTCGGTCTTTTGCTCAACACCTTCTGCCCGCAGGTTTTTGAGATCGGCGGCTTCTTTACGGCTGCCTGCCGCGGTGGCTCCAATACCATCGTCGCCGCGATCCTGCTGTTTGTGGGCGCCGGCATCAGCTTTAAGTCCACGCCGGGTGCCATCAAGACCGGTATCGTCGTGCTGATCCCCAAGCTGGTCGTCGCAGCGGCTCTCGGCCTGGGCGTGGCATATTTCTTTAACGACAACTTCCTGGGTCTGAGCTCCGTGTCTATCATCGGCGGCATCACGTTTTGCAACATGGCGCTCTATACGGGCATCATGGGCGAGTTCGGCGATGAGTCCGAGCAGGGCGCCGTCGGTATCCTGTTCTTTACGGCTGGCCCCGCCGTCACGATGATCATCCTCGGTGTTTCCGGCCTCGCCAACATTCCCATTGGCACCATTATCGGCTCCATCTTGCCACTCGTTATTGGCATGGTTCTGGGCAACCTGTTTCCGTTTATCAAGAACCTGCTGGTTCCCGGTGCCAATCCCGCGATTGCCGTCATCGGATTTCAGCTCGGTGCGTCCATGAGCCTGTCGAGCTTTATCACCGGCGGTATTTCCGGCATCTTGCTGGGCCTTGTCACGCTGTTTGTCGTCGGTCCCATCACCTTTGCGTTCGAGCGTCTGTGCGGCGGCAATGGCAAGGCCGCTGTGGCTTGCTCCACCATTGCCGGCACGGCTATGACCACACCGGTTGCCCTCGCCGAGGTCGCACCGCGTTACGCCGAGCTTGCGCCCACCGCGTACGCTCAGATCGCCACCGCCGTTATCATCACGGCGATCATGGCTCCGATTCTGACTGGCTGGGTCGACAAGAAGTTCTGCCAAGGCAAGGAGGATCTGTCGCCTGTCGGTGTCGAGGCCATCGAGGAGGCCGTCGCGACTGACATCGATGGCGAGTAGCAATCGATACCCATCAATGATGCCGGCGTGTGCAATTCGCGCCGTATGGGCGCCCGAACAGAAACTGTTTTGCAGTGATGTTCGGGCGCTCTGCTATTATCCCCTTTACCCCTGCGGAGTAAAGGGGTGTTTATTGCCCTGATTCGAATTGGGCGATTCTGACCACTTGGATATTGAAGGGATGGCGCTAGTGGTTAAGGCACTCAAGATTGAGATATTCGTGCTATGCATGATTGTTCTTATCGGGCTTGCCGTACGAAGCCGTCGCTCCCTGTTCTCTAGCACCCAGCAGCTTTTGTTTAGCATGCTGGGCTACACGTCTGCTGCGTACATATTATTCGATATGATCTGGACGCTTTCGGACGGTGTGGACGGCACGTTGGGCATTGCTGCCAACTGGATTTCCAACGCGGTTTCGTTTTCGCTCTTTGCTATCGCGTGTCTCATTTGGTTTATCTATTCCGAGACGGTGCAGGGTTCTCGCCTTTTGACCTCGCGCTATAGGGTGGTGCTTGTAGCGTTGCCTACGGCTCTGGTGGTCGTGCTGGCGTTTACCAGTTACTGGACGCACGCCCTGTTCTATATCGATTCGCAGGGCGTGTATCGTCGCGGCTTTGCCTATATGATCCAGCCCATCGTCAGCTACTGTTACGTTATACATACGTCCCTACATGCGTTTGTGCAATCTCGCAGGGTCGAGAGCCTGCAGACGAAGGCCATCTATCGAACCTTGGCATTTTTCGCCATTCCGGCCCTGGTGGGCGGTACCTTTCAGGTCGTATACTCGGTGCCCGGCCTTTGTGTCGGCATAATGATTAGCATGTTGCTGCTCTACATCATCTACCAGGAGCAGCTCATCTCGACCGACCCGTTGACTGGACTTAACAATCGCAACCGTTTTGAGACCTATATGCTGTCGCTCTTCTCAAATGTGGATCAGGCCGAAGATGTATATCTGCTTATGATGGACGCCGACGGCTTTAAGCAGATTAACGATCGCTATGGACATGTGGAGGGCGACCATGCTCTTCAGGTTGTTGCGACGGCGCTCAAGGATGTCTGTTCGCCGGCTGGTGGCTTTATCGCACGTTATGGTGGCGATGAGTTCGTGGTGCTCCAAAAGGCAGCGGCGGAACAGGACATCATGCGTCTGTGCGCGGCAATCAACGATGAACTCGCACGCGCCGAGGTGCCGTATCTGTTGCGGATGTCCATCGGCTATGCACGGGTCGGTGATGGTGTCGATACCTGGCAAGATTTGCTTCGCGCCGCCGACGCGGAGCTCTACCGCGTAAAGTACGAGAAGAAGAAAGCTGGCGTCCAGATACGCTAGAAATAGGGGCGCACGCTTGCGTGCATGGTGGCCCTCGGCTCTCCGATGTATTCCATTAAACTAAAGTATGTGAATCCCCTCTGCTAAATAAGGGCAGTTCGCTAGGCCTTTTTAGGCCTGTTGACGATGATGATGCCGCCGCAGACCAACAGCAGGGCAACTATAACGGTAACGGGGCTCGTGCCGGCGCCCTCGCCGAGCAGCAGCGCACTCAGCAGCACACCAAAGACGGGGTTCATAAACCCAAAGACCGAGACGCGGCTGACGGGGTTGACGGCAAGCAGGCGCGACCATAGCGAGTACGCGATGGCGGAGATGAGTGCCATATAGATAATGAGCGCGATGGCGGGGATGATCGCGGTGGGGGAGAGCGCGCCGCCCATCAAAAACCCGATGGCGGTGAGGACCAGGCCGCCGACCAAGAACTGCCACCCGGCAAGCAAGACACCGTCGTGCTCGCGCGAGAAGATGCCGATCAGGCAGGTCGACAGGGCACCCGCGACGGTGGAGGCCAGGATAAAGCCCTCGCCGTCGAGCGTAAAGCCAAAGGTGCCGTCCGCGCCCGAAAGGTTGACGAGCGCGACGCCGGCAAAGCCCAGTACACAGCCGAGTACCTTGGCCGCATCGAGCTTTTCGGTGCGAAACGCCAGGGCGGCAAAGAGGATTGCGAGGAAGTTGGCGCTGGCCTCGATGATGGAGCTCGACATGGCACTGGCGCGCGAGAGTCCCAGGTAGAAAAAGAAGTACTGCCCGATAGTCTGGAAGAGTGACAGGATGCAGATGGGCTTGATATCGCGTACCTGTGGGACGAGCGGGCGGCGCTGAGCTGTGCTCATACCGACGATAACCAGGATGCCGGCAAGCGTGAAGCGCAAACCTGCAAAGAGTAGCTGCGAGGCGCTATCGTGCGCCGGGATCCCAAAGAGTGCGTAGCCGATCTTGATGCAGGGAAAGGCCGATCCCCAGAGTGCACAGCAAACAAGACAGCCCAGGATGAGTCCGGGCAGGGTGGCGAGATACGGCTTGCGGCTTTCCATGATGTCCTTCCTACATGCGCGAAGCAAAAAAGAACCCGCCACCGGATGTGTCGGTGGCGGGTGTTGTTACCCGAGGGGATTGTACCCGATGGGAAAGGCTTAGGCGAAGTAGGCTACGCCGCTCTCAAAGATCGGCATGAACTTGTCGCCGGGGACATGCTCGGGCACGTTGCGGTACAGGTTGTCGCCGCGACGCTCGGCATGGCCCATCTTGCCCAGGACGCGGCCGTCGGGGCTCGTGATGCCCTCGATGGCGAGTGCGGAGCCGTTGGGGTTGACGGAAAGGTCCATGCTGGGCTTGCCGTCCTCGCCCACGTACTGCGTGGCGACCTGGCCGTTGGCGATCAGCTGGGCGAGCACCTCGTCGTTGGCGACAAAGCGGCCCTCGCCGTGGCTGATGGCGACGGTGTAGGGGTCGTCGAGGCTGCACTGCGACAGCCACGGGGACAGGTTGGACGAGATGCGGGTGCGCACCAGGCGGCTCTGATGGCGACCGATGGTGTTGAACGTCAGCGTGGGCGCATCGGGCGTGGCGTCGACGATGTCGCCGTAGGGTACCAGGCCGAGCTTGATCAGGGCCTGGAAGCCGTTGCAGATGCCCAGCATCAGGCCGTCGCGGGCCTTGAGCAGGTCGCGAACTGCCTCGGTGACCTCGGGAGCGCGGAAGAACGCCGTGATGAACTTGGCGGAGCCGTCGGGCTCGTCGCCGCCCGAGAAGCCGCCGGGGATCATGACGATCTGGCTTTGGCGGATGCGACGGGCAAGCTCGTGGGTGCTCTCGGCGACGGCCTCGGGCGTGAGGTTGTTGATCACGAAGGTGTCGGCCTCGGCACCGGCGGCGCGGAAGGCGCGGGCGCTGTCGTACTCGCAGTTGTTGCCGGGGAACACCGGGATAATCACGCGCGGGCGGGCGATCTTGGCGCCGCCGTACACGTGGATATCCTTGGCGCGGAAGTCGATGGTCTCGACCTCGGGGGTCTCGTCGGCGCTGCGGTAGGCAAAGACGCCCTCGATGCCGCTTTCCCAGGCCTCCTGGAGCTCGGAGAGCTCGATGACCTCGGAGCCGGTGTCGATGACATAGCCCTCGACGGTGGTGCCCAGGGGCTCGACGACAACGCCGTCGGCGACCTCGGGCAGCTCGGCGTCATCGGCGAGCTCGACGATAAAGCCGCCGTAGAGCGGGGTGAAGAAGCTCTCCACGTCCACATCCTCGGCAAGCTCGATACCGATCTGGTTGCCGACGCACATCTTAAAGAGGCTCTCGGCGCCGCAGCCGTAGCCGGGCGTGGAGATGGCCAGGGCGTTGCCGGTAGCAGTGAGCGCCTCGACGGCGTCAAATGCGGCGAGCAGCTGCTGGGCATCGGGACGGTAGTCCTCGCCGTAGGTGGCGGGGGCGATGCGGACGACGCGGTGCGTCAGACCCTTGAACTCAGGGGAGACAGCGCGCGCCGCGCGGCCCACGGCCACAGCGAAGCTGATCAGGGTCGGCGGAACGTTGAGCTCGCCGGCCTCGTCCTCAAAGGAGCCGCTCATGGAGTCCTTGCCGCCGATGGCGCCGGCACCCAGATCGACCTGGGCCATAAGGGCACCCAGGACGGCTGCCATGGGCTTGCCCCAACGCTCGGCCTCGGTGCGCAGGCGCTCGAAGTACTCCTGGAAGGAGAGGTAGGCGCGCTTGTGCTCAAAGCCGGCGGCAACGAGCTTGGCGATGGACTCGACCACGGACAGGTAGGCGCCCGCAAACTGGTCGGCCTCCATCAGATAGGGGTTGAAGCCCCATGCCATGGCGCTCGCCGTGGTGGTCTCGCCGTCCACGGGGAACTTGGCGACCATGGCCGAGCTTGGGGTGAGCTGCGTCTTGCCGCCAAAGGGCATGAGCACGGTCGCGGCGCCGATGGTGGAGTCGAAGCGCTCGGAAAGGCCCTTGTTGGAAGCGACGTTGAGGTCGGTGACGAGCGAGGTCATGCGCTCGGCGAGCGTGGTACCGGCCCAGCTGGGCTGCCACACACTGCGGGCGCAGACGTGGACGACCTGGTGCTTGGGCGCACCGTTGGAGTTGAGGAACTCGCGGGACAGATCGACGATGGCGACGCCGTTCCAGGCCATGCGCATGCGCGGCTCGGCGGTAACCTCGGCGATAACGGTCGCCTCCAGGTTCTCCTCGGCGGCGTAGCCCATGAACTCCTCGACGTCACCGTCGGCGACGGCGCAGGCCATGCGCTCCTGGGATTCAGAGATGGCGAGCTCGGTGCCGTCAAGACCGTCGTACTTTTTGGTCACGGTATCAAGGTCGACATACAGGCCGTCGGCAAGCTCGCCTACGGCGACCGAGACACCGCCAGCGCCAAAGTCGTTGCAGCGCTTGATCAGACGGCAGGCATCGCCGCGGCGGAACAGGCGCTGCAGCTTGCGCTCGACCGGGGCGTTGCCCTTCTGGACCTCGGCGCCCGATGTCTCGATGGACTCGGTGTTCTGGGTCTTGGAGGAGCCGGTGGCACCGCCGATGCCGTCACGGCCGGTGCGGCCGCCCAACAGGATGATCTTGTCGGTGGGGGCGGGGCACTCGCGACGCACGTGGTTTGCCGGGGTAGCGCCCACGACGGCGCCGACCTCCATGCGCTTGGCGACGTAGCCGGGGTGATAGAGTTCGTTGACCTGACCGGTGGCAAGGCCGATCTGGTTGCCGTAGCTGGAGTAGCCGGCGGCAGCAGTGGTCACGAGCTTACGCTGCGGCAGCTTGCCCTCGAGCGTCTCGGACACGGGGACGGTGGGGTCGCCGGCGCCGGTGACACGCATGGCCTGGTACACGTAGCTGCGGCCCGACAGCGGGTCGCGGATGGCACCGCCCACGCAGGTGGCGGCACCGCCGAAGGGCTCGATCTCGGTCGGGTGGTTGTGGGTCTCGTTCTTAAAGAGGAACAGCCAGTCCTGGTCCTCGCCGTCGACATCGACCTTCACCTTGACGGTGCAGGCGTTAATCTCCTCGGACTCGTCGACATCGGTCATGACGCCGGTCTTCTTGAGGTACTTGGCGCCGATGGTGCCCATGTCCATGAGGCAGACGGGCTTGGTGTCGCGACCGAGTTCGTGGCGCATCTCCATGTAGCGGTCGAAGGCCTGCTGCACCACGGCGTCGTCGATCGTCACGTCGTCCAGGACGGTGCCGAAGGTGGTGTGGCGGCAGTGATCGGACCAGTAGGTGTCGATCACGCGGATCTCGGTGATGGTGGGGTCGCGATCCTCATCGCGGAAGTACTGCTGGCAGAAGGCGATGTCCGCCTCGTCCATGGCAAGGCCGCGCTCGGAAATAAAGGCGGCAAGGCCGGCTTCGTCGAGCTCGCGGAAACCGTCGAGCACCTCGACGGGCTGGGGCTCGGGGGTCTCCATGTACAGCGTCTCGGGCAGGTCGAGCGAGGCGATGCGCGCCTCGACGGGGTTCACCACGTAGTGCTTGATGGCATCAATGGCGGCCTCGTCCAGAGCGCCCGAGATCATATAGACCTTGGCGGAGCGCACGGCGGGGCGCTCGCCCTGGCTGATGAGCTGCACGCACTCGCTGGCGGAGTCGGCGCGCTGGTCAAACTGGCCAGGCAGGAATTCGACGGCAAAGACGGCGCCATCGCTTGCGGGGAGCTCGTCGTAGGTCACATCGACCTGGGGCTCGCTAAAGACGGTCGGCACGCAGGACCGGAAAAGCTCCTTGTCGATGCCCTCGACGTCGTAGCGGTTGATAATCCTCAGGGCCTCGATGCCCTTGATGCCGAGAATTTCGGTCAGCTCGCCCTTGAGCTGCTGAGCCTCGACGTCGAACCCGGGTTTCTTCTCCACGTAGATACGAGAGACCATTGGTTCCTGCCTTCCTGATCGGTTGGGCGTACGGTACGGTATGCGGCAGCGGTCGGTTTGCGGGGTCTGCCCTGCGGTCGCCTTGAGCCACATGTTTGTAAACCTCACTATGATACGACAGCTCGCGGCGCGTTGAGGACGGCGAGGGTGCTACAGTGAAGCGCAAACAAGAGAAAGGCATCACATGGCATTCGTTTCGCTCGCCATCATCGCACTCGTGGCCTTTGCGAGTCCTTTTATCGCCTCGGCGATTCCCGGAAAACCCGTTCCCGAGACGGTCTTTTTGCTCGTGCTCGGCGCGGTACTGGGACCCCATATGCTCGGCGTCATCCATGTAGATGCTGAGGTCTCGCTTGTGTCCGAGCTGGGCCTGGCCTTTTTGTTCCTGCTTGCCGGCTTTGAGATCGACCCCAAGAGCATCACAGGCGTCGAGGGGCGCTACGGCTTGGCGACGTGGGTCGTCACGTTTGGTATCGCCTGGCTTGCCGTGCGCTTTACCCCGTGGTACTCAGTCAGTCATTTCGACGGTATCGCCGTGACGCTGGCGTTGACCTCGACGGCGCTTGGGGCGCTCATGCCCATCTTGCGCGAGCGGTCGCTTGCTGGGACGCGCGTCGGCGATTCGATTCTTGCCTATGGTACGTGGGGCGAGCTCGGGCCCGTGCTCGCCATGTCGGTGCTGCTGTCTGCCCGTACGGGTGTCGAGACGCTGTTGATCTTGGGGCTGTTCGCCGTGGTGTGCGTGCTGCTTGCCGTGGTCCCCAGTCGCTCCAAGCGTATTGGCAGCCGCTTCTTTGCCTTTATTCAGGAGCGCGCCGATACGACTTCTCAGACGTTCGTGCGCCTCACAGTGCTCATCCTGGTCACGCTCGTGGCGTTTTCCGCCATTTTTAGCCTCGATATCGTGTTGGGCGCTTTTGCCGCGGGCTTTGTCCTGCGCTATATCATCCCCGAGGGCAACCATACGCTCGAGCTTAAACTCGATGGCCTTGCCTATGGCTTTTTGATCCCGGTGTTCTTTACCGTGTCGGGTGCCAAGATCGACCTGACTGCTGTAGCATCGCGCCCCGGCTTGCTCGTGGGCTTTATCGTGGCGTTGCTGGTTATCCGCGCCGTGCCCATTCTTATTTCTATGAGCATTTGTCCTGCGACGCGCGATGTGTCGGCGTATGGCCGCATTACCGTGGCCCTGTACTGCACCACGGCGCTGCCGATTATCGTCGCCGTGACGAGCGTCGCTGTCAACGCCGGCGCATTATCACAGGGCGTCGCTTCGGTTATGGTGGCGGCCGGCGCCATCACGGTGTTCCTGATGCCACTGCTCGCGCAGCTCTTCTACCGCGTGGTCGATGCCGCGCCGGTTGCCGCCGTGGCAGAGGTTGCCGAGCATCCATCCGATGCGCTCGACATCCTGCGTGCCCATCACGATTTGGCGAGCCTGCTCGCACGCGAGCACGAGCTGCTGACCTCGCATGGTCACGGTCGCACGCTCGACGGCGTACCTACCCTTGATTCTATTGCCGACCGCCTCTCGGCCGAGGCGGCAAGCGGGCACATCGATGCCCGTATCGTGGACGCCGCCCATTTGCTGGCCGAAAAGACTTACGGCGACGAGATCGACCCCGGCAAGCTCACCCCGCGTGAGCGCCGCCGCCTGGAGCGCGCCAAGCTCGCCGTGCGCGAATACCGCCGCCGCATGCTGGAGCTTTACGCACACGAAGAGGCCCAGGACGACGACGGCAGGTAGCCAACGTCGCCGCGGAAAATGCATCCCGGAATTGGCGTCTAGAGTGGGATGCGCTTTCCACGAGAAGTCCGTTGCGGAAAGCGCATCCCGGAATCCGGACCCAGAATGGGACATAGTTTCCGAAAGAAGGCTCTGGGGGAAGCTGCGCCCCGTTCTGAGCTGAAATACCGGGACGCAGTTTCCCATACAAACAGAACAAAGGCGCGCCGCCTGCAGTTGATGCAGGAAGCGCGCCTTTTAGTTGAGCAATGTTGAGGCTGGGAGCTGAGGCTTGTGGTCCCTTAAGAGCGGGCAGCTCCGTCGACGGGGAGCACAGCGCCCGTAACGTAGGCGGCCATGTCGCTCGCTAGGAAGACAAAGGCGTTGGCGACATCCTCGGGCTCGCCCATGCGGCCGAGCGGGATGGTAGCGATGATGGGCTTGATGACTTCTTCGGGCAGGTTGGCGACCATGTCGGTCCTGGTTACGCCGGGGGCGACGGCATTGACGCGAATGCCCACGGGGGCGAGCTCGCGTGAGAGCGACTGGACCATGCCGTTGACGGCGAACTTGGACGTGGGATAGCCAACGCCGGAGGGCTGACCGTACTTAGCGACCATCGAGCTCGTGGTGGTGATGGTGCCACCGTGGCCGGCTTCGGTCATGATCTTGGCAGCGGCCTGGTGACCATTAAAGACGGCGACGACGTTGAGGTCCATGACCTTGGCGAACTCCTCGGCCGTGTAGTCCAAAAGGGGCGAGCGCTGGGAGATACCGGCATTGTTGACGACCGTGTCCAGGCCGCCCATATCGGCGGCAGCCTGGGTAAAGGCCTCGGTTACGGCCTCGAGCGAGGTGAGGTCGCAGGAGCGGCCCCAGACCTTGGCCTCGGGATAAGCGGTCGTCAGTTTCTCAACGGCAGCGTCGGCAGTCTCCTGGCGCGAGCCAAAGACGGTGACGGCAGCACCTTCCTCGATAAAACGGCAGGCGATGGCATAGCCGATACCGCGCGTGCCTCCGGTGATGATTGCTTTCTTGCCCTCGAGCAACATGGTATTTCCTCTCATCGCGGGCGGACATTCGCAGCACAGCGTAGCCGTAACCGGAATCGGCCGTGTTTGCATATCGGTGAACGGTAGCCCGCGTTACCGATGAGCGGCTCGCGCAAATGTGCTCTGCCGTTGTGCTTAGGGCAGGAGACAAAAGGGCTCCCGTCCCGCATCGGACGGGAGCCCTCAAAGCGCATATTGCTAGGTGAGCGTTGAGCTAGTTGGCCATGACGCCTTCGGTCCAGGCCTCGACGTCCTCGATGCGCAGGACGTTGGCGACCTCGGCCACGCAGTCGACGCTGGCAAGCTCGGCGGCGGCAGCCTGGACGTCCTTCTCGAGTGCGCGGTGCGTCAGGAAGATGACCGAGCAGGCATCGCTGACGCCCGACTTGCCGTCCTCGACCTGGTTGATGAGCGAGATCGAGATGTTGTGCTTGGCAAAGATGTCGACCGTCTCGGACAGGGCGCCCACGCGGTCGGCGACCTTCAGGCGCACATAGTACTTGGTCTGGAGCTCGTCCATGGGCTTAAAGGCGAGGTTGTGGCCATAGGGCTCAATCTCGGGCAGCGGGGCCACGCCGCGGCTGATTTGCTCGGAGAGCGACAGAATATCGCCCACGACGGCGCTCGCGGTGGGGAAGGAGCCTGCGCCCGCGCCGTAGAACATGGTCTCGCCCACGGCGTCGCCTACCACGTAGACAGCGTTCATGGCACCGTTGACCTTGGCAAGCATGTGGTCGGCGGGGATCAGCGTGGGATGGACGCGGACGTCGACGCCGGCGTCGGTGTTGCGGGCGATGCCGAGCAGCTTGATGGTGTAGCCGAGCTCGCGGGCCTGGGCGATGTCCTCGGCGCCGATGGTGCGGATGCCTTGCTGGTATACGTCGTCGGTGGTCACACGGGTGCCAAAGCCGATAGAGGCCAGGATTGCCGTCTTGCTGGCGGCGTCGAAGCCGTCGACATCGGCGGACGGGTCGGCCTCGGCATAGCCCTTGGCCTGCGCGTCGGCAAGCACGTCGGCGTAATCGGCGCCCTCGGCGTCCATGCGCGACAGGATATAGTTGGTGGTGCCGTTGAGGATGCCGGCGATGGTCAGGATCTTGTTGCCCACCAGGTCGTGCTCGAGCGTGCTCACGATGGGGATGCCGCCGCCGCAGCTGGCCTCGCACTTAATCTGTACGCCGCACGCGCGCGCCTTCTCGGCAAGCGTCTCGACGTGACGGCCCAGCAGGGCCTTGTTGGCAGAGACGACGTGCTTACCGTGCTCAAAGGCGGTGGTGAAGATCTCGGTTGCGGGGTGCTCGCCGCCGATCAGCTCGACGACGATGTCGATGGCGGGGTCGGTGACGACGTCGTGCCAGTCGCTCGTAAAGGCCTCGCGCTCAATGCCGGCTGCCTCGGCCTGCTCCCAGGCAAGCGCGCAGGCGCGGGTCAGCTTAAGGTCGATGCCGTAGGCTGCCAGGTACTCATCGTGGTGGCTCTTGATCAGACGGGCCACGCCGCCGCCGACGGTTCCCAGGCCGATCAGACCGACGTTCACGGTGCGCAGGGGTTCGCTCATAGATAGCTCCTTCGTGCATCTCATGGATGGATTAACCGCTTAAAGGTTGAGTGCATTCTAGCGTGAACCGAGGGCGCGTGCTCGCCAGGCAACAGGAGTCGCACAAAACGGCACCCCCGAAACGCTGCGGAAACATTGGAAACATGCTCGCTACAAACGGAACTCCGTAACAAACTGTCAACGTTTGCGCCATAAGGTTTGCCCCGTACCGCAAGACGACCGCACTGCGGCCAGCGAAAAAGGGGGACACCATGTTCAACATCAACAGCACGCTCAGCCGAAGGAACTTTCTCGCCGGCGCCGCGGCGCTCGGCAGCACCGCGGCACTCGCTGGTTGTTCGTCGGGTGGCTCGGACGGCGGCTCCGCCGATGACGGCAAGACCTTCAAGATCGGTGTCATCGGCCCTCTGACCGGCGCCGCGGCAACCTATGGCGTTTCGGCCGAGAAGGGTGCCAAGCTTGCCGCCAAGGATTTCTCGACCAAGGACCTCAAACTCTCGCTTAAGTCCGAGGACGATGTCGCCGACGGCGAGAAGGCCATCAACGCCTTCAATACGTTGTGCGACTGGGGCATGCAGGCGCTCGTCGGCCCCGTCACCACCGGTGCTGCCGTCGCCGTCTCGGGCGAGATTGCCGACGATATGCTCATGGTCACGCCTTCGGCCTCGTCGCTCGACGTGACCAAGGATAAGACAACGGTCTTTCAGGTTTGCTTCACCGATCCCACCATGGGTGCCAGCGCCGCGAAGTTCTTGGCCGAGAAGTATGCAGACGCCAAGATCGCCCTGTTCTACAACTCCGGCGATACGTACAGCTCGGGTGTTGCCGATGCCTTTGCCGAGCAGGCCAAGGAGTCCAAACTTGCTGTCGTCGATACCGAGACCTTTAAGGACGACTCCTCCACGAGCTTTACCAACCAGCTCACCAAGGCCAAGGAGGCCGGCGCCACGCTCATCTTTGCGCCGATCTACTACACGCCGGCGTCCGTTTTGCTCAAGAACGCCAAGGACATGGGATACGACATGACCCTCATGGGTACCGACGGCATGGACGGCCTGCTCTCCGTCGAGGGCTTCGACACCTCTCTTGCCGAGGGCGTGCTGCTCATGACCCCGTTCTCTGCCGACGATGAGAAGAACGCCGACTTCGTCAAGGCATATAAGGACGCCTACGACGAGACGCCCAACCAGTTTGCCGCCGATGCCTATGACTGCGTCCATGCGATTGTCGAGGCTATCGATAAGGCAAACATCGACATTACGGCCGACGGCGCCGACATTGCCGGCGATCTTGCCAAGGCCATGCGCAAGATCAAGATCGAGAGTCTGACGGGCGAGCTCACGTGGAACGACGAGGGCCAAGTCGAGAAGCCCGCTACAGCCTATGTGATCCAGGACGGCAAGTACATCGCCGCCTAAGTGCGCATAAAGCGCTACCGGTGAGGCCGTTTTAATCAGGGCGGGGACGCTTGTAACAGAATGGAAACATTACTTTTACACAATAAAGTGGCTAAACTGCATAAACCAATAGAAATACGCATAACTATGGATAAACGGACAAAACAAAAGAAAAGTTGAAATAATCGCCACTTTTCTCAACTAAAGCGTCTACTATTTTGCGAACGCCGAACACGGCGAAGGATGGCCTGTCGGGTAACCAAAACCCGACGAGATTTGAGAGGAGAGCCGCATGTCGAGCCTCACCGGTAAGTCATTGAACCCTGTTATGAATCGCAGGAGCGTTATCGCGAGCGCAGCAGGTCTGGGGGCGATGTCCATTCTAGCTGGCTGCTCCTCCAACGGCGGCGACAGCGGTTCCGCTTCGGGCGACGCTTCGTTTAAGATCGGCACCATCGGCCCGCTGACCGGTGCCGCCGCGTCCTACGGCAAGTCCGTTACCCAGGGCGTCGAGCTTGGCTGCAAGGACTTCTCCACCAAGGAGCTGCCGCTTGCCAGCAAGGCCGAGGACGACCAGGCCGACGGCGAGAAGGCCGTCAACGCCTTTAATACCCTGCTCGACTGGGGCATGCAGGCCCTTGTCGGCCCGACCACCACGGGTGCGTCGGTTGCCGTTGCCGCAGAGTGCGGCAACGACCCCAAGACGTTCATGATCACCCCGTCCGCGTCCTCCGAGGACGTCACCGACGGCAAGGATTGCGTCTTCCAGGTTTGCTTCACCGACCCCAACCAGGGCGTCAACGCTGCCAAGTTCCTGGCGCAGAAGTATGCGGACGAGAAGTTCGTGCTGTTCTATAACTCCGGCGACGCTTATTCTTCGGGTGTCGCGGATGCCTTTAAGGCCCAGGCCGCTGAGTCCAAGCTCGAGATTGTCGACGAGGAGACCTTTAAGGACGACTCCGCCACGAGCTTTACCAACCAGCTGACCAAGGCCAAGCAGGCCGGCGCCACCATGATCTTTGCGCCAATCTACTACACGCCTGCCTCGGTCCTGCTCAAGAACGCCAAGGACATGGGCTACGACGTCAAGATGATGGGCTGCGACGGCATGGACGGCATCCTGGGCGTTGAGGGCTTCGACACTTCTCTTGCCGAGGGTCTGCTGCTCATGACCCCGTTCTCCGCCGACGACGAGAAGAACGCCGACTTCGTCAACGCTTACAAGGATAAGTACGGCGATACCCCCGACCAGTTTGCCGCCGACGCCTACGATGGCGTGCACGCGGTGGCCGAGGCCCTCAAGGAGGCCGGTCTTGGTGTCGACGCCGACCCGACCGAGGTCGCCGAGAAGCTGCCCAAGGCTATGCTCAAGATTACCGTTGACGGTCTGACCGGCAAGCTCACCTGGAACGATAAGGGTCAGGTCCAGAAGGACCCCACGGCGTACGTTATCACCGATGGCAAGTACGTACAGGCCTAATAGACCGCCTTACATAGAGCGGTTTTGATCCCAAGCAGGGGAGGTTTTGGCCTTCCCTGCTTGCTTGGTATCTAGGGACAGTGTAACGTCCCTGTTTCATACATCAACTGGAAACCTATTCGAAAGGGGGATGTGGAACATGACGGTCTTTATCCAATACCTGGTCAACGGCCTGTCCATGGGCAGCGTCTACGCCATCATCGCGTTGGGCTACACCATGGTCTACGGTATCGCCAAGATGCTGAACTTCGCTCACGGCGACGTCATCATGGTCGGTGCCTATGTCTCGTTCTGCGCCACGTCGTATCTCGGCCTCCCGGGCTGGGCATCTGTAATTCTCTCTTGCGTGGCCTGCACGGTTCTCGGTGTTCTCATTGAGGGTCTGGCCTATAAGCCGCTGCGCCAAGCAGGCCCGCTGGCCGTTTTGATCACGGCCATCGGCGTGTCCTACTTCCTGCAGAATGCCGCGCAGCTTCTGTGGGGCGCCACGCCCAAGAACTTCACTTCGCTCGTCACCTTCCCGGTGCCGGAGTTCTTGGCCAAGTTCAACGTGAGCGCCGTATCGCTCGTCACCATCGTCGCCTGTCTGGTTATCATGGCCGGCCTGATGTTCTTTACAGGTAAGACCAAGATGGGCAAAGCCATGCGCGCCGTGTCCGAGGACAAGGCCGCCGCTCAGCTCATGGGCATCAACGTCAACCGCACCATCTCGATGACGTTTGCCATCGGCTCTGCCCTTGCCGCCATCGCCGGTGTGCTGCTGTGCTCCTACTCGCCGGTGCTGCAGCCCACGACGGGTGCCATGCCTGGCATCAAGGCCTTCGACGCCGCCGTCTTCGGCGGTATCGGCTCCATCCCCGGCGCCTTTGTCGGTGGCATTCTCATCGGCATCATCGAGGCGATGGCGCAGGCCTACATTTCCACGAGCCTTGCCAACTCCATCGTCTTTGGTGTTCTGATCATCGTCCTGCTCGTCAAGCCTGCCGGCCTCTTGGGCAAGTACGTCCCCGAGAAGGTGTAGGTGAGCGTTATGAAGTTTCTTAAAGACAAGCAGACGCGTCACGACTTTGTTACGTACGCCATGTGCCTTGTGGCGTTCGCCATCGTGTTCTTTATGCAGTCCAACCACATGATTCCGCGCATGATCGCCGGTCAGCTGGTTCCCATCACGGCCTATATCGTCATGGCCATCTCCCTTAACCTCGTCGTCGGCATCGCGGGCGACTTGTCGCTGGGCCACGCGGGCTTTATGAGTGTCGGTGCCTATACGGGAATCGTTACCGCGGTCGCGCTGGAGAGCGCCGTTCCC
This sequence comes from uncultured Collinsella sp., assembly GCA_900546115.1. GTDB lineage: Bacteria > Actinomycetota > Coriobacteriia > Coriobacteriales > Coriobacteriaceae > Collinsella. Next base: position 53,387 of record URBQ01000006.1, read on the forward strand.
TCCGATCCGGTGCGCCTTATCATCAGTATCGTGGTCGGCGCCATCGCTGCCGCCATCCTGGGCTTCTTGATCGGCATCCCGGTCCTGCGCCTGAGCGGCGACTATCTGGCCATCGTGACCCTGGCTTTTGGCGAGATCATCAAAGAGATCGTCACCTGCCTCATTGTGGGCGTCGACTCCCGCGGTCTGCATGTGATCTTTAACATCACGGGTAACTCCACGATCGACGACCTGCACCTGCTCGAGGACGGCACCGCCATCATCAAGGGCGCGCAGGGCGCATCGGGCGTGTCGACCTATTCGACTTTCCTTGCCGGCGCCATCCTGGTCATGGTCGCGCTCGTGATTGTACTCAACCTGGTCCGCAGCCGTACCGGCCGTGCCATTATGGCCGTGCGCGACAACAAGATCGCTGCCGAGTCCGTGGGTATCTCCGTCACCCAGTACCGCATGATCGCCTTCGTGGTTTCCGCCGCTCTCGCCGGTGCTGCCGGAGCCCTCTTCGGCGGTAACTTCTCGCAGCTCTCCGCCACCAAGTTCGACTTCAACACGTCCATCCTCATCCTGGTATTCGTGGTCCTGGGCGGTCTGGGCAATATGCGCGGCTCCGTCATCGCGGCGGCGTTGCTCACGGTGCTTCCCGAGCTGCTCCGTCAGTTCTCGGACTACCGCATGCTCATCTACGCCATCGTGCTGATCCTGGTCATGATCTTTACCAACAACCCGCAGCTCAAGGCGTTCTTCGCACGCATTAAGGACCACTTTGCTTCCAAGAAGGAGGTGGCAGCCGATGCCCAGTAAATTTGAGTTCAACAAGGGCAAGATGGTCCCGTATCCTTCTGGCGCCATCGTTCCCGACCGCGACCTGGGCCAGCGCCCGGCGCTCGAGTGCATCCACTTGGGCATTGAATTTGGCGGCCTTAAGGCAGTCGACGACTTTAGCCTGACCATCGGTAAGACCGAGATCGCCGGTCTGATCGGTCCCAACGGTGCCGGTAAGACCACGGTCTTCAACCTGCTCACCAAGGTGTACCAGCCCACGCACGGTACCATCCTGCTCGACGGTGAGGACACCTCGGGCAAGTCGGTCTATCAGGTCAACCGCATGGGTATTGCCCGTACCTTCCAGAACATTCGCCTGTTCAACACCATGACGGTGGAGGACAACGTCAAGGTCGGTCTGCACAACCAGGAGCGCTACTCCGGCTTTGAGGGCGTGCTGCGCCTGCCGACGTATTGGAAGCACGAGAAGGCCGCCCACGAGCGCGCCATGGAGCTGCTGTCCATTTTTGATATGGAGCACCTGGCAAACGAGCAGGCCGGCTCGCTGCCTTACGGCGCCCAGCGTCGTCTGGAGATCGTCCGCGCGCTTGCCACCAACCCCAAACTGCTGCTGCTCGACGAGCCTGCCGCCGGCATGAACCCGTCCGAGACCGCGGAGCTCATGGAGAACATCGTCAAGATCCGCGACACCTTTGGCATCGCCATTATGCTTATCGAGCATGATATGTCGCTCGTCATGAACATCTGCGAGGGCATCTGCGTGCTCAACTTTGGTAAGGTCATCGCCAAGGGCACGGCCGAGGAGATCCAGAACAACGATGCCGTAATTGAGGCATATCTGGGCAAGCAGGATAAGGGGGAGAACTAAATGGCAGAGCCGATGCTTTCCGTCTACAACATCAACGTCTGGTACGGCGCTATCCACGCCATCAAGGACATCTCCTTTAACGTCAACGAGGGCGAGATCGTGGCCCTGATCGGCGCGAACGGCGCCGGTAAGTCCACGACGCTTAAAACCGTCTCGGGCCTGCTGCGTTCCAAGACCGGCTCCATCAAGTTTATGGGCGAGGACATTACCCATACGCCTGCCGATAAACTGGTGGGCAAGGGCCTGGCCCAGGTTCCCGAGGGCCGTCGCGCCTTTTTGCAGATGACGGTCGAGGAGAACCTGGAGATGGGCGCCTACACGCAGCCCAAGTCCACGGTGGCTCCGGGCCTTGAGCGCGTCTACGAGCAGTTCCCGCGCCTTAAGGAGCGCCGTCGCCAGGTCGCCGGCACCCTTTCGGGCGGCGAACAGCAGATGCTCGTTATGGGGCGCGCCCTTATGAGCAACCCCAAGCTGCTCATGCTCGATGAGCCTTCCATGGGTCTGGCGCCGATTCTGATTGAGCAGATCTTCCAGATTGTCGAGGACCTGCACAAGGCCGGTACCACGGTGCTTCTGGTCGAGCAGAACGCCCAGATGGCGCTTTCAATCGCCACGCGCGGCTACGTGCTCGAGACCGGCAAGATCACCATGACCGGCACCGGCCAAGAGCTCCTGCACGACGACAACGTCCGCAAGGCTTACCTGGGCGGCTAGGTTGTTACGCCGTTCTGCCGAACGGCGTAACGGCTCGACGCTGCGCGGGCCGCATTTGGACAATCTGACGTTCAACTTCAAGGGCGCGACCAGAAGGTCAGCGCCCTTTCGTTTCACGTCACCTTGTCTCAAATGCGGCCCGCTCGCTAACATTTCCAAAACATCGGCGTTTCCGTTGTCGCTGGCACATGGGGGTGACACTTGGGGACGTTCCTTTTCTGCCGGTAGTCATTGGGGGCGTTCTTGAATGACTAGTCGTTTAAGAACGTCCCCAATGACTAGGTCAAAAGGCTCCGAGCGCGGCGTGCTCATGCCCGTCGTGGTGCGCCCGAAGGGGGGGACGGCTGCTACGAGCTCGATCATTTGCGAGGAGAAGACGAACCAGTCGTTGCAGATCCAATATGGATCTCGCCGACCTCGGCAAGCTGCTCGATGAGTGGAAGCCCTGTCGGGTCGTCTATTTCAACACCACCCAGAATGATGGTGTCATCGCGCAGGTCGATCTGCGTGTTGAGCACAGCGAGGTTAAAGCCGGAGGCCACAAATCCGATAGCAGCCAGGACGAGCCCCGTGGCAACAAGCCCACCCGCTACGGCAAGGTAAGTCCTTTTTACGCTGGACATGTTTGCACTCCTTCCTATGCCGTGAGCGGCGCCGCTTCGGCGCCCATGCGGCTCTTATTGCCTCGATCTTTCCAGAAGGGCGAAACGGCTTTCTTCGCCCAAAGGGCAGAGAGGCGCGCGATCTGCTTGGACGCCGTCCAGGCGCCGGCTCCCGTGAGGAGCGCCACACCGATGGAAGCGAATCCCATTCCCATCGAGGCCAAAACGTACGGAACATGCCCGATAATGATGCCGTCCACGGCGAACAGGAGCCCTACCAGGCCCGCGCCCCCGAATGCCGCGGCCACGATCCACACGCAGAGCGCAAGAACCCAAATACAGATGTAGACTGCAGCGGCAACGGCGACGAACGCGAGCAGCAGCGGAATCCATACCGGAGAGCCCACGATGGCGAGCGCCCATAGAAGTGCCGTGCTCTTGCGCTTGGTCCTCGCGATCGCGCGCGGCACGGCGGGCAGTTCGTTGAGCGTTGCCTCGGCGACCTCACCGGGCGTGCCCATGGCGGCCACAGCCTCGGCCTCCGTCATGCCGTCCTCCATACGGTCGGCGATGGCCTCCGCGTAGAACTCCTGCGTTTCCTTTACCTGATCTGCCGGCAGGCAGGCCAGAAGCTCGCCCAGCCGGTTCAAGAACTCATCGCGCGTCATGGTGCGCCCCCTCCACGTAACGGTAGATCTCCTGCACGGATGGCCATTCGGCGAGGAACTCGGCGATACGCTCGCGCCCGGCGTCCGTGATGCGGTAGTACCTCCGCAGCCGCCCGTTGTGCTCGGCGGAGCGCGCGGTGATGCAGCCCGCCTTCTCCAGGCGCTTGAGCAACGGATAGAGCGTGGATTCCGTGAGCCCCATACTCGCGGGCACGTCCTTCACGATCTGATAGCCGTAGGATTCCTCGCCCGAGACGGCCGCGAGCACGCAGGCCTCGAGGAAGCCGCGCTTCATCTGTGCCTCCATCCGCACACCTCCTTTCGTAGTATACTGTGTAACACCTACTATACGACACATAGTATATGATGTCAACAGTTGTCGTATAGGGAGTCCGGTCTGTCTGTCCCCTGCGGGTACTCATTGGGGACGTACTTAAATGAGTACCCATCGCTCAAGGTGGCACCTGGGGACGTTCCTTATGTGCCGGCACTTTGGGACACTCCTTGTCAAGGTTTTGTTCCATCGTGCGGGTTGCTATTTAACGTGCGACAATGCCGTGTGGAAATCGAAATGTCTCCTGGGGGCTATCTATGCTGTACGAGTTTTGTGCCGAGAACTTTGAGCGTGTGCCGGCGGCTATCGATGCCGGTGCTAAGCGCATCGAGTTGTGCGACAACCTTGCCGTCGGTGGTACCACGCCCTCGGCCGGCGTTATCAGCACTACGGTCAGCTATGCTCACGAGCATGACGCGCGAGTGATGTGCATGATTCGCCCGCGTGGCGGTGACTTTCACTACAACCAGGACGAGCTGCGCATGATGGAGATGGACTTGGGTCTTGCCGTGAGCGCCGGCGTTGACGGCCTGGTCTTTGGCTGCTGCAAGCCCTGTGCCGGCGGCTGGGCGCTCGACGAGCTCACCCTCGGCGCCCTCGTGATGGCTACGGGCTGCGCGACCGAGGAGTGCAAGCGCGGGGCCATCGATATCACCTTCCACATGGCCTTTGACCAGCTCTCGCCCGAGGCTCAGCTGGACGCCATTGACACACTCGCCGACTGCGGCATCACGCGCATCCTGACGCATGGTGGTGCTGCCGGAACGCCGATCGAGGACAACCTGGAGCACCTGTCGCGTCTTGTCGAGTATGCGGGCGACCGCCTGACCATCCTTCCCGGCGGCGGCATTTCTACGGCCAACCGCGATACCGTGGCGGCGGCATTGAGCGTCTCCGAGCTCCATGGCACCAAGATCGTGCCGCTGGAGGCGTAACCCGTGGCGCTGGTATTTGACGTTCAGCAGGCGAACGGTAAGCCCGACGACAACCGGCGCCCTGGCACCGCGTGTCCCTTTTGCGATACCGAGGAACTTGCCGATATCATCCGGCGCGATGGTGACTGCATCTGGCTCGAGAATAAGTTCAAGACCCTGCGCGCCACCCGTCAAACCGTGCTGATCGAGTCGGCCGATCACGATGCCGACCTGGTGATCTATGAGCCGGATGAACTCCACCATGTGATACGGTTTGCCCTGGGTTGCTGGCAGCAGATGATCGATTCACAGCAGTATCGCAGCGTTCTCATGTACAAGAACAAGGGTCCGCTCTCGGGCGGTAGTCTCGTTCATCCGCACATGCAGATTGTGGGTTTGGAGCAGGAAGACGGCTACACTTCGCTGACTTCTGCCAATTTCGAAGGCATCAATGTCTGGCAACAGGGGAGAATCTCGGTCAATATCTCAACCGAACCGATCATGGGGTTCTTTGAGATCAACGTTTCAGCCCCGCAGGGAATCGCCGCCAGCGATGACGCACGAGACCAAGCCGAGGCGGATCTCTTTGCCGATGCGATCCAGGTAGCTCTGCGCTATATCCTAAACGAGCACCACGGTGGTCGCGCAGAGTCGTACAACTTGTTCTTCTATCACCTGGGCGGTCGGACCATTGCCAAGGCGCTGCCGCGTTGGGTGGTTTCGCCCTACTTTGTCGGCTATCGTTTGGCCCAAGTCAATGCCGAGACGACGCTCGATATCGATGCTGAGCGTCTGCGTGCGCATCTGGAAACGCTCGTATAGCAAGACTAACACCCGCGTAATGCGGACAGCCTAGCGCGCCATGGCGTCGCGGCCGGCTTCGACCCGCTTGCGCTGTTTGGTGCGCTCCTCGCAGGTTAGGCACTCAAAGAGATGCCCGATAATCGAGGCCAGCACCTGCTGAAACAGCGTGCCGCACATGACGGGGAACACGACCTCGCCCGGAAAGTACTGCGTGGCGATGACGGCACCCGAAGAGATGTTGCGCATGCCGCAGGTAAAGCACATGGTAGTCGTCTCGCTATATGGCAGATGCAGCGCACGTGCGACCAGAAAACCGACGACAAAGCCGCTGATGGCGAAGACCAAAATAAAGAGGGCGACTTCCAGGCGCACCGCGTTTATGTGCAGCACGTACTCGCTCATAGCGGTGGAGTTGGACGCGATGACGCCCATCATCATGAACTTGCAGGCGGGCGAGAGCACGGGAGAGAGTTTCTCGTGGCCCCAGCCGCGCGTGAGTTCATTGATGGCAATACCGAGCACAGCGGGGATGGCGATCATAAAGGCCATGTTCTGCATCATGCTCGGCACGTCGATCGAGACAGTGGCGCCCAGCAGGAGCTTGAGCGTAAGCGGAATCGTCACAGGTGAGATAACCGAGGACGTCAGGATGATGGTGAGCGCGAGCGGGCCGTTGCCGCCGAACATGCTGATCCACATAAAAGCGGTGACGGCCACGGGCACGCTGTATTCGAGCACAATGCCGCAGACAAGGTTGGGGTTGGAGCCAAAGAAGAGTGACCCCATGGCATACGCCGCGATGGGAATAAGCACCGCCGAGACGAGCAGCGCCAAGACTAGGTGCAACGGACGGCGGAACACCTCGGTTACCTGGTGAAAGGTGTTGCTGAGCGCACCCTGAAACGTCATAAAGGCAAACAAGGTGGGAACGATGGGCTTGAGTACGCCAATCTGTTGGGGAAAGAGCACGCCGAGTGCCACGCAAATCGGAACGATGACCTGCATGTGCCCCGCGAGAAACTTGCCCAGTCCAACCCATTGCTTCATATGCGCTTGTGACTCCCTTTGCCCGTGAACCCGTTTTGAATGGATATGCTAGACGCTCGCATGCGTCCGTGCGTCAGAAACGCTCGAATATTTCGAGGCTATTACCGGCATCGTTTACCGAAACCGCGGCGTGCTGCGGCGATTTGCGTCTGCTCTGCACGGTATAATAAATCCGTTCAACAGATCTGCCTGCCGAAGCGGGCATACACAGAGGACTCATCGCTATGAACCGTGAGAGGTATCGCGGCGACCTGCCCCTATCGGGGGTGGGCGCCTATGTCATCGCTTAAGACGACGCATCGCTGGGCGGTCGCTCAGCAAAACCCCGAGCTCGAAAAGGAGCTTTCGGCTGGCCTGGGCATTCCCGGGCTGGTGGCGCGTATTATGGTCGCGCACGGCATTACATCCATCGAAGAAGGTCAGCTGTTTTTGACGCCTTCGCTCGATCGCGACTGGGCCGACCCACTCATTATCCCGGGCATGTCGGTCGTTGCCGACCGCGTCGAGCGTGCTATTTGCAACCACGAGCACATTGCGGTCTTTGGCGATTTTGACGTTGACGGTATTACGTCGACCTGCCTGTTGACCGAGGCACTGCGCACGTTTGGCGCCGATGTCACGCCGTTTATTCCGCATCGCTTTGACGAGGGCTACGGTCTTTCGCGCGCGGCGCTCGACCGCGTTAACGAGCTCGCTCGCCCTCAGCTGATCGTGACCGTCGATAACGGTATTGCCGCCAAGGAAGAAGTCTCCTATCTGGAGAGCCTGGGGATCGATTTGGTGGTCACGGACCATCACGAGCCCTCCGACCAGGTGCCGCAGGGCGTGCCCCTGACCGACCCCAAGCTCGAGGACGAGGGCCCCTCGCGTGAACTTGCCGGTGCCGGTGTGGCGCTCAAGCTGGTGCAGGTTTTGGGAGAGCGTCTGGGCAAGCCGTCGTATTGGCGTTCGCTGATAGAGGTCGCAGCGCTGGGCACCGTGTCCGACATGATGCCGCTCACGCCCGAGAATCGCGCACTGGTCGCCGAGGGCATCCAGCAGATGCGCGTGACGGCCCGCCCCGGCTATATCGCGCTTGCCGCACTTGCCAAGGCCGACCTTTCTACCATTACGGCCGACGGCCTGTCGTTTTCGCTCATCCCTCGTCTGAATGCTGCCGGCCGCATGGCTGATCCCAAGCTGGCGCTCGACCTGCTGCTTGCCCGCGACCCCATCGAAGCGAGCGCGCTTGCCGCCGAGCTCGAGGAAATCAATCGCCAACGTCGCGAGATCGAGGCCGAGCTTACGCGCGATGCCATGGCGAAGGTCGAGGAGACTTATGACGGCGGACGCGCAATCGTCGTGGGTGGCGAGGGCTGGCACGAGGGCGTCAAGGGCATCGTGGCAAGCCGTCTGACCAACCGCTATCACGTGCCGGCGCTGCTGTTCTCGATCGAGGACGGTATCGCGCGCGGCTCTGGTCGCTCGGTGGGCAAAGTTAACCTGTTTGACGCCGTCGAGCGCTGTTCCGACCTGCTGATTCGTCGCGGCGGACATGCCGGTGCGGTGGGTGTGACCATCGAGGCATCCAAGCTCGATGAGTTCCGCCGCCGCCTTTCCGCCGTGCTATCGGAGCTTCCCGCCGAGGACTTTGAAGACACCGACGAGGTCGCCGCCACCGTCGACCTTTCCGAGCTGAATATCGAGACCATCGAGCAGATCTCCCGTCTTGAGCCGTTTGGCCAGGGCAACAAGGTGCCGCTGCTGGCTGCCGAGGGCGTGACGATGTGCGACCGCGCCGTGGTGGGCAAAACCGGCGAGCACATGCGCTTTGTGGCGACCGATGGCGCCGCGAGTGTTCCGGCCATTATGTTCCGCGTGCCGCAAATCGATAAGCTCATCAACTGCGATAGCGCTGTCGACTTGGTGTTCGAGGCCGTTGCCGAGCATTGGCAGGGGCGTGTGAAGCCCAAGCTCATGATCAAGGATGTTCTGGTCCGCGATACCACGCTGCCCAGCGTCGACGATCCGGCATGCGAGCTTCGTCGTGGCGTGCAGCCGGCGGATTCCGGCCTGCGCCTGGAGTCGCGTAAGCGCGAGACGCTCGCCCAGCTTTCCTATACCGAGCTCACGCGCTCGCTTATCCATAGCTTGATCGGATCGAACCAGCCGCACCGCGCGCAGGTTGAGGCGCTCGATGCCTTGGCCGACCACCAGAGCGTCTTGGCCGTTATGGGAACGGGCCGCGGCAAGTCTCTCATCTTCCATGTGCATGCTGCGCGCGAGGCTGTCCTTCGCGGACGTGCGAGTATCTTTGTCTATCCGCTGCGTGCGCTTGTTGCCGACCAGGCCTATCACCTCTCGTCGACGATGGCAGCGCTTGGCATTGGCGTTGGCGTGCTGACCGGCGAGACCGTGGAGGCCGCACGCGATGATGTGTTCGCCGGCCTAGCTTCGGGCCGCACCGGTATCGTGCTCACGACGCCCGAGTTCCTATCTATCCACCGTGACCGCTTCGCGCGTTCGGGCCGCATCGGCTTTGTCGTTATCGATGAGGCGCACCACGCCGGCCTTGCCAAGGGCGGCGACCGCAGCGCCTATCTCGACATGCCCGATATCCTCAAAGCCCTGGGCGACCCGGTTGTTATGGCTGCGACGGCCACCGCGACGGCTCCGGTCGTGGCCGAGCTTGCCCGCATGCTGCCGATTACTCGCACGGTGGTCGACGAGACGGTGCGCGAGAACCTGCAGCTCGAGGACGACCGCGACCTTGCGAGCCGCGAGAACCGTTTGGTGTCGATCGTGGCGACGGGGGAGAAGACCGTCATTTACGTCAATTCGCGCGACCAGTCCGTGGCGCTCGCCAAGACGTTGCGCAAGCGTGTGCCCGATTGCGCAACCCATATCGCGTTCTATAACGCGGGGCTTGCGCGCTCCGATCGCCGCCGCGTGGAGGAAGCATTCCGAGACGGAAGCCTCAGCTGCATCGTTTCGACCTCCGCCTTTGGCGAGGGTGTCAATCTGCCCGATATCCGCCATGTCGTGCTGTACCACATGCCGTTTGGCGCCATTGAGTTCAACCAGATGAGCGGGCGTGCCGGTCGTGACGGACAGCCCGCCGTGATCCACCTGCTCTATTCGTCGCGCGACGCCCGCATTAACGAGCGCCTACTCGACTGCTATGCGCCCGAGCGCGACGAGCTCGTCACGCTCTATCGCGCGCTGCAAACCATGTGGCGCTCCAACCGCGGCAAGACCGGGGACGATTCCTTTAGCGCGAGCGATATCGACATCGCGCAGATGTGCCTTGCCATCGATGCTCGCACGCCGGTCGACGAGCGCTCGGTGGAAAGTGGCCTGGGAATCTTCGAAGAGCTTGGCTTCTGTCGCGTTTCGGGGTTTGACGACACCCGTCGCATCGCGATGGCCGAAAACCCCGGCCGTGTGCAATTGAGCAGGTCAATTCGCTATTTGGAGGGCTTGCGCTCGCGCATGGAGTTCTCGGCTTTCCGGAGTTGGGCGCTCGATTCGTGCGCTTCTGATATGCTAGCCAAAGTTAACCGCCCGATCGTACCGCGGGCCTAGGGGAAGGGGACCTCGATGGATGCCGCAGCCCGTACCGCCCATGATTCCGCCCTCCAGCCGTTCTCGGAGATGGAGCACTATAAGCATGCCGATGAGCTGCCGCCCGAGATTATGGCGGACAGCTACGACAAGCTGGAGCGCCTGTGCCTCAAATATATGAATGAGGACGACTTTTCTAAGGTGGAGCAGGCCTATTGTTTTGCTGCCGAGAAGCACTGCAACCAAAAGCGCCGCTCGGGTGAGATGTACATCAACCATCCCGTCGAGGTAGCCATCATTTTGGCCGACCTTAAGATGGACTGTGACGTGGTGTGCGCCGCGCTGCTGCACGATACCGTCGAGGATACCGAGACCTCGCTTGCCGATGTTTCCGGCCTGTTTGGCGAAACCGTGGCAGAGCTCGTCGACGGCGTGACCAAGCTCACCAACATCGAAGTCGACAGCATGGACGAGAAACAGGCGCTCACGCTGCGAAAGATGTTCCTCGCCATGTCCAAGGACATCCGCGTCATCATCGTTAAGCTTGCCGACCGTCTGCACAACATGCGCACCCTTGCGGCCCTGCGTGAGGACCGTCGCCTGTTTAAGGCCCGCGAGACCATGGACGTGTATGCGCCCCTGGCCGACCGTCTGGGCATGAGCTCCATTAAATGGGAGCTCGAGGACCTGTCCTTCTTCTACCTGGAGCCCGATGCCTACCAGCGCATCGCACGCATGGTGGCGGAGTCGCGCGAGGTCCGTGAGCGCTATCTGGCCGAGACCATCAAGACGCTCACCGACGAGCTCAACCGCATTGGCCTGGAAGACTTCCAGATCAACGGCCGTTCCAAGCACTATTGGTCCATCTACCAAAAGATGAAGCGCAAGGGCAAGGAATTCTCCGAGATCTACGACCTGGTGGCACTGCGCGTCATCACGCATTCGGTGCGCGATTGCTACTCCACGCTCGGCGCGGTGCACACGCTGTGGCACCCCATGCCCGGCCGCTTTAAAGACTATATCGCCATGCCCAAGGTCAATAACTACCAGTCGCTCCACACGACGGTCATCGGCCCCACGGCTCGCCCGCTCGAGATTCAGATTCGAACCTATGAGATGCATGAGCAGGCCGAGTACGGCATTGCCGCCCACTGGCTATATAAGAAGTCGGGCGGATCGTCTGCTTCCAAGACCAATGACGCTCAACGTTTGGACGACCAGATCAACTGGCTCAAGCATTCGCTCGATTGGGCGGCTTCCGACGAGATCACCGATGCCAAGGAATACCTGCATTCGCTGAAGGTCGACCTCTTCGATCAGGAGATCTTTGTCTTTACGCCCAAGGGCGAGGTCATGGCGCTTCGTGCCGGCTCCACGCCGCTCGACTTTGCCTACGCCGTTCACACCGAGGTGGGAAACCATTGCGTCGGCGCCAAAATCAACGGTGCGGTGGCTCCGCTCACGCACGAGATTAAGACGGGTGACCGTGTCGAGATTCTGACTAACAAGAGTTCCAAGCCGTCGCGTGATTGGCTCAAGATCGTTAAGACACCTTCCGCCAAGTCAAAGATCCGCCGCTATTTTGCCGCTGCGACCAAGGACGACGACGCTGCTGCTGGTCGCGATATGCTGGCTAAGGACCTGCGTAAGCGTGGCTATGGCATTTCTACGCCGCGTTCGACGCGTGCGCTCAACGCCGTGGCGGAGCAGTTTAACTTCAAGCAGCTCGAGGACCTGTTTGCCGCCGTCGGCGCCGGCAAGGTTGCCCCGCGCGCTGTGGGCAATAAGGTCGAGCAAATCTTGGACCCCAAGCCCGAGGAACAGCTCACCAAGGCCGAGGCTATCGCCGAGGTCGTGAAGCAGCCTGCTCGCGGCTCCAACCGCAAGCCGCAAAAGCGCGGCAAGAGCGCCAGTAACGGCATTATCGTCAAGGGCGAGAGCAACAGCGGCCTACTGGTCCGTCTGGCTCATTGCTGCAACCCCGTGACGGGCGACGACATCGTCGGCTTCATCACGCGCGGTCGTGGCGTTTCGGTGCATCGCGCCAACTGTCCCAACGTCAAGGGTCTTATGGAGCATCCCGAGCGCATGATCGAAGTGGAGTGGGACGGCGCTGCCGACACCCTCTTCCAGGTCGAGATCGTGGTCGAGTGCCTGGACCGCATGGGCCTGCTCAAGGATGTCACCATTGCCATTGGCGATGCGGGCGGCAATATCCTTTCTGCCGCCACGTCGACCAACCGCGAGGGTATTGCAACCCTGCGCTTTATGGTCGAGATCTCGGACGCGAGTGGTCTGGATCCGCTGCTGGCCTCCATCAGCAGCGTTGACTCGGTCTACGACGCGCGCCGCCTGATGCCCGGTGAGGGTGGAGCCCAGCTTAAGCGCCGCGTTTAGTCGCGACGAACGTGTCACATTATCGATATTCGCTACACTCGAGGCATCGTTTGATGCCTCGAGTTCTATAGAGAGGAGAGGGACATGAGTGCTGTGTCCTTGGATTTAACTCCCAAGGGATCGGTCGAGATCGAGACGCTCGTAAACGGTCCCATTCAGACCAATAGCTATGCTGTTATTTCGGACAATGAGTGCGTGATTATCGATCCCGCATGGGAAGGCGAACGCCTGGTGGAGCATATTCGAGCCGAGCATCCCGGCGTACGCGTGTTTGGCGCCGTATGCACTCATGGCCATGCCGATCATGTTGGTGGTGTTGCAGGCGTGCGAACCACCGTTGGCGAGGGCTGCCAGTATGAGCTGTGTGCTAAGGATGTGGCGGTGCCGCATGCGAACATCGAGGAACAGCGAGCTATGTGGGGCATTGAGACGCCTGACCCTGGGGAGCCGACGCACCTGCTCGCCGAGGGAGATGCTATCAAGGTGGGCGATATCTACCTGCAGGTGATCGAGACGCCAGGGCATACGCCGGGCGGGATCGTCTTGTTTGCTGCCACCGAGCAGGGGAACATTGCCTTTGTGGGCGACACCCTGTTTCCGGGTGGGCACGGCCGCACCGATCTTTCTGGAGGAGACGAGGCGGCGATTCTGCGCTCGCTCTCCAAGCTCGCCCGGCTTCTCCCGCCCGATACCGTTTGCCTAACCGGTCATGGCGATTCGACCACCATGGCACGCGAGCTCATGCAGAACCCTTTCATGCAGATTTAGCTTAATAGTCTGCTTTTGAAGCACGAGAAGCGTCCAAACGTCAAGCTATTTTTCCCCAACGGGTCGATTTCGTAGGGCAAACGGTCAAAAAAGTCTGTTTGGACGATATTCGTGAACAAACGAACGTTTATGCTCGGGTGCGCCGTGGTAAAATCTCAGGCGTTATCGGAGCAACCTTACAGGAGGTTTCTTTTATGCTCGTCAACGCAGCAGACATGCTCAAGAAGGCCGAGGCCGGCAAGTACGGTCTTGGTGCCTTCAACACCAACAACCTCGAGTGGACCCTGGCTATTCTCCAGGCCGCCGAGGAGGCCAAGTCTCCGCTGATCCTTCAGTGCACCGCTGGTGCCGCTAAGTGGATGGGCGGTTTCAAGGTCTGCGCCGACATGGTCAAGGCTGCCGTCGAGGCCACGGGCGTTACCGTTCCCGTCGCCCTTCACCTCGATCACGGTTCTTACGAGGACTGCTTCAAGTGCATCGAGGCCGGCTTCACGTCCATCATGTATGACGGCTCTCACGAGGAGACCTTCCAGCTTAACCTCGACCGCACCAAGGAGCTCGTTGAGCTTGCCCACTCCAAGGGCATGTCCATCGAGGCCGAGGTCGGCGGCATCGGCGGCACCGAGGACGGCGTGACCTCCAGCGGCGAGCTCGCTGATCCTGCTGAGTGCAAGCAGATCGCTGACCTGGGTGTCGACTTCCTCGCCTGCGGCATCGGCAACATCCACGGCGTGTACCCCGCCGACTGGGCTGGTCTTTCCTTCGAGCGTCTGGGCGAGATTAAGGCCCAGACCGGTGACCTGCCCCTCGTTCTGCACGGTGGCACCGGCATCCCCGAGGATCAGATCAAGAAGGCCATCTCCCTGGGCATCTCCAAGATCAACGTCAACACCGACCTGCAGCTCGTCTTCGCCAAGGGCGTCCGCGAGTACATCGAGGCTGGCAAGGATCAGCAGGGCAAGGGCTTTGACCCCCGCAAGCTCCTCAAGCCTGGTCGCGACAACATCGTTGCCCGCACCAAGGAGCTCATGGAGGAGTTTGGCTCCGTCAACAAGGCGTAAGCGTCGCTAAACTTCCCGCCGGAAGCCCCGTCCCCCTACACTGTTTCCTTTGCGCTCACCTGGCTTTGCCAGAAGTCGCGCCAAGAAAACAGCTCCGGGGGACGGGGCTTCCTTCGTTTAACGCCGCAGGGTTACGAGTCTGAATTAAGATGGCTACTGGCTTTGCCAGAAGTCGCGCGACGGAAACAGCTCCGGGGAAACGGGGCCTCCTTTGTTAACTTGCTACAGGGTTACTGGTCTGATTTTAGTTATATGGTTACCGTTCAGCGGTGTTGATGGCTCCCTTGTTGGGGCTTTCTTTTTATCTCGCTACAATGGGCTTCAAGCGTTCTAGTGACTTGGAGTTTTGGTATGGCTGTTATTAATGTGCTGCCTTCGGATGGGAAGGTTATTGACGAAGGTCCTGTTGGTTGCTCTGTTGATGTCTGCTGTGATGATTTTCGCCATCTCGATATTGGGCTACCGCCCGAGATTCTTCGTCTTAAGGATGCGGGGTATTTGACGCAGGCTGTTGCTGCCTGCGATCGCCTTTTGGAGCAGAACCCCGAGCCTTCGCTGGCTGCTTGTGTTCGTGCCGAGCGGTATCGCATGCTCGAGACGCCGCTTCATTTTTCGGTGTCGCGCGATCAGGCTATTGCGATGATTCGCGAGGAGTGGCCAGAGTTTACCGAAGAGCAGTTTGATGACCTGATTAATCGTAAGCGTATTGACTGGCGCTTTATCGATGGCGAACTGTTCGTTCTCGACAACTTCCTCGATTCGCTTCGCGTATATCCCAAAGAGGTTCCCGGCATGCGGCCCGATTCTACGGACGGAGTAGCACTGCGCAACGAGATGCTCAAGGAGATGGAGTCGCAAAACGGATTGGCTCGCGTCATTACGCTTAAAGCGTCCGTGTCTGTCCCCGGCGCTCTGGAAGGGGAGACCGTTTGCGCTTGGCTTCCCGTCGCGGCTGCCTGCCGTCAGCAGTCTCGGGTCGAGATTCTCGACATGACGCCGGAGGGCGCTGTTGCTCCCGCGAATGCTTCGGCGCGTACCGCCTCGTGGTCTTCCTCGAGCGAGCACTTATTTTCGGTGACCTATCGTTATCACATCGATGCTGCTTATTGTGATGTCTACGGTGGCACACTTCCGGTTCATCCGCGTATGGACGCGCCTCTGCCCGAGGATATTTCCGAGGACCGTCCGCACATTGCATTCACGCCGTATCTGCTGCAGCTGACGGCCGGTGTTGTTGACGGACTCGAGGATCCGCTCGATCGCGCCCGTGCTATCTATGATTACCTGACGCAGCATATCGACTATCGCTATCAGCCGCCGTACTTGCTTTTGGGATCTATTGCCGATGACTGCGCGCATTCGCTCCGCGGCGATTGCGGCGTTATGGCGCTCACGTTTATCACCATGTGCCGTATCGCGGGCGTGCCCGCCCGTTGGCAGAGCGGCCTGTACGTTGCGCCCGATTCGGTGGGGTCGCACGACTGGGCAGAGTTCTATACGCCGCAGACCGGTTGGCTCAACGCCGATGTGTCATTTGGATCTTCTGCTCGCAGGATGGGGGAGGAGTGGCGCCGCCGTCACTACTTTGGCAATCTCGACCCGTGGCGTATGGTGGCCAACAATCGATTCCAGGCAGAGTTTGAGCCCTCTTTCGACGGCATGCGCGAGGACCCTTACGATAACCAGATGGGTGAGGCTTCGGTCGGCGGTCGCGGATGCCGTCAGCGTGAGATGCTCCGCACGGTCGAACTCATCGAAATGCTCGAAGTTCCATTTTCGGACTAATCGGTAGAAAGCTGTGATAAACTAACTCACGCATTACGTGCCCGAGTGGCGGAATTGGCAGACGCAGTGGACTCAAAATCCACCGTTGGCAACAACGTGCGAGTTCGAGTCTCGCCTCGGGCACCATACATGCAAGTGAGCGTTCGAGGGGGTCAAGGCCCCCTTTTTCGTGCCGAACTCGCGTGAGCGCGCGGAGCGTTAGGCAAACAGGCCTGTGGCCTGTTTGTAGCGGAGCGGGGCGAGGGCGCCGTGCGCCCGAAGCCCGGGGCTTCGCGAAGCGAAGGCCCTTCGAGTCTCGCCTCGGGCACCATACATGCAAGTGAGCGTTCAAGGGGGTTGCGGCCCCCTTTTTCGTGTACGTAATGTGATAACGCGCTGCGCGTGTTATTATCCACAAGGCGTTGTTACCGCAATGCCCTAAAGAGGAACCCGAGGGTTCCCACCTTTTGGCGCCAATGAGCAGCTGACTGGTCATACAACTTAGATTCACTTCCTCAAATCGAGGATGTCTATGTGTACGACCTGGTTGCTGAGAAGCGCCGGGTTATTTTTTTATGAATGGAGGTAGGGAAAATAGCTAAGTCTGATGACACCCGCATCAACGACGAGATCACTGCATCTTCGTGCCGTTTGATTGGCGTCGATGGCTCTCAGCTCGGCCTGTTCGCCATCCGCGATGCCCAGCGCGTCGCCGACGATCAGGGTCTCGACCTGGTCGAGATCGCTCCCAACGCGGAGCCGCCGGTCTGCAAGGTCATGGACTACGGTAAGTTCAAGTACCAGCAGGCCATGAAGGCCAAGGCTGCTCGTAAGAACCAGTCCAAGGTCGAGGTCAAGGAAATGAAGTTCCGACCCAAGATTGACGTTGGCGACTACGAGACCAAGAAGGGCCACGTTCTGCGTTTCCTCAAGAAGGGCGCACGCGTTAAGATCACCATCATGTTCCGCGGCCGTGAGATGGCTCACCCGGAGCAGGGCCTTAACGTTCTCGAGCGTCTCGCCGAGGATCTCAAGCCTTACGCTACGGTCGAGTCCAAGCCTAAGATGGAAGGCCGTAACATGCTTATGCTGCTCGCCCCGATTAAGGGCGCCTTCGATGAGGATAAAGCGGCAAGCGATACCAAGTAACTAGTGTTCTGTAACCGATTAAGGAGTATTTCATGCCTAAGATGAAGTCCCACAGCGGCACCAAGAAGCGTTTCCGCAAGACTGGTACCGGCAAGCTTATGCGCGCCAAGGCTTTCAAGAGCCACATCCTGAGCAAGAAGTCCACCAAGCGTAAGCGTGGCTTCCGTCAGGAGACCGAGATCGCCGCTGCCGACCGCAAGGTCATCAAGTCGCGTCTCGCCTAAGTTCGCGTTCCCGTTTTTCGTTTTACCGTCTAGGAGTTGATAGAACATGGCACGTATTAAGCGCGCTGTTGCCGCCAAGAAGAAGCGCCGTACCGTTATGCACCGTGCGAAGGGTTACTACGGTGCCGCTTCGCGTACTTACAAGCATGCTAAAGAGCAGGTCCAGCACTCCCTGCAGTATCAGTATCGTGATCGCCGCAACAAGAAGCGCGAGATCCGTTCTCTCTGGATCACTCGTATCAACGCTGCTGCTCGCCTGAACGACATCTCTTACTCTCAGTTCATGCACGGCTTGAAGGTTGCCGGCATCGAGCTCGACCGCAAGGTCCTGGCTCAGATGGCTTACGAGGACATCGAGTCCTTCAACGAGCTGGCTACCATCGCCAAGAAGGCTCTCGAGGCTTAATTGCTTCTTGCATCTTAAAGGGGCGCTTCCAATCCGGAAGCGCCCCTTTTTGATTGATTAGGGATGTGATCGATTTGGGACGTAGCCAAACCGATCAATTCGATAGCGTCCGAGTTGCAAGAAAGAGCAGGTAGCGTATGTGTCAAAGATTTTTGACACTCTAATCTGCGCTCAGCCATCCGTATGGGTTTGATTTTGGGATTACGCTTTGCTTGTCGGCTTCTGTTGTGTAGCCGCCCAATAAGAGTTGAAATGCATTCGAAGGGAACGCCATGCAGCTGCCAAAACGCCTTAAACAGTATCGACTCGATGCTGGTTTGTCCCAGGAGGATCTTGCAAGGCGCATTTTTGTAACACGTCAGACCATCAGTAATTGGGAGCGCGGTAAAACGTACCCCGACATCCAGAGTCTCCTACTGCTGTCTGAACAACTGGATGTAACGATTGACGAGCTTGTTAAAGGCGACATTTCAATAATTAGAGAAAGGGTTGAACGCGATAGGGGCACGCTCTATCGCTTGGGTGCGGGGATGTTGGCTGGGCTTCTTGCGTTTACCGTCTCTATGGCCTGGCTCATGTGGCAACAAAACCACGGGTGGGGGATGGTCCAGTGCGTTCCGACGATGGTGTTGGCAGGCGTCTTTGGTGCTGGCGCAATGTGCTGCGCGCTTGCAGCGGAACATATCAAGAAGAAGAATGATTTGGTGACGTATCAAGAGATATCCGACTTCTTGGACGGAAAGAAGGCGGACAGCGAAGAGACGAGGACGGGCTGGGCTTATGAGCATCCACAGCTTGCGAATGCCATCAAGTTTGCCGCAGCGGCTCTTATTGGACTAATCGTTTTTGAACTCATTAACGCTGCTATGTCCCATTTCTAATGGGTATACAGCCATTAATGCGGCCGAAGCTTAACCGTTGGAAAACCGAAGGGCCGCTCTAATAGGGGAGCCGCGGCCCTGTTCTTTCTAGGCTCTCACAGAGAGGGCCCCATCCTCATTTGTGTAGGAAATGTGTGCACCCAGATTCCCGCCCACGGCGCCCCTCCGGTCTGGCAATATATCTCCTTGCCGCG
>URBQ01000007.1 GCA_900546115.1 uncultured Collinsella sp.
TTCCGGCAGGCCGGGCAGCCGCAGGCGGGGTCGATGGGGCGTTCGTCGCGCTCATACTTGGCGTTCTTGATGTTGATGATGCCGCCCCAGGTGTTCAGGTGGCCGTGGCGGGCGTTGCGGCTGGGCATGACGCAATCGAAGAGGTCCACGCCGCGGGAGACGGCCTCGATGATGTTGCCGGGAGTGCCTACGCCCATCAGGTAACGGATCTTATCCTTGGGCATATAGGGCTCGACCGCGCTGATCATCTCGTACATCACCTCAGTGGGCTCACCCACAGCGAGGCCGCCGATGGCGTAGCCGTCCAGGTCCAGGTCAGCGATCTGCTTCATGTGCTCCACGCGCAGGTCGGCGAAGGTGCAGCCCTGATTGATGCCGAAGAGCAGCTGGTCGGGGTTGACGGAGATGCCTTCATGCTTCAGGCGGGCCATCTCATCCTTGCAGCGCTTGAGCCAGCGGGTGGTGCGCTCGCAGCTGGCTTTGGAGTAATCGTGCTGGGCAGGGTTCTCGACACACTCATCAAAGGCCATGGCGATGGTAGAGCCAAGGTTTGCCTGGATCTGCATACTTTCCTCAGGCCCCATGAAGATGCGGTGGCCGTCGAGGTGAGAGGCAAAGGTCACGCCTTCCTCGGTGATCTTGCGCAGCTTTGCGAGGCTGAACACCTGAAATCCGCCGCTGTCGGTGAGAATGGGGCCGTTCCAGCGGGTGAACTTGTGCAGACCGCCCATCTCTGCCACCAGCTTGTCGCCGGGACGCAGATGCAGATGGTAGGTGTTGCAGAGCATGACCTGCGCACCGATGTCCTTCAGGTCATGGGCAGACAGGCCGCCCTTGATGGCGCCGGCGGTGGCAACATTCTGGAATGCGGGGGTCTGCACCGTGCCGTGTACGGTCTTGAACTCGCCCCGCCGGGCGTTGTGCTCCTGCTTGAGCAGCTTGTAGGTCGTCAAAGAAGGCATAATATTTTTCCTTTCTGCGCACGGAAAACAGCCGTGCATCCTGCCGCAGGGGGCGTATGCTCTCGCTGCGGATACAGAGTCGGGATATTACAGCGCCGAAGCGCTATAATAGTTACAAGATCAGCATCGCATCGCCAAAGCTGAAGAAGCGGTAGCGCTCCTCGATGGCGGCAGCATAGGCATCCATGATCTGGTCGCGGGTGGCAAGTGCGCTCACGAGCATCATGAGCGTGGAGCGCGGCACATGGAAGTTCGTGATCAGCGCGTCGACCACGTGATAGGTCGAGCCGGGCATGAGGTAAAGCTGCGTCGTGGCGTTCTCGCGCACCACGATGTCACCGCGGCCAAGCGTATCGGCCCCGTCCTCGCGGCCTTCAAAATAGCGCGCCGTCACGGCCGGATCGGACACCGGCGCGTCCGTGTCAAACGCGCTCTCGAGCGAGCGCACCGCGGTAGTGCCGACGGCGATCACACGATGGCCCTCGGCCTTGGCCTTATGCACGGCGTCGACAACCTCCTGCGACACGTGGTAGCGCTCGGTGTGCATGACGTGCTGCGTAGGGTCGTCCTCCTCCACCAAGCGGAAGGTATCGATGCCCACCTCGAGCTCGACGGCGGCAAACTTGGCACCCTTGGCCTCAATAGCGGCCATGAGCTCAGGAGTAAAATGCAGACCCGCCGTAGGAGCGGCAGCCGAGTGCTCCTCCTTCATGGCGTAGACGGTCTGGTACTTCTCGGGATCGCCCTCGTAATCGGTAATGTAAGGCGGCAGCGGCACGTGGCCGGCAGCATGGATGGCCTCGTCGAGCGTGCGCGGGTCGCCGGCGGCATTGCAACCGGCCGGCTCAAAGCGCACCAAACGGCCACCGCGGCTATCGGTGACAAAGTCGACGACCTCGGCCGTCAGCACCACGGAAGCCCCCTCGGGCGCATGGGCGCCGCCCGCACGATACTCAATCTGAGCACCGGGCTTCAGGCGCTTGCCTGGCTTGACCAGGCACTCCCAAACGTGACCCAGCGGGTCAACATCCTCGCGGCGCTTGAGCAGCAGCGTCTCGACCACGCCGCCCGAGCCCGTCTTGCGACCGATCAGACGGGCCGGCATCACGCGCGTCTGGTTGATGACGAGCACGTCGCCCGGCTCGATATAGTCGATGATGTCGCGGAAGATGCGGTGCTCGACGGTGCCGCCATGCTCTAGCGGCGTTCCTGTCTCGGAGCCTTTGCGATCAACCACCAGCAGGCGGCAGGAGTCGCGCGGCTCGGCAGGCGCCTGGGCGATGAGCTCTTCGGGCAGGTTATAGTCAAAATCATCGGTACGCATCTTTGCCTCTTTCACAAAGCGCGTCAGTCGAAAAAATCGACTGCCCCGCGCATCATTCTCCCCTGTATCCTATCAGCTTGTTGAGAGAAATATAGTATGGCAAACAGATTTGCGACTGATTTCTCAACGCCCCGCTACTTAAGCGTTGCGTACATCACCGCCTTAATCGTATGCATGCGATTCTCCGCTTCTTGGAAAACACGAGACTTATCGGACTCAAAAACCTCGTCCGTGACTTCCATTTCGGCAACTCCAAACTTCTCAGCAATTTCGGCACCAACAGTAGTATTAGTATCGTGGAAGCTCGGAAGGCAGTGGAGGAAAATCGCCTCGGGCTTTGCCATAGACATCACCTCAGCGGTCACACGATACGGCGACATGAGCTTAATGCGGCTTTCCCACAGCTCTGCAGGCTGACCCATGCCAACCCAAACATCCGTGTAAATTACATCGGCATCACGAGCGCCTTCCTCAATATCTTCTGTAATGGTAATCGTCGATCCATGCTCGGCCGCAATACGACTACATTCTGCAAGGAGTTCAGGATCATAGGATGTAGCCCCCTCCGAATTTCCCCCGATTGGGCCGCAAGAACAGTAGTTAATGCCGAGCTTAGCGCAAATGACCATGAGCGAATCGGCGACGTTTCCGGCCGCCTTACCAAAAAATGTAAGTTTCCTGCCCTTAATCTCTCCAAACTCTTCACGCATGGTCAGAATATCGGCAAGCACTTGAGTCGGGTGAAATTCAGTAGTCAGCCCATTCCAAACGGGAACCCCAGCTTTTGCAGCAAGCTCCTCAACCTTCGCCTGTTCAAAGCCGCGGTATTCAATTCCGTCATACATGCGGCCAAGGACGCGAGCCGTGTCCTCAATCGACTCCTTTTTGCCCATCTGGGACGAGCCCGGATCCAAATAAGTTACGCCCATACCAAGGTCAAGTGCACCAACTTCGAAGGCGCAGCGAGTACGCGTGGAAGTCTTCTCAAATAGCAAAACAATATTCTTGCCTTCAAGGTATTTATGCGGAACACCGGCACGCTTCATGCTTTTGAAGTTAGCAGAAAGCTCAAGCAGATACTCAATCTCTTCCGTCGTGTAATCAAGCAGCTTCAGAAAACTGCGCCCAGCGATATTAACACCCATATTCGCCATCTCCTATCACAGTGGATTTGCAACTAAATATCTTCGCGCCAGAAGGGCATGCTCATGCAGCGCGGGCCGCCACGACCGCGGGACAGTTCCTCGGAGGGAACGACCAAAAGTTCCAAACCGTTCTTGTAGAGCTCATCATTTGTGACAACATTGCGCTCGTAAACACAGACTTTACCAGGAGCAACGGCAAGAGTGTTCGACCCGTCGTTCCACTGCTCGCGAGATGCCTCAACCATATCGCCGGCACCGCACTCAATAAGCTGCACCTTCTCCACGCCAGTAGCCATTTCAAGAATATGTTCAAGCGTGTCATCAATCTCTTGAACAGCGACCATTCCCTCAGAGTCACCACGAGTCAGACGATAAACACGAAGGGTCTCAAAAATACCGGGATAAACTGTGAACTTATCGAAATCCACCATGGTGCAAACGGTGTCAAGATGCATGTAAGCATAGCCGTTGGGGATTTTAATAGCGTAAACGGTATCGATCTCAGAACTCCCAGATCCCCAGAACAAATTCTTTGCAAGCTCCTCAATCGCAGCCGCCTCAGTTCGCTGGCTAATTCCAATAGCCAAGGTATGAGCGTTAATGTTAAGCACATCACCGCCCTCGATATGCCAGGGATTCTTATGGTCGTACCAAATCGGAGTCCCTGCATAATCGGGATGGTATTTGAAAATCGCTTCATAGAAGGGCACTTCACGATCTCGCTGTTTCCAATACATATGGTGAAGCAGAACGCCTTTGCCCACGGAAGCAAGAGGATCGCGAGAGAAATATGAACTCGGAAGAGGCTTCAACACCAAATCATCGGGCTTCGCATCCTCATTATCCATCATACTAAGCGTAGTCGAAACGCGAGGCAGCCCAAGGTCACGATAACGATACCCCCCCATAGCCTCAAGTACAAACTGATACGAATCTGAAATAGCGTCGAGCTTTTCACGAACAGCCTGCTCAAGCATAGGATTGACAATCCCGCTCTCAGCCATAAATGTATCGGTAAACTCAGCGCGAGCCGAGGGGCATGCATCCAGCGCTTCAGCAACGAGTTTCTCCATATAGAGAACCTCAACACCTTCGCTCCTCAGAAGATCCGCAAAGGCATCATGCTCCTTTTGAGCCACATCAAGATAGAAACAGTCGTGAATCCAGACATCCTCGAACTCTTCTGCCTTTACGTTCACAAGGTCACGACCGGGGCGGTGAAGCACAACTTTCTTGAGCTTACCAATCTCGCTGTATACATTCAGTCCTTTAGACATTCCTGTTACTCCATTTCAGCTATGAAACCTACAGGGCAATAAGTCCCGAGATTGCTACGAATACGATATTGATGAGCGACACGACCAAGAAGAATTTCCAAACGGTCTTCCACCACTGGCCAAGCTTGATCTTGCACACGCCCAAACCCGCTACAAGAATGGCGCTAGTAGGACAGATCAAAGACATCGTCGCGCTACCCATGGAGAGAGCCCACACGGCAGCCTCGGGATTAAGGCCCATGAGTTCGGTCAAAGGTCCAAAAATGGGAGCGGTCAGTGCTGCAAGGCCAGATGAGCTGGGAACCAGAATCGCCAGGAGGTTCTCAACCGCATAAAGAAGCGTAGTAAAGAGAACCGCCGGGATGCCGCCCAGACCAGTGGCGAGCGCATTGAGGATGGTATCGATGATCATGCCGTCAGAGGCAATGACAAGGATGCCACGCGCAAGTCCAACGACAATTGCCGAGAAAGCAAAGTCAGCGATACCCGCAACAAATTCCTGAGCGATAACGTCCTGACTAAAGCCCGCAATAACACCAGCCAACAGGCCCATGGCCAAAAAGACCGCAGAAATCTCGTTCATATACCAGCCCTGGGTCACAAGTCCCCAGATGATAAGGCACATTCCAGCGATAAATACCGCAAGCACGCCTTTTTGACGACCCGTAAATTCCGCATCAAGGGCAGATTCATCGGCAGCGAACTCGACTTTCTTGGCGATATCATCCTCAAATGTGATCGATGACTCAGGGTTCTTCTTTACCCTTCGTGCATAGAGGACAACCCAAGTAATTGCAACGGCGGTCAAAACAACCCAGGCAATCATACGCAGCCACAGCTGGGGGTTGCCCTGAATACCAAGAATACCTTGCGCAATGAGAACATTAAACGGATTAATCGTTGAGGCGATGTAACCCGTGCGCGCTCCAACGAACACGACCATGAACGCCGTCATCGAGTCGAAGCCCATAGCCATCATAATTGGCATGAAGATCGCAAAGAACGGGAGAGTTTCTTCCGCCATGCCAAAGCTCGTTCCGCCCAATGCAAAGAGAACCATCGCAATAGGAATAATTAGAATGTCTTTGTTCTTAAAGCGGCGAACGACACGACCCATTCCGCTCGTGATAGCGCCCGTTTTAGTAATAACCTGAAACGAACCGCCCACAATCAAGATGAATGCAACGACCTCAATTGCCTCTTGTATACCGCGCGTTGGAGCCTGAAGAACATCGAAGACGCCTTGTCTGAGATCTACTTCATCCCCGGTTTCCTCGTCAATATATGTCTTTTCACTCTGCTCATACGTACCTGCGACAGTGACTTCACGACCGTTCACCTCCTGACGCTGATAGGACCCAGAGGGAACAATCCACGTGAGAACAGCGAAGGTGACCATAAGTGCAAAGATGATCGCATATACGTGCGGGACCTTGAACTGCTTGATGCCTTTCGAACTTTCCGCTGCCATATCTCCTCCTTCATTCCTTTTCCCATCTATCCAGCTGGCACCATAAATGTATGAGGTTGCTCAGCGGTGGTCGGCCAACCATCGCCATCGTGTCGCTTTTCACCTATGAACGGCAGCTAAAGTGACGTTATTAATCAATCTGATTATTAAAATTGATGTTATTTGTCAATTACATACGTCTTTTAACTTTTCCGCAACACAACAAGGAACCTGCCTTAGCCTTATATAAAAACCAGCAGGACAGGAGACAGACATGCAAGGCATACACGTAACAAATGAAATCGGTCATTTAAAAGCTGTACTTGTCCATCGACCAGGAGCTGAAACACAAAACTACCCTGATGCCGACTTCAGCCAAGTTTTCTCCCTGCGAAAATGGAGCGGTCGTTTTGACCTCGACAAAGCAATGTATGAGCACGATTCCATGGTTCAATTGCTTGAGAAGCATGGCGTAGAAACCATTGAAATTAGGGACCTTCTCGAAGACTCACTTGAAACTGAGCCCCAATCACTTAAATATTTTATTGATGACTACCTCCGTTGCAGCGGGGCAACAGGTAGAGAGTTCCTCGAGACAATAACCCAGTTGTTTGAGAACGCTAAGAACACCCAGGAATTGGTGAATATAGTACTTAACGGCATTCGCTTTGGAGACACTGAGCTATGTTCAAACCAGTCGGAAACACTACGGGCGCTCGTGCACGAGCAATTTGATCCCGCCTCGCTCTTGGTCAATCCCCTCAACACGCTTTTTTTCACTCGTGATCCTGCTGTGGTAGTCGGAGACGGCATCATCCTAAATCATATGTACTGGCCTGAGCGTGATCGTGAGGTCGCCTTATACCGGCAGATATTCACCCACCACAAGATCATGGGAGAAACTCCAGTATGTGATTTGAACAGGAGTAGTTACCATATCGAAGGCGGAGACATTATTGTTATCAGTGCTAAGACAATATTAGTTGGAATCTCTGACCGAACTGAACCCGCCGCCGTCGAGTCACTTGCCAAAGAGCTCCTGACCTCAAATAAATTCCAGACCACCGAGCTAATTGCGATTCGAGTCCCCTCTGACGGGCTGCGTATCCACCTCGATACGTTCATAAGTAGAATTGATCACGACGCGTTCCTCATCGATCGTGAGATATGCAATGCCGTTGATGCATACAGCATTCAACTAAAACGATCCGGAAGGGGCCTTACGATCACTCCTATCGATCGCACGATTCCGGAAATACTCTCTGCAGCCTGTTGCGAACCAATAAAAGTAATTGACTGCGGAGGCGGGAATCAAACCGCCTACGAAAGAGAACGCCGGAACAACGCAACGTCTATCCTTGCGCTCTCGCCAGGAAAACTATGCGTATATGAAGAAAACGTTTGGACCAACGAAGCGCTTGAGAAAGCAGGAATGGAATTATTCCCGCTATCCATTGACGAGCTCACCAAAGGCTATGGTGGCACAAACTGTCTATGCCTCCCTCTGTGGCGAGAGGATCTATAGCCATGGGCTTCGGGGCAAATATTCGTAAACTCCGCACCATGGAGCATCTTGGTCAGGCGCAACTTGCAGAGATGTTGGGGGTATCTAAAGAGACCGTTTGTCGTTGGGAAAAAAGTCGGTATGCCCCCCGTGAGCGCTATATTGAAAAGTTACAAGCGCTCTTCGGTTGCACCCGCGATGAACTTGTTGGCGAGGAAAACGGTTTGGCCGTAAAGCTCGCAAATAAAAGAATCGTCACCGACGAAGACCCTGCTATCCACGAAATGGAGGGCGCATTTCCCGTCATCGATATCGAATCGCAAAAGCGCCGCATCACGCACGGCCAACAAAATGCTTGCGCGCCTGTAGACGTAGCCAAACGTCACCCACATAGCGTTTTCGTTAAAATCAAAGGTGACGAAATGTCCCGCATTTACCCTCCCGGCAGCTTACTACTTGTCGATACCACCGCAAAGCCCTGGAACGGCTGTGCTGTATTGGCGCTCGCAGACGGTAAAACACCGGTAATTAGGCGATTTGCAGAAGGAAACGACATGATTGTGCTGTCGTCCCATTCATATGCAACAGCAAGTCCGGATCTGATGTTTAACAAACGGAGGATTAGAATCATAGGAGTCGTCGTTTGGTATCAAGCGAACCACGATCACACGCTTAATTAAATCGACTTTCCCAAAAACGACCGTACCGCGCAGACAGCTCAAAGTCCCAGCCTAAAAGAACTACTTTTTGGCGGCTTTGCGCTCGTCGCGGATGCGGGCGCGGTCCATGGCCGCCTCGACGGCCGAGAATCGGCAGCCGCAGTAGTTCTGCCGATACATGCCAAGCTCACGCGAACGACGCGTGGCCTCGGGGTAATACGGGCGAAAATCACGGATGACCGGGGTGAGCCCATGTGCCGCCGCCAAACGCTCAAGCACGTCATTACAGGTTTCGAACAGCTGATACGGCGAGACGGCGAGCGTCGTACCCACAAACTCAAACCCGCGCTCCTGGGCCACACGGCACGCCTCGGCCAGACGCAGGGCATAGCACGCGCGACAGCGACGGGGCCGATCGGCGCCCAGCGGTGCCACGCCGGTCTCCCAGCGATCGCGGTCCTCCCCCGCCTCGATAAGCTCGATCTCGCCATCGGCACACCACCGGCGCAGCTCGTCCAAACGCCGCTGCCATTCATCGTGAGGTTGAATATTAGGGTTGGTCCAGCAAATCGTGGGCTCAAACCCCTCCTCGCGCAGCAGACGGACCGGCTCCAGCGAGCACGGCGCACAGCAAGCATGCAGCAGCAACGGCTTCATGGACATCTCCTCCCAATCTTTGCCCAGGGTAGTCTTTTTGGGACGGGGCTATTTTGACCACTTTTGATGTAAAGCAGTTCCAAATACCCGCATCAACAGGAAAGTAGTCAAAATAGCCCCGTCCCAAAAAGACTACCTTGCGAAAAAGCGCACGCCAAAGGATGTGTCCTCGCAGGCGACAATGCGGCGGTCGCGCAAAATGGTCCGCACGTAATACCAGTCGCCCACACAGCCCGACAAGTGCAGACCAGCCGCCAGGTAACACAGAAGCGGATAGCCCGAAAACGCAAAGCCCAAGGCAAACGCCGCCGTCAAAACAACCGTCGGCGCCAGGCAAACCGCCATGTACCGCCGGCGCGAATACACAACGCCCTCGGCGCAGGCGTAAATCATGCAGGTTTCGAGATTTGCTCCGAAGGTCACCCGAGCACCAGCAGGCGCAAACAGCTTAAAGAACACCGCGTGCACCAGCTCGTGCACGGCAAATGACGCCGCAGAAACCGCAGCCAAGCCGACTATCCAGCTCAAGACGGCCATCCAGCCGCCCGCGTCAGCCGCATCCATGTCTGCAGGCCCGCCCAGCAGCATAAACACCGGCACCAGGCACACGGCAAATACGCCAAGCACGGCCATCCCCCACACGAAGCAGGCGTGCAGAAAATCCTCGTCCTCAAACGCATGTATGTTGGAATTCTCATTCATAGCATCTTAGGATAGCGCCCCTGCCACGCACCCGCCCGCATGTGCGATAATGTCGAACGATATGCACGAATTGACCACCGCGTCGCCAGGCCTTGCGCCCGGCCGCGCTCCCACCATATGCGAAGGAGTCCCATGGCATCCAAATACTCCATGAACGACCGTCCCAGCTGGCCGCGCCGCGCCATCGTTACCGCCGGCGAGCCTTACGGCAACAAAGGTCTGCACTTTGGCCACGTCGGCGGCGTCTTTGTCCCGGCCGACTTCTTTGCCCGCTTCCTTCGCGACCGCCTGGGCCGCGAGAACGTCATCTTCACCTCGGGCACCGACTGCTACGGCTCGCCCATCATGGAGAGCTACCGCAAGCTCAAGGAGAATGAAGGCTACGATAAGTCCATCGGCGAGTATGTCGAGTCCAATCACTCCCGCCAGGCCGCGACCCTCAACAACTACAACATCAGCTGTGACATCTACGGCGGCTCGGGCCTTGAGCCGGCTGCGCAGATTCACAACGAGGTGACCGCCGAGATTATCGAGCGCCTGCACGAGCAGGGCACCATTTCAAAGCGCTCCACGCTGCAGTTCTACGACGCCAAGGCCGGCACGTTCCTCAACGGCCGCCAGGTGATTGGCCGCTGCCCCATTCAGGGCTGCAAGTCCGAAAAGGCCTACGCCGACGAGTGTGACCTGGGCCACCAGTTTGAGCCAGAGGAGCTCATCGCGCCCAAGAGCCAGCTCACCGGCGAGGTGCCCGAGCTGCGCCCGGTCGACAACCTCTACTTCGACCTTCCGGCCTACCTCGACTTTATGAAGACCTACACCGCCAAGCTCGCCCAGAACCCGCAGGTTCGCTCCGTGGTCTCCAAGACCATGGAGGAGTGGCTGCTGCCGGCACAGCTCTATATTCAGAACAAGTTCCGCGAGGCTTTCGACGCCGTCGAGGACCAGCTGCCCGAGCACACCGTGCTGGAGCCCGAGGGCAACAAGAGCAGCTTTACCGTCACCTTCCCCAGCTGGAAGGAGCGCGACGACGCCCACGCGGTGCTCGCCAACGGCGGTGTGCGCTTCCGCAGCGGCAAGGCGCTCGTGCCCTTCCGCATCACCGGCAACATCGACTGGGGCGTTCCGGTGCCCGAGGTCGACGGCGTATCCGACGTCACCTGCTGGTGCTGGCCCGAGAGCCTGTGGGCGCCCATCAGCTATACGCGTACCGTACTCGCCCGCGATGCCAAGGCCGCCGGCGTAACCGAGGGTGTCGCCGCCCAGGACGCCGCCCTTATGGGCGAGCCCTCCGCCGATTCCACGCAGGTTCCCGCACCCACCTACCAGCACAGCTCGCTCGACTGGCGCGACTGGTGGTGCTCGGACGATGCACAAATCTACCAGTTTATCGGTCAGGACAACATCTACTTCTACTGCATCGCACAGACCGCCATGTGGGAGGCCCTGGGCTGGGACCTCACGCAGAGCACCGTCAGCGCCTGCTACCACCTGCTCTACATGGGCAAAAAGGCCAGCTCGTCCTCGCAGATGCCTCCCCCGCCGGCAGACGACCTGCTCAACCACTACACCTGCGAGCAGATGCGTGCGCATTGGCTGTCGCTCGGCCTGTCCGAAAAGCCGGTGAGCTTTAGCCCCAAGGCATACGACACCCGCGTGACCGGCAAGGACAAGGACGGCAACGAGGTGCGCGCCTGCGACGACAAGCGCGTCATCGATCCGGCCCTTAAGGAGAGCGCCCTTTTGACCGGCGTGTTCAACCGCTTGGCCCGCAGCTGCTTCTACGGCGTCGCCGTCAAGGAGGGCGACGAGAGCCCCTATCGCAACGGCTGCATCCCCGCCGGTGCGGCCTCTGCCGCCGTGGTCGAGGCCGCCGAGCAGGCCGCCCTTGCCTTTGAGCAGGCCATGTACAAGTTCGAGACGCACCGCGCGCTTGCCGTGTGCGACGACTACCTGCGTGCCGCCAACAAGCGCTGGAGCGATGCCTCCAAGGCCGCCAACAAGCTCGAGGGCGAGCCGGCCAATGCCGCGATGACGCAGGCCCTCGTCGACGCCTTTACCGAGCTGCGCGTGGCGACCGTGCTCATGCACGGCATCGTCCCTGCCGGCTGCGAGCTCATCTGCGAGTACTTCGACGTCGACCCGGTCGCTTTCTTTAGCTGGGATAACATCTTTGCCTCCACGGACGAGTTCGTGGAGATCCTGGGCGAGAAGCCCGGCGAGCACCGCGTGAAGCCGCTGCCCCCGCGCTTCGACTTCTTTAGCAAGCACGAAAGCCAGTACTAAGGCACGCCAGCAGCGGCGTGCCCGGAAAGTAGTCAATTTGGGATGGGAAGGAAAGACGGATGTCCAAGCCGCGTCGTCGTAAGCAAAAAAAGCAGGTCAAGGCCGAGCTCAAGCTTAGGCAGTTTGCTGCTACCGAGCTTTCCGACCAGCTTGCCGCCCTTCCCTGCGCTGCCGACCTGCCACGCTTTATGGTCGACACGGTCGCCGGCGCCTATGCGCCCGCCGATGCCGAGCTCATGATCGAGGGCTTCGGCGCCGCGGCCACACGCCCGGTCACACTGCGCGCCAACACGCTCAGGGCGACCGCCGAGGACATCGCTGCGGCGCTCGATGCCGCCGGCATCGCCCACCGCCCCGTCGCATGGTACCCGGACGCTTCCATCCTGCCCGAGGCCCAGGTTTCCGACCTGTGGGACCTCGACATCTACCGCGACGGCAAGATCTACTTGCAAAGTCTGTCGTCCATGATGCCGCCGTTGGTCTTGGGCGCCCAGGCCGGCGAGGACATCCTGGACATGTGCGCGGCCCCCGGCGGCAAGACGACGCAGATCGCCGCCCTCACCCAGGGCCAGGCACACCTCACCGCCTGCGAGATGAGCATTCCCCGCGCCGAGAAGCTCGAAGCCAACCTCCACCGCCAAGGCGCAAAAAACGTGCCCGTCATGCGCATCGACGCACGCGAGCTCGACGAGTTCTTCCGCTTTGACCGTATCCTGCTCGACGCTCCCTGTACCGGCACGGGCACAGTCGTCAGCGGCAACGAGAAGAGCCTGCGCGGCCTCACCGAGCAGTTGCTGAGCAGGTGCGCCCGCTCGCAGCGAGCACTTCTGGACCGCGCCATGGGAGCCCTCAAACCGGGCGGCACGCTCGTCTATTCGACTTGTTCGATCTTGCCGCAGGAAAACGAGGACGCCCTGCAAGAGGCCCTCGACAAGCACATGGACTGCGAGCTTATCCCCCTCGATGGCACGCCGAGCGAAAGTGAGGCACGCCGCGCCCAGGAAGCTGGTGAGGAGCCGCGCATCGAGTCCAACGCCCTGACCGAAGCCATTGCCGCGGGTCAGGTATCGGCCATCGCCAACGGCCTGCCCGGCACGCTCACCATTCCGCCCAGCCGCGACTTTGAGGGCTTCTACATTGCCCTGATCCGAAAACGCAGTTAGCGCACGGATCCAAAACTCAACAAGCTATCTCCGTGCGCGTTTGCCCTGCTGGTCGCGATGCTGTTTAAGCATCGTGCGCTCCTTGCGTTCGGCCCTTTTGCCCTTAATGGCCGTGACCACAAAGTAGATGACCGCGGCGGCAACAATTGCGCCCACACACAGGCCAATCGAGCCAAACATTGCTGTCAATTCCATACCGCGTCACCTCTCTTTTAAACGGGACTTTCAAGATAGCACCTCGATCCCCGCCACCACAGCTCCTTCACGTTCGCCGGCCCTTCGGTCTAACGAATTGCGTGGCGGGGAAAAATCAACTCGTCAAACGATTTAGCATTCGCAATTCCGGCTGCATCGCGCCGGCCGTCATCGCATAGAATCGAGCTTCCATGGATACCCTCAACGATCTAAATGAGCGCGTCGACGCCTTCGTCGGCACCAGCTCCTTCGACACGCCTGCCGCGGCAAACGACCAAGCCCCCATCGATGTGCCCGCCGAGGTTCACGAGGACATCGTCGCCTCGGTCGATTTCTCCGAGGTCGAGCTCGCAGACGAGTTCACCGAGCCCCAGGTAACCGTGACCCCCAACGGACTGCTCCCCATGGAGCCGCTGCCCATCGACGGGCGTTTGCGCAAGGCGGCCCTTCGCATGCCTGACGAGATTGAGGAGGCCAGCGGCTTCACGCTCTTTGGCCGCCGCATCAAGTCGCTCATTTACACCACCGATGTCGCGGTTATCCGCAACTCCAACGCCGATGCCGTTTTTGCGGTCTACCCTTTCACGCCGCAGCCCGCCATTACGCAAGCGCTGCTGACCGTCGCCGAGTGCCCGGTCTTTGTAGGTGTGGGCGGTGGCACCACCACTGGTAAGCGCTCCGTGCAGATGGCAGCCGTCTCCGAGATGCAGGGCGCGGCGGGATGCGTGGTCAACTCCCCCGCCACCGCCGAGATGGTCGAGCACATCACCAACATCGCCGACATCCCCGTCATCGCTACGGTCGTTCGCTGCGACGACGATGCCCACGCCAAGGTGCGCGCTGGAGCCAAGATTCTCAACATCGCCGCCGGCAAGAACACGCCCCAGGTCCTACGCGAGCTGCGCAAGCACTATCCCAACCTGCCGCTCATCGCGCCGGGCGGCAAGACGCCAGAGAGCATCCGTGAAACCATCGCCGCCGGCGCCAACGCCATCATCTGGACGCCGCCTTCGGCCCAGCAGCTACAGACCGACATGATGCAGCGTTATCGCAAGATGAAGGAAGACGCCACACCTGTCATCTCGCACGACGATGTGCCCATTATCGACCAGGTCGCCGCCGCCGAGGTCAGCCAGGTCGAGAACATGAATCCCGACGTGCCGATTCCCGACGAAGTCATCGAGCGCGTCGCTTCGATCCACGAGCGCGTCGAGGAGCATCGCGCCAACCGCGGCCTCAAGCCGTCACTGCACGGCTTCTTCTTCCGCGGAAAGAAACGCTAACCCCCAACAGCAAGGCCCGCCCCACAAACGTGAGGCGGGCCGTTTTCATTTGAGCAATCATGCAGCGACGTGATGGGGCAAATTAATCCACGCGCTTGTCGCCCATAAAGAAGAGCGCCACCGTACCGGGTCCGGTATGCGAGCCAATCAGAGTACCGATGTTATTGATCTCAATCTTGCCTTTAAGCTGCGGAACCTGTTCCTCAATCAGCGCCGCAACCGCCTCGGCATCCTCGCGGCACGCCGAGTGCGACATGATGCACTTACCCGAATAATCCGCACCGTCCTGCACGTGTGCCATCATGGTCTTAGCCATCTCGGAAATCGCGCGCTTCTTAGTGCGAATCTTCTCACGTGGCGACAGCCCACCTTCGCAATCGACCGTCATAAGCGGGCAAATCTTAAGCGCCGTGCCGATGATCGCGCTCGCAGCCGAAATGCGACCGCCGCGCAGGTAGCTCGACAGATCGGTCGAAAAGAACCAGTGGTGCAGGTTGAGTTTGTGCTCCTCGATCCAGGCGGCCGTCTCGTCGAGTGAAGCCCCGCTATCGCGCACGTCGGCGGCACATTCCGCCAGCAGGCCAAAGCCCGAAGACGCTGCCAGCGAATCGATGACGCGCACCTTGCCGCCCTGGGGATAGCGATCCGCGAGCATCTGCGCCGCAACGCAGGCCGATCCATACGTGCCCGAAATACCCGACGACAACGTCAGGTGCAGCACGTCTTTACCCTCGGCAACAAACGGCTCCCAAAACTCCTCGTACTCGCCCACGCTCACCTGAGACGTCTTGGGCATGGCGCCCGCGGCAATCTGGGCAAAAAACTCGTCCGGCGTAATCGACTGATACAGATCGTCCGTATAGACAACATCGTCGATCTCGTAATGAAAACACACGACGGGGATATTGCGCGACGCAAAGAACTCACGGGTTCGGTCGGCGGCGGATTCACAGGTCAGGACAAAATCACTCATATGAGGCTCCTTACTCATTGCTGCGCAAATTATCGCACAGTGAGCCTACATACGGTACATATGTCCACTATTTACCAAATCGAACCAAAAATAGCGAACATCTTTACCACCATCGTCTCCACCGGCCCCACGCATAAATATCTGAGAAAACACCCTCTGTCGTCTCCACTCAACCGCCATATCTACCTCAACTAAATCGATTTACCAAACCGTTCAGCCGACAATTCAGCCGCTGGCGCAAAATCGAAACAAAAGCGGCGCATACTGATAAACGTTTGACGCTGTTTATCAGTTTTACCAGCTCCATCGGAAGGTGTTTCATGGTCGCATTCGATCGCAACCCGCAAGACTTTAAGTATCTGCGCCTGCTGTCGAGACAGTTCCCCACCGAGCAATCCGCGTTTACCGAGATCATCAATCTCTCAGCCATCCTCAACCTGCCCAAAGGCACCGAGCATTTTATGAGCGACGTGCATGGCGAGTACGAGGCCTTTATGCACATCCTCAACAACTGCTCGGGCGTCGTGCGCGAGCATGTCGACGAGATTTTTGGCGACACGCTTACCTTTGACGAAAAGGGCGAGCTGTGCACGCTCATCTACTACCCGCACGAGAAGATCGAGCTGGTCCGCAGCCAGCGCGAGGACTCGCCCACCTGGTACAAAACGATGCTTGACCAGCTCATCATGGTCGCTCGTTCGCTTTCAAGCCGCTACACCCGCTCCAAGGTTCGTAAGGCCATCCCACGCGATTACGCCTACATCATCGACGAGCTGCTACACACGCATCCGGATGAGAACAACTATCGTGTGCGCTATCACGAGCGCATCGTGGAGTCCATCCTGGAGACCGCAAGCGCCGACGACTTTATCGAGTCGCTCGCCTCGCTCATCAAGCGCCTGGCCGTCGACCACCTGCACCTGGTGGGCGACATCTTCGACCGCGGCGGCGGCGCGGCCAAGATTATGGACCGTCTGCTCACCTACCATTCACTCGACATCCAGTGGGGCAACCACGACCTGCTGTGGATGGGCGCTGCGGCCGGTGAGCCCGCCTGCATCGCCACGGTGCTGCGCAACAACCTACGCTACGACAACTACGAGATCCTGGAGAACGACTACGGCATCTCGCTGCGTGAGCTTGTCGCCTTTGCCGATGCCACCTACACCGCCGGTGAGTCCATCACCCCGCTGATCAAGGCCGTCAACGTCCTACTCTTTAAGCTCGAGGGC
Organism: uncultured Collinsella sp.; assembly: GCA_900546115.1. Taxonomy (GTDB): domain Bacteria; phylum Actinomycetota; class Coriobacteriia; order Coriobacteriales; family Coriobacteriaceae; genus Collinsella. The sequence goes on from URBQ01000007.1 coordinate 16,810, forward strand.
CAGATTATCCAGCGCCACCCCGAGTTCGATATGACCGACCGCCTGTTACTCGACAAGATCAACCACGACACCGGCACGGTCACGCTCGCCGACGGCAGCGTGTGGCCGCTCACGACCAACGACTTCCCCACCGTCGACCCGACGGACCCCTATACGCTCACGTCTCAGGAGCAGCACATCATCGACAAGCTCGTGTCCGAGTTTGTCACCGCCGATCACCTGCATCGCCATATCGATTTCCTCTATTCCCACGGCTCGATGTACAAGGTCGCCAACGGCAACCTGCTGTTCCATGGCTGCGTGCCGCTCAACGAAGACGGCACCTTTAGCAGCATGAACTGTCTGGGCACCTGGCACGCTGGCCGCGATTATCTCGATTTTTGCGACCACATCGCCCGCCGCGCCTGGCGCGTGGGCGACCGCGACGCCCTCGACTGGATGTGGTACCTGTGGATTGGCTTTAACTCACCCGCCAGCGGACGCCTGGTGCGTACCTTTGAGCGCGCCTATATCGCCGATAAGAGCACCTGGGTCGAGCCGATGGACCCGTACTTTACGCTTACCAAGTCGCCCTCGGTCTGCGATGACATCATGCGCGAGTTTGGCGTCGTGCCCATGGCATGTTCACCGACCGGCCACATCATCAACGGCCACACGCCCGTTAAAACCACCAAGGGTGAGCAGCCCATCCGCGCCGAGGGCAAACTGCTGGTCATCGATGGCGGCTTCTGCCGCGCTTACCATCCCAAGACGGGTATCGCCGGCTATACGCTCATCTCGAGCTCGCGCGGCTGCCGCCTCAAGTCGCACCGGGCCTTTACGACGGTTGCCGAGGCACTCACGCGCAACGTGGACATCGAAAGCGAGACCAACCGTTTTGACCTAGCAGACCGTCGCCGCATGGTGAGCGACACCGATACTGGCGCCAAGATTCGCAGCCAGATCCAGGATCTGCGCCAGCTGCTCGATGCATATAGAAACGGTGCTATCGAGGAGCGCGTCTAGCCCCACCCGCGGGGATTGGCTAAACTTGCTGAGTTTGTCATCCCCGCGGCGCCCCGGCCCCACCATAAGGCAGGTACCATGCAAAAGCTCCTTGCGCAGATCATGAAGTTTGGCGTCGTCGGCGTCATTGCCACGGTCATCGACTTTGGCATTATGAATCTGCTCCACTACGGTCTGGGCCTTAACATCCTAATCGCCAACACCAGCGGCTTTATCATCTCACTCATCTTTAACTACCTCGCAAGCATGAAATACGTGTTTGCGCACAAGGAAGGCATAAGCCGCCGCCGCGAGTTCGTTATCTTTGTCGTGCTGTCCGTGATCGGCCTGGCACTCAACGACGGTATCGTGTTGACACTCAACGCCGGCCTGGGACTCGAGGCCAATATCGCCAAGATCTGCGCCACCGCGCTTGTCATGGTCTACAACTTTGTGACCCGAAAGATCTTCCTGGAAGGCGACGAGACCAAGTAACTCGCAACCTTACAGCTTTACAATGCCCACGGATGACGCGCGTCGAGCGCCGTGTTGTTCGCGGGCATTGCTCGTTTACGGGCAAGTTTTCAACGTTTGCGGATTAGCTCTTGAATATTTGGCGAGTTCGTATAGTTCTTGGCAAGGACCTTACGTTTCCCTTGCAAAAGCTCTAAAGTATCCTCTGCTCGATTCATCAACGCATTGGATGTGATTACGTGCGCAAGGCACTGGCACAACCTCATACCAAGCAGTTCCTCAAGTTCGCTGTCGTGGGTCTTGTCTCCTTTGGCATCGACTGGGGTATGCTCATTGCGCTCGTCGAGCTGTTTCACCTCGACTTTTTGATGAGCACCACGGTTTCGTTCATCACGTCCGTCGTGGTCAACTACTGGCTCAGCATGAAGTACGTGTTCGACCACCGCGAGGGCATGAGCCGCAAGCGCGAGTTCACGATCTTCACCATCCTGTCGGTGATCGGCCTGGGCCTCAACGACCTGTACATGTTTGTGGGCGTCACGTTTTTGAGCATCGGCTACCAGGCCATGAAGGCCATCGCCACGTTCCTCGTCACCTGGTACAACTACTTCAGCCGCCGCTTCTTCCTCGAGGGCGCACGGTCGTAGTCGATTCACTATTTGCTTGAATGTAAAACCGGTTGGAATTCCCGTTCCAACCGGTTTTTTTGTTTGCCGAGAGACCCGGCGACCCAGTCCCATTCGCATGAAAAACGGGCGGCCCGGATGTTTGTCCGAACCGCCCGTCTGGGGCACTATGTCGAGGTCCCTAGCCTGTAACGTAATACCAGACCACGTTGTCGCCATTGGAGAGAACGTAGTTACTGCAGGCCGTCATGGGCGTTGTGCCGTTGACGGAGTACATCCAGCCGCTCGTGCCACCGTACTGTTTCTCGGCCAAACCACCAATCGCGGAGACATACGTGCCGTACGACGAGCCATGTGCGTTAACGGAAAGGCCCAGCGCGCACAGGGCATCATAGACGGTAGCGCCTTCGTTAAAGGTAAAGGTGCCACCAGAAGACACAGGATTGCCCACAGCGCTCGATGTGACCGAAACCGTCACTGTTACGTAGCTGGACTCCTGCGAGCCGCTCTGGCCGCCCGAGGAGGCGTTTCCACCATTAGAGGATGAGGCTCCATCAGACGACTGGCCACCGCCAGACGCATTGGAAGTATCACCGGCTCCCGTATTTTGGGCAGCGGATTTATCGCCAGACTTCTTGCCGTCCTGGTCCTCGGACTTCTTGTTATCCGAGTTCTTGTCCGATTCCTTGTTCGAAGACTCGGAATCGTCCTTGGACTTGGACTCATCAGAATGCTTGGACTCATCTTTTGCGTCATTCGATGACTTGGAATCCTTGGAACTGGCCTCGCCCGAAGTCGTAGTCGAGCCAGACACCTTGGTGTCCTTGGTGACGACGCTCTCCCCCGTCACGGTCTGAATGATCCAGTCGATGGACCAGGCACCGCTCTCGGAAGGATGGACGAAACCCAGCGAGACGACGATCAGAATGGTGCACGCGGCAGTCAGGACGCCGAGGAACGTCTTGCGACGAGGGGCGGACGCCGCCGAAGCGGCGCCCTGTTGCTTTGCATCGTCAAGCTGGATAAACGAGGAATCTGGTTGCTTGGGGTCAGCGTCCTTGGATTTATTGGACACAGCCCTCACCTACCGACGTTTGGTGAACACGAACACGCCGACGATGGCGAGACCGATGACGCCGGCGGCAACGCCAACAATGGCGAGCGGGTTGGTGCCAGCCTCCTGCTCGGAGGCACTAGAGGACTTCTTAGCAGTGGTCGTGGAAGCAGCACCCGTATCGGACTTGGAATCGGACTTCTTGTCGGACTTGCTGTCCTTCTTGTCAGACTTCTTCTCGTCCTTCTTATCGGACTTATCGGTGTCCTTCTTGTCGGACTTGTTGTCCTTGGTCTCGGTCTTGGTCGACACCGTCGTCTTGGTCGTCGGCTTATGACCCGGGGCGATAGCGCCGCCGGCCTGCTGGCCCTTAGAGCCGGAGCCGGAACCCGTGCCAGTGCCAGCGCCAGCGCCGGAACCGTTGCCAGCGCCACCGTTGCCACCATTAGTGCCAGAACCGCCATTGCCGCCAGGGTTAACGGCATTCTTGGTCCACTTGGCATACAGTGTCAGATCGGCCGTCACTGGCGTACTGAAGTCATACGCCTGCGTGCAAGCCTCATCGGTATACCAACCACCGAAAGTGTAGCCATCGCGCGTCGGATCGGCCGGCTTGACCAGCTTGCCGTCGGCCGTAGCAACAAACTTAGTGTCGCAAGCAGACCCGCCGTTGGAATTAAAGGCAACCGTCCAAGACTCAACAGCCCCCAGCTTGAACAGAGTACCCGAATCATTGATGTAGTACAGGTTGCCAGAAGCATCGGCAATGACCGGAGAGTCACAGTACTGGTAATGGCCGGCCGCATCATAGATCTGCGTCGCCTCTGCATCGCCGAGAGTATAGCGATACACGCCACCACCAGCAGAGTAGTTGACGTAATCCTTGCTATCCGCGCTGTTCACGGTGAAGTACACATAGGTCTTGCCGCCCTGAACACTCACCAGCGGAGTAGCAGCAATACCGTTGAGGCCAGCCGGCAGCGCCTTGCCGTCGGCAGCAGCGACCATCGTGGTCTTGTCCGTCTTCAGGTTATAGAGAACCAGAGCAGAGCCCGTAGCCGTCTGTCCGCCGACAATCAGATTGTCACCAGACACCGCAGGGGCGCTCAGATTATTCGTAAGGCCCAGATCAACCGTCTTCTGTTCACTCAGCACGCCCTTTGCCGAAAGCAAAATCACATGGAGCTTTCCGTCGTGCGTCATCTGATAGAAGGTCGAACCATTGGACGGATCGGCAATGCAATCGGCATTTGCGACAGCGCCGAGCTTCATGGTCGAAACGACATCGCCCGTCGTCTTATCAATGCACTTAAGCGTGCCCGCGCTCGTAGGAACAATGGTGTACTTATCCGTCAGCGCAGCGCCAGTCCAATAATAGCCCTCGGAAGGGTCAATGTTCTGCCAAGAGACTTCGCCCGTGGCAATCTTGATACGCTTCAGGGAGCCGTTGCCGTAGGTCGCGTTGTAATTCTCGTCATACGAAATATCGACCGAGCCTACATAGACGTACTCGCCGTCCGAAACGACGGTGCAGGAGCTCTGCGTCAAGTCCGTCAAACCAGGCGTCAGCCACTTGCAGATCAGCTTGTCTGCAGTAATCGCCTGGACCGCACCGCCGTTGAGCGGAACGATGATAAGGCCATTGGTATAGATCGGACGAGAGGTATAGCTCACCTTGGAGGCAAGCGGCGCAGAGGCAACCTTTTTGCCCGTGGACGAATCGATCTTAATGAGCTCGTTCTCGGTCGCGATGTACACAAAACCGTTAGCAATGACAGGCTCGCTGCAGTTGGCATACTGCTGACCAGACTCGGCCTTCCAATCGAAGGCCCACTTAAGACCGGCGGCCTGCGCAGGCGTCTTGGCGTCCGTAACGGACGTACCGTTGCCGCTGTTGCCGTAGCCGGCCCACTCGGCATCCCAATCAGGAGTCGTCGCACTCGGGTCCACGACAATCTTGTCGGGATCGGGCATGGGCGAATCGTCGGTGGTATAGGCAAGCGTAACCTTATCGCCGCTCTTGAGCGTAATCTGGTTGGCGCAGAGTAAGGAGGGCTCTCCATTGATATACAGGTGCCAAGATTTATTGGTCGCAGCATCCCAGGCATACGGCTTGTGATCGAACGGCGAGTTGATGGAATTGAGGAACCAGTACTCACCACTCTGGGAGCCGTTGTACGTAACGCCCTTGGCCTTCAGGACCGTCTCAATAAGGTTCTGGGCAGTAGAGCCTTCGGGCAAAGAAACGCTGCTTGCCGAGCCCCAGCAAGTATTGTTGCCGTTGACATCGGGGCCGACAACATCGACAGACCCAAGAACCTGACCGGGGAGGGCATCGGCGTCAGCACCATACACAAAGGTGACGGCGTCGCCCTCTTGGAGCTCGTAGTTGCCGGCACCGACCGTGGCGGACTTGCCATTTACATAGAATTGCCAATAACTGCGGGTCGCAGGATCATACTTATAGATCTTACCGTCAAGCGGCGATTTAATGCCGCTGAGGTACCAGCCCCAAGACTCTTCACTAGCAACGAGATCAAGACCAGTCTGCTCCAGCAGATCCTTGGCAGCAGAACCCGCCTTGAGACTCATCTGACCCGTCGAAGCCCAAACCTGCTGCTTGCCGTCCTTGTCCTTACCGAGGACCTGAACGGAAGCATGGACAGAATCGGAGGGCAACTGGTCGCCCCAGCCACCGTAGAACCACGTAACGGTATCGCCAGCATGAATGGTGACATTGTCTGCCGTGCAGTCGCTCGACTTGCCGTTGATGAACAGCTGCCAATAGGTCGAATAATCGAGCGGCTTACCCACCTCAACGCCGTTGTACTTAAGGCTCAGAATGAAGGAGCCCGCAACAACGGCATCGATGTCATTCGCCTCGAGCGCGACCTTCGTAAGGTCAAGTGCGTTCGAGCCGGACGTCACCACATACTGCGCGTTATCGACCCAAGTCTGAGTCTTGCCCTGGGCATCGCGACCAATGACGGTCACATTTGCGGCAACCTGGTCCTTAACGACAGGGGACGAGCTACCAGCCGTATAGGCAAACTCAATCTTCTGCCCCTGGGTGAGCTTGACGCCGCTCGCGCCAACCGAGGAAGACGCGCCGTCAACAAACAGCTGCCAGTAGGCATAAGTCGCCGGATCGAAGGCAAGCGTGCGGCCATCGCTCGGGGACGTGATGCTTTCGAGGTAAAAACCGTATGCCGTGTTCGGATCGTATTTCGCCTTGAAGCCCACCTTCTGCTGCAGCTTAACGAAGGCGTCCGCAGCCGTCGCGCCCTCGTCGAGCTTGAGTTGCGTAGGTGCCACCCAGGTCTGAGCCTTGCCGTCGGCATCGATGCCGATAATCGAGAACGAGACCTCGACTTGCTTCTTGGCGACATCGCCGGTTTCTGTCGGGTTCTCTGTCTGGACGGCAGTCGCGGCGGCAGATCCTGCTTGGCCAGCGGCTACCGTCGAAGACTGCTCACTCGCGGCAGGGTTCTCCCCCGTCGCCGAGCCTTCGTCGCCAGCTGCCGCCCCTGTTGTGGCGGCACTAGCTGCGGGCGCGCTCCCAGAATCTGAAACCTCGGCGCCGCTCTGCTCGGCGGCACCGCCCGCAAGCGCTGCGTCCTCACTCGGCGTCGCAGCCTGAGCCACAGCCTCGGCAATGCCCTCGGCGCCCTCGGCCCACAGCTGAGCCGGCGTGGTGCCAAAGGCCATCGCGAAGGCCAGGAATGCCACCAGGCCGCGCTTGGCTACGCCGCGCGCAATTGCGCCTCGGCGATGCGAGACGCGCTGGCGCTCGTCCACAAACATATCCATTTGCCTCCCATTGTCTGTACTTGGAGCGTTGCCTTGAGGCTGCCCCGCGTCATCGCGCATGTTGCGCTCGAGTTCCCCCATCGGGATCTCTCTTCCCTCCAGAGCCCTATGCACACCGGCAGCATACGCCGCAGCCGCATGCAAGATGGGAGGCGATCCGACTTAACCTTAACGGCTCAGGCGCGCCGTCCGATCTGCGACGCGAACATCCCGAGCCAAGAGGAATTACGGTTACTGGTACAGCCGGGGACTTGCACCCCGATTCTCCCAAACGCGCAGGAAAACCGCGCATTCGTGCGTCTCCGCACCACCATCTAGGCCATCGATTATTACCGTCAGTATGGTATCACGCAAAAGGGCCTCGCACGCAGGCGAAGCCCAAGGTAAAAGCTATTGTTTGCGATAGGAGAATGCGGTGACGGCCGCAGCCTCTAGTGCTTGCCGCCGTGGCTGTTGAGCCAGATATTGCGACCCAGCATAAGCGCCAGCACCAGCGCGCTCACGTAGCCCATAAAGCCAATGACCGGGATACCAAACACAACCGGCTCGATGCGTGCGTAGTACACCACCGACGAACCGATAAACAGGCCGGCGATCACAATTGCCATCGACATGCGGTCGATAATTCCGCCCAGCTGTCGCAGCGCCTTATCGCTGCTCATAATCTGCGTGTTCACCTTAAGCTGACCGCGCGTGAGCATGCGCGAAGCCAGGCCAAGATACTCGGCCGCCTCGAGCGAGCCTTTTGCCGCGCGATAGCTGCTCGCGGCAAGATCGCGTCCCATATCACGCAAACGCGCATAGGTGCTTTTCTCGTTTTTAATATGGGTTTGGATGATCTGGATCATGTTGACGTTGGGCATGTACTCGGTCAGCAAACCCTCGAGCGTCACCATGCCGCGGGCAAACATCGTTACCACGCTCGGCAGCTCAACATCATTCTTACGCGCGAGGTTTAACAGCGAGGTCAAAAACTCGCCGATATCAAGATCCTTCAGGTCAAGGCCTGCAAAGTCAGCCACGATGAAGTCAAGATCGGACAAAAAGGCCGAATGATCGAGCTCAGCCGAGTCGCCACGCGTCACGGCGAAGCGCATGAGCGAATCCTTGAGCTTTGGCACGTCGCCCTCGGCCACGGCGAAAATCATGTCCTTTACGATACCGCGATCGTGGCTCGACATGCGTCCGACCATGCCCAAGTCGATAAAGTAAACGATGCCGTCCTTGAGAATAATGTTTCCCGCATGCGGGTCGGCATGGAAAAAGCCGTCATCGAGCACCTGCGTCGAGTAATCCTCGACGATTGCGGCACCGATCTTTTCCAAGTCATAGCCCTCGGCCACCAAGCGTTCAGGATCGGCGATCGAAATGCCGTCGACGTAGTCCATGACCACCACGTGCTCGGTGCACAGGTCCAGATAGGATTTAGGACACGTCACGCCATGAACGCTCCTATGGAACTCGTAGAAGTCGTTGAGGTTTTTGGCCTCGGCCAAAAAGTTGGTCTCCTCGCGAAACGAGGTCCACAGCTCCTCGACTACGCCGTGCAGGTCAACGAATTGATCGGTGTTGACGAACTTGGAAACGATACGCACCACCGAGCGGATGATATCGATGTCCTGTGCCATAACCTGCTGCGCACCGGGGCGCTGCACCTTGACGGCCACGTCCTCGCCCGTCACCAAACGAGCGCGGTGCACCTGCGCGAGCGATGCGCTACCGAGCGGATTGGGGTCGATCGCATCGAACATCTCCCCCAGGCGCAGGCCGTATTCTTCTTCCAGACAACTGAGTACGACCTCGTACGGCACCGGCTCCACGTCGGAGCGCAGACGACGCAGCTCGTCGCAAAAGCGTTGCGGCAGAATCTCGGACCGGTTGGCCAGAATCTGCCCCATCTTAACGAACATGGGGCCGAGTTCCTCGAGCAGGCGGCGCAAACGAACCGGCGTGAGGTTGTCCCACACGCGGTACTTTTTGACCAGGCGAACAATCTGCCCGATGCGCTCGCGGCGACCCGCCGGCGTGAGCTGGTATTCCTCGTCCGGCGCCATCGCGTCGGGCTCCTCTGGCACCATATCGACAGCGCGCGGCTTCTTGCGAGCGCCCGAGACGGCGGCGTCGACCTCATCGACAACCGCCGCCTCGTCACCCAAGGGATCTAGATTGTTGTAATCGGTGGTGGAATCTGCCATCTGCGCTGCTACTCGGCCTCTTCGGTATCCTTCGCATCGTCGGGCTCAACGGACTCGACGGGCACCGAGGTCACGTTGTCCTCGACCGAATCGACGATGTCGCGCACATGGGCCAGGAAGGCCGTGCGCTCGGGGGCGGTCATAACGCGGACGCGGGCAAGGATGAGCTCGTCAAGCACGCGCTGGGCCGCGGTCTCGCCCTGCATACCCAGACGCTCGGTCAGGTCGGAGATGGTGCCACCGGCCTGCTCGAACATGTCGGACACACTGCGGGCGATATCGGGGGCGCCGGCGTCCTTGCGTACCTGCTCGCCCTTGGTATTAAGGTCGTCGAGAACCTTCTTGCCGCCCTCGACGGCAACGGCGGCGGCGCCGAAGCCCACGTTAATGGCACCGTTAACAAGCTGATCGAGTTTCATAACCATGGTTGTCTCCAATCACAAACAACTGCATTGGCGTTCTTGTACCCAAGATTGAGTGAAAGCGACAAAGCGTTTAAGCGCTATTCGATCGACGGGAAATCCCTATCTCACGTTGTCGTTCATCGCGAAGGAATTCTTCATGGCGCAACTCGTGGTGTAGAGCACCTTGCCCAGTAGAGCATCGGTCTCCACGCGAACAAGCTCGGCAAAGGCCTCGTTGGCGCGTGCAAGCTCGGCAGGCACCTCGGCCTCGGGCAGAACGGCTACGACAGCGTCAACATCGTGAATCTGCTTGTGGCCCATGCCGCCGACTTTCTCCTGGTAGTCCTCGACCGCGCGACCGCACTCGTGGAAGCGAACATCGGCCAAGGCGCCGATCAGGCGGTTGGCCCAGTAGAAGTTCTCGGACGTCACGCGAGCCTGCGTGTCGGCATAGTACTCGGGCATGGTCTCGACATTGGCGTACAGCGGCACGAGCGCGTTAAACGAGTTGGAGCCAAAGGCCATCCACTGCACGGCGCAGTAGGCCGGCTGCGCATAGGGACGCAGCTGCAGTACGGCGAGTTGGCTGTTGCGGTTGATGCCGATGGGACGATAGGCGCCGCGTGTGGCGGGCGTGCCCTTGCTGCCGTAGCAGTCGTACTCCGTGCCCTGGTAGTGGCTCGAAAGCACGTACTTAATGTCCTCGATGGTCACCTTGCGCTCGGGCACGCGGCTCCAGGGGATGTCATCGCTCTCGGGCGTGTAGTCGGCCTCGGGACCGTCCCACACATCGCTGGGGTTAAGGCAGCGCTGCATGTACCACGCGCGCGGCGTGTTGTAGACATGGTCGCTGTCGCTGTGCGAGCCAAAGGCCTCGCGCGGGTTGAAGACCGTCGCCGGACCGTCGCCCTCAACGCCCAGCGTCAAGTCCAGATGCCACTCGGCCATCCAAGCGCGCAGGTCGGCGGAGCACATGTGATCGGCCTGGGCGCCCTCGGCGTCATCCAGGTCAAAGCTATCGATACCCAGCTGGTTGGGCATGGTCACATAGGCGTCGTCGGGCACGCGCTTGGCGATCCAGTGGTGGCCGCCGATGGTCTCGAGCCACCAGATCTCGTCCACGTCGCTAAAGGCGATGCCGTTGTTCTCGTAGGTGCCATAGCGCTCGAGCAGGTCACCCAGAATGCGTACGCCGTCGCGGGCGGATTTGGCATATGGCAGCACCAGGGTCACCATGTCCTCCTCGCCCAGACCGCCGGGCTGCGCCGGAACATAGCCGTCCTCGTCCTCGTTGCCCTTGGCGGGCACGTAGTCGACGAGCGGGTCGGCGCCGCGAACGCGCTCGTTGGTGGTGAGCGTCTCGGTTGCAGACATGCCCACATTGAGCTCGTTGAAGCCGGCCTCGGCCCAGATGCCGTGGCCCGGAACAACATCGGGGACGCTCGTGTAGCGCATGGGATTGTCGGGCAGCTCAACGGTCAGGTGGCTCAGGACACTCGTGTAGACACGTGGCTGCTCGTCGGGATGCACCACGCGCATGCGCTTGGGCTCAAACACCCCGTTGGACGAGTCCTCGTTGCGGGCAACCAACGTCGAACCGTCGTAGCTCGCGTTCTTACCAACCAAAATCGTTGTGCACGGCATGCGCATCCTCCTTGAGCGAAGAAATCAAACGATAACAGTGTATCGCTTCGGCGCAGAAAGGGCGAAACCACGGCGCTGGCAACCCCTGTGGTCAAAAACCTATTTCGATGCGCGCTCGGCCGCTTCGATCACGTGTTTAGCGAGGATCGCCGTCGTCACAGCGCCCACGCCGCCCGGCACGGGCGTGATGGCGTTAACGACCGGCTCCGCAGCATCAGAATCGACGTCACCCACCAGCTTGCCAGCGGCCTCGTCCCAATTAATGCCAACATCGATGATCGTCTGGCCCTCGCGAACCGCATCCACGCCAATCGTACGCGCGCGTCCAACGGCGGCAACCACAATGTCGGCAGCACGGCACTCGGCAGCAAGGTCGCGCGTATGCGTATGGCACGTCGTCACGGTCGCATTGCGCGCCGTAAGCATGGCGGCAACAGGACGCCCGATCACCAGCGAGCGCCCGACCACAGCAACCTTAGCTCCATCCAGCTCAACGCCGTAATGATCCAGTAGCACCAACACGGCCTCAGCCGTGCAAGGAGCAAAACCCTCGCCGCGCCCCGAAAGCGTGGTGAGCAGCGAAGCCGGCGTCATGGAGTCAACGTCCTTGGCGGGATCGAGCGCCGCGGCGGCTGCGTTCTCGTCAAGGCCGGCGGGCAGCGGGCGGAACATCAGGCAGCCATGAACAGACGAATCGGTATTGATGTCCTCGATGGCCGCCAACAGCTCGTCCCGCGAAACATCGGCGGGAAGCAAAACGCGGCGAGCTTCAATGCCAACCTTTTCGCAGCGCCTGAGCGCACCGCGCTCGTAGGATAGGTCGTCCTCGCGTTCACCCACACGCACGATAGCCAACGTCGGAACAACGCCGCGCTCGCGCAAAGCCACGCAGCGAGCAGCAAGTTCCTCAGTCAACGCGCGGGCGACGGGAGCGCCCTTCAGCAGTTCAGCCATGGCTATCCTCTCTTCCTTGCAGCATCGGCGGCGCGGCGCGCCAGCGCATCGGCGCGCGGCAACCACGTGTCCAGCAGCTCATCGCACGCGGTCTCGAGCTCCTCGGCGCGCGCCCGGTCCTTCATAGACGTGGTGTTGGCAAAGAGCGTCAAGCTCGCGCCCTGCATAGCGGAACGGCAGAACACGGCGCCGCACGCCACATCGGACAGCAGCTGACGCGAACCCTTGTCGGCCATGTCCTCGAGCAGCGCCAGCGCACGCCCGCAGGCATCCATAATGCGATACGGCGGCATAGCGGCCACATGCAGCGCATCCTGAATCGCGGTCGCTCGAGCCGGATCGTCACGCGGAATACCGTACGCCGCGGACACCTGCCCATAGGCACGAACGTCCTCGGCAACCAACTCGACAAGCTCCTGGGCCAGCTCATCAGCATGGGCAAACGCACGCGTCAGGTCATCCGCACGATCAGCAAGCGCGGGATTGGTCGCACCGTAGCGGGCAACCATTCCGCACAGCGAGGCGCCCAGCGCGCCCACAAAGGCGCTCGCGCTGCCACCGCCGGGAACCGGCTCGCGCGCGGCCAGCGCCTCGGCAAACCCGCGGCAGGTCTTGTCCATCATCTCTTGGCTCATGCACATGCACCTTCAAGTCATATACATCGGTCGGGTGGCAACCGCCGACCGACCGCATCGATCACGTAATGGTGCTAAGTCTAGCCCATAAGCACATGGGCGTCAGCGCACCTGGCCATCGCGGATTTCTATGGCACACGATAGGCGGCAGCGACACAAACATGGGACACATGGCCCACCTTTCGAGACTCCCGGGCAGCACAAGCTGGGGCATATCTATAAGTAAGGAACCCGTTGGGGCACGGCCGGGCAACGGCCACAAGCAATGAACGGAGGCATAAGCCGCACAGCACACAGAGACATCCGCCGCCAGCGCAATCAGTACCCCAACAGCATGCGGCGCCGTGATGTCATCGGCAGACAAGGAGGACGCCACCATGAAGAAAAAGACCCTATCGATTCTTTCCCTTTGCATCGCCCTCTTTGCCGCATTTGCCCTTGTCGGCTGCGGCGGGAGCGCATCGGGCGGAAGCGGCAGCACCGCCAAGAGCGAGAGCAAGGAAAAGGCCCCCGTCGCCAAGAAGACCGACTTTATCTGGTTTAAGGTCGAGATGCCCGAGGGCGTCGGCGTAAGCGACTCCGCCGGCAAGAATGCCGACAGGGTCCAGCTCACCTTCCCCGAGAACGAGAACACCACAGTCGACCGTTTCATCCCCGTTTGGCAAGAGAAGATGACGGCCGAAGAGTCCTTTGCAGAGCAGGCCGAAAGGCACACTGGAACGTTCCAGTGGGAGGATGGCGGGTCCGTCGAATATAACGGCAGGACGTGGCTCGTCGGAACGTACGAAGACAACAGCGGCATCTCAACCATCCTTTTTACCGACGTTGAACCAGGAAGCGTCTACGTCCTCATCTCGAACTTCGACCAGCACAAGAAAGAAGCCGAGGCGCTCCTCAACTCCATCGAGTTCCCCGATGACATGGCAGAGGCAGTTTCCGAGGCACGCGAAGTCGAGATTTCGAGCATCGAGATCAAGCATTAGGGGCTCGCACGCAGCATCGCATGCGCAGTCATTAAATGATCGGACGCCCAGCCAGGGGAGGATCGGATCGGCCGGCCCTCCCCTCTTTTGCGCCCGCGCATATTGCCACTTAACGGCGCAAATCCGGCCCTCAGAATGGGACACATGGCCCACCCTAGCGAGCCGCCCGCGCGTACAGTAAAGGCAGGTAATCCATGGGCGGTTACAGATCGAGGAGGACACGACCATGAAAAAGAAGGCCTTAGCGATTCTCACCCTCTGCATCAGCCTCTTTGCCGCGGTTGCCCTGGTGGGCTGTGGCGGAAGCGGTGGCGCTACCGGCAGCAGCGGTGGCGGCGGAGCAGAAAAGTCAGCCGTGGATATGAGGACCGACTTCATTTGGTTTAAGGTCGAGGTCCCCGAGGGCGTCGAGATTACCGACGTTGCCGGCGACACGGCCGACAGGGCCCAGTTTAAGTTCACCGAAAGCGAGCACGCGAGCGACCGCTTCATTCCTGTCTTCGACCCCGACAAGAACGCCGACGAGCTGTTCGACTACGAGGCAAAGTGGAAGGCCAACTCCGGATGGACCGAAAGCGACCCCGTTAAATACAACGGCAAGACCTGGCGCAGTGCTTACTTCACGCACTCGGGCGGCGTAACGACTGAGTACTTCACCGACGTTGAGGGCGGCAGCGTCTACGTGCGCATCGACAACGTCGAGGAGCACAAGGACGCCGTCGAAGCCATGATGAAGTCCCTGGAATTTGCCGATGACATCGCCAAGGCCAAGACTGAGGCCATGGACGTCAAGCTCGACGATATCGAGATCAAGCGCTAAGCGACTGGCGAGCGCAACGGGAAACACGGGCGCAGCGCTAACAAGCGGCGGTGCCCCAGCACTTCGTACCCAGGGAGGGCCGGTAAACCGGCCCTCCCTTTCTTATGCCGGTAGCCGGCGAACGCGAGGGTGCCGGACGCCGGAACCGCCCCAAATGTGGCAACAGTACGAAAACGACAAACACCTCAACACGTCCGCCCACCGATTTATTGCGCCGCGCAGACAATTAAACCAGCATCTTTAAACATCTGGGCAGTATAGTGACCAAAACTATCGCATAACCGCACGCTGCGAATGGAGGAGTTATGACCGAACACCATGCCATCAGCCGCCGAGCATTTACGCTGGGCTTAGGTCTTGCGGCGCTGTCGCCGCTTGCAAGCCTGCCAGAAACCGCGGCACCGGGCATTCCCCTGCGAGCGGCATTTGCAGACGACACGCCCAAACCGGCGGAGCACCTCGGTAATTTCGTCATTCGCCTTCGCCCCGCGGGCTATTTTCGTACTGCAAGCGTCAACCAAGACGGCAACGTTCGCGGCAACGTCTGCCACCTGTTTAATGACGGTACGTCCAACAAGCTCATCCTTGAGAACGTAACGACCAAGAATGACGATACAAACTGGTATGCTATCCGCACCTTGCTCAATTTCGAAGAGCATAAAAAGACGGGCTACAGCATTTGGTCGGTCGACGACGACTCGGACAAAGACGGAAAGGTCATCCACGTATGGGGCGGCGAGTATGACAACAAGCCCAGCCGCGCTTTTGCGTTCGAGCGTCAATCAAACGGAACCTATATCATCCGAGACCGCACGGTCGAGAAAGAAACCGAGAAAAAAGACATTAAGTACTTGGCAATAGAATCGAACGGCAAAGACCAGGACAACAATAAGATCTGCCATAAGAGTAAGAGCATTCCGTGGGAGCTCGAACTTATCGGTTACGACATGAAAAAGAACGATGCCACGGTTAGCAGCCTCGACTGGATCACGTACAGCAGCTACGTCGATGGGCCATGTTGGATGAAATACGTCGACGACAACAAGTTCCTCGACGAGCTGAGCATCCCGGGTACGCACGATTCGGGCACCTGCAGCGTGGACAACGACACTGAGCCCCAATCCTCGCAAGTAAAATGCCAGCAGGATTACATTCCCACGCAGTTGCTCGAGGGAATCCGCTATTTTGATATCCGACTCGGAAAGGGCGACGACCCCGGTATCGACCACGGGATTTTCTACCTACTCAAAAAAGACGGGAACTATCTGCATCTCTCCGATGTCATCGGGTACTTCAAAACGTTTTTGAACGAAAACCTGTCAGAAGCGCTCATCATGCTCGTATCGCGCGGCAACGATGAGGCTACCGACGAAAGCATAACGACGGCCTTCGCCAAGGTTATGGCCGATAACCCCAACCTGTTCTACACGTCGAGCCACGTCCCCACGCTGGGCGAGGTGCGCGGAAAGATCGTTCTGTTGCGTCGATTTAGGCTCGCCGGCAACAGTGCAAGCGGCCATACGTGGGGCCTCAACCTTACCGAATGGGATGACAAGATCAAGGCTCACTCCGACAGCACCACTATGTGTCTCGTCCAAGACGCGCGGGGCTTTGAAGCCGCGGGGGAAACAGGCGACAAAGAGCCCTATTGCACCAAGGTATACGCCCAGGACAAGTACAAACTCACGGGAACCGACAAGCTCAGCTGGGTCGATAATGCGCTGAAGGAAACGACCGGGCGCACGCGCAACAAGGTGGACGTCGTGGACGATGACAGGGCCAAGGTGCAAGTCCAGGAGCGTTGCTGGTCTATCAACTACACCAGCTGCACGGGCTTGTCGCACGGAGGCAATCCTTTTACCTCGGCACGAGTAGTCAACGAGCATCTGTACAAGAGCCCGTACATCAATCCCAGCGGCACCGAGGATACAAAGTCAGATTACCTCAAGCACATTGGCATCATCGCATCCGACTTTGTTGATGCGGCGCTGGCCCGGAGCATCTATCAGCGCAATTACGATGCGAAGCACACGCAGTCGGCTTCGTACTACCTCCCGACCCGTATGCGCATGACATACGGCGACTCGCTGAGCGATGCCTCACTCCAGGATGGCAAGACCGTTGGCGAGGGTCATTTCCGTCTCGTCGACAGCAGCAACGCGCTCAACGCGACAGCTTCGGGCCATGCGTTTGCCATTGAATACGTGGATGTCGACGCCCTGGGCAACGAGACCGTTACGGGGCTGCAGGGCTCTGTGCCCATCGATATCGATCCACGCGCGCTGACGCCCCATTTTGAGGGACTCGAAGGCCTTAAGGCCGGCGAAGACGTGCGCGCCAAGATTGCGGCATCACTCGAGGGCAAGCTCGAAACCGATGCCTGCACGGCCCAGCTCGAGTTTGTGCACGACGCGGACGGCGCTCCGGGCACGGCAATGGCCGAGGGCGAAACATTTGCCGCAGGAACGTACTGGGTGCGCGTGAACGGTCTCTTGGGCGACGCGGCGCAGAACTACACGCTCGCCAGCGACGGAGCCGCAAGCTTTACCGTAGCGGCCTCGGGCAGTGCGGGCGGCACCGGCAGCGACACGGGTTCCAACGCAGGCGGCGCCGACAAGAACGGCAAGAGCAACAAGAGAGACCAGGGCAAGAGCTCGGGCGGAAAGCTCGCCAACACGGGCGACGGCTCTGGCGTTGCCGCCGGGCTCGCTGCCGCCGCCGTGGCGACAACGGTCGCAGGTGCAGCAATGCTTGCCAGTGACCGCGACAATACCGAGGACGTTAACGAATAGGCAAGCCAGTCTTTTGGGCGCATTAACTCAATCGGGGCGCAGAATACCGTTCTGCGCCCCGATTTTTACCTTGGCCCGAACGCCGCTATCGGCTACATCACCATGTTCAGAGCTTTCACAAATTCCTGGGCCTTCGCACGGCTACTCAGGCTAAAGACGCAAGCGGTCAACAGCCTGTTACGCAGGAAAACGTCGCGACCCTTGATCCTGTTGACCCCCGTGATGTCCTTAAGGTAGACAATCTCGGTGTGCCTGTCGCCAAAAGTGCCCTTCTTGAGCACCTCGATACGATTGGGGTAGATCTTAACGTCTTTAAACCTACCCGAACCTTTGTCCTGGAATAGCAGCGTGTTGTTGTCCATACGCGTCACTCCCGTGGGGTTCGCTAAAACTGTCTCTATTGCCACATTTTAGTCACCGCAAGGCTCCCATGCGAAGGTGCCAGACAGCACAGCAATTCGTGTCCGCGCGAGGCTTTAAACTAGATGCGATAAAGATGCATTCCACAAGAGGAAAGTGGGGCGACAGTGATGGGCGAACTGGTAAACCGCGGGGAATCGACAATCGTGCCAGAAGTTTTTTACAAGCAGGTTTCCTCGATCCTCAACGCCGCTCGCGACAAGGCCTATACCGCCGTTAACTTTGCGATGGTTGAGGCATATTGGGAGATCGGCAAGAGTATTGTTGATGAGCAGGGCGGAGAGGAGCGCGCCAAGTATGGAGAGGCGCTGCTCAAGGCCCTCGCAATCAGACTTACCAAAGATTTTGGTAAAGGTTTTGAAGCAAGAGAGCTGCGTAAAATGCGTCAGTTCCATCTTGCATTTCCAATTCGGGACTCACTGCGTCCCGAATTGAGCTGGACACATTACCGCAGGTTAATACGCATTCCTGACCCCGAAACTCGAACATGGTACATGAACGAATGCGCCAATTCTCGCTGGAGCACGCGCCAGCTCGAACGCCAGATCAACACCATGTTCCGAGAGCGCCTACTTGCCAGCAAGGACAAGGAGGCCGTCACCCAGGAAATCCAAAAGCGTGCCCCGGCTCGTCGCCCCGAGGATATCATCCGCGACCCATATGTGCTGGAGTTTTTAGGTTTCTCGGACGATACTGCGTTTCGCGAGAGCGATCTAGAGCAGGCGCTCATCACGCATCTTCAGAAGTTCCTGCTGGAGCTTGGCCGTGGCTTCGCTTTCGAGGCGCGCCAAAAGCGCATCACCTTTGATGGGCGCCATTTCTATATTGACCTTGTGTTTTACAACTATCTGATGCGCTGTTTCGTGCTCATCGACCTTAAGACCGATGACCTTACGCATCAGGACCTGGGCCAGATGCAAATGTATGTGAACTACTACACGCGTGAGCTCATGAACGAAGGCGACAATCCGCCCATAGGCATCGTGCTCTGCGCGGACAAAAGCGATTCGATCGTCGAGTACACGCTGCCCGAAGACAACGACCAAGTGTTTGCCGCCAAATACCTGCCGTATCTTCCAAGCAAGGAAGAGCTGGCGCGCGAGCTGAGTGCCGAGTACCGCGCCATCAACGAAGCGACTAATGGCGAAGTGCAAGGATAGCAGCACGTTGCGACCGATACCTCCGACGGCGCTCCACATCACCCGGGAAAAGAGGAGCTTTCCATGACACACAGACCGAAAACAACACTGCGCGACTGCATCTATGGGCTTGCCGTCGGTGACGCGCTGGGCGTTCCCTACGAGTTCAGACCTCGTGGCACGTTCGAATGCACCGACATGATCGGCTACGGCACGCACGAGCAGCCCGCCGGCACCTGGAGCGACGACACATCTATGACGCTTGCTACCTGCGACTCGATTAGGGAGCTCGGGCACATCGACACCGCGGACATGCGCGACAAGTTCGTAAGCTGGATTGCCCGTGGCGAGTATACGATCGACGGCGTTTTCGATTACGGCGGTACGACCGCCCGCGCCCTGCGCACCGGCAAAGGAGGCTCCGGCGAGCGCGACAACGGCAACGGATCGCTCATGCGCATCGCTCCCCTGGCGTTCACCGATGCGACAGACGAAGAGGTCAGCGAGGTCTCCGCGATTACGCATGCCCACAGAACGTCAACCGACGCATGTATCATATTTGTCGAGCTGATAAGAGACGTGATGAACGACGTGCTCCCCTCGTGGGCGCTTCACCTGAAAGGCGCGCCCGAGCACGAAATCAGGTCTGGCGGCTTCGTGCTTGACACGCTTAAGGCTGCCACCTGGTGCTTTGTGAACACCAACAGCTACGATGAATGCATGCTTGCCGCCGTCAACCTAGGCGACGACGCCGACACCACCGCAGCCGTCGCCGGCGCCCTCGCCGGCACGGTATACGGTATCGAGGCCATCCCGCAGGAGTGGGTCGACACCCTGCGCGATAAAGAGTTGATTGAGAGCTGCCTGTTTTAGGGCGCCATTCAAGAAATAAGGCAGGAGGCATCATGGAGAGGAAGGTCGCAAATATAGACGAGTTCCAAGTGGACGAAAACGGGATTCCGCTATTTCCAGTAGGACTGAAGGAAGAAGCCAGCCTCTATATCCTCCCCGACGGGCGTTACCTCCCCTGCGGGGTCTACAGGACCGCGGACGGCGGTTCGATCATTTATGAGCCATCCGAACTAAGCTTCTTCGGGCAGATGCTTGCTCAATTCAAAGAGTACTAGAGGTTTGATCGCCCGTTAGATCGACACTGCTCAAAACCAGGGGGCAGGCTATCCTCCACCGCGGCCCGTGAGGTAGAATTATGCCTGCCGCGGAATCCGCCTGCGGGCAACGCTCTAATCTCTGATTGGGGTGAAGCCTATGAACTTGTTTCTTGAAATCCTGCGCCTCTCGATGTATGTAACCGGCATCGTCCGGAACCTCTACTCGATCTGGCGGGAATATAAGCAGTAACGGATAGCGAAGGGAGTCATGCAAAGGGCCGGTTGCACCCGGCCCTTTAGACGATAATACCTGCGTTGCCCGCGCTTCCAAAGTTGACCGACTGAGGAGCGGGTTCCGCGGCACATCCTGATTTTACCCAGTGGCAAGGCTCTTTTACAGCCGTTCCACCGTTTATTTACATCTGCCAATCAAGACGAGACTACTACGCACCTTTATTACACACGATATTTTCAGCCTGGTATAACCAAGTTCAATAATAGAATGCAAATCCAACCACCGTGTCTGATTACAAAAAGATTTTTGCCTTTTCTGCAGCAAACTCTTCCTCGGTAAGCACTCCACTATCACGCAGCGTTGCAAGCCTCTCAAGCCTTGCAACTACATCAATCACTATCCGCCAGCGTCTCAATAGTCTGTGAAACCTGCGGATACCGCTCAAGCTCCTTCGATAGGGCATCGACTATCTCGGCAATATTCTTTGCATTTTTGCCCCCGTTTAATACGTTTGCCCTGACCTTAGATGACGACTTGACAGTAACACCAGATCCGCCTTCAACTGGAACAACCGAAATACTGATATTTTCGCCCCAAGACCAAAGGCTCATACCAATCTCGGCTGCAACTGTTCTTGTTGCGGGCGATGCACTATCAACTTTTACTTTAGGCAGCTTTTCCATAGCTGCCTTCAAGGCATTAAACGTGTCGTCAGGAGAATACGGTACCTGAAGCTGAAGCTGCTGATCCGCAAAACCCATAATCTGGCCTCCGCTTCTTACAAGATTAAGGCTATCGGCAATGGTAGCACGTTCCCAGCAGTCTTAAATTCGTCTCATGACTTTGCGATGCAGCCCGACGCCCCGGCTCCGCTTCCCTACTTCCCAAAGATCGCAGCGAACAATCCCTTGCGCTTGGGTTTTTCTTCTCGGTAGGAACCCTCGGCAGCCGCTGCCACCTGACGTGGCTGCTCGTCGCCTCCACGGCGCACAATTTGGTACAGGAATGGCGATTTGATGTATTTGACCTCGACGGGCGTGGCGTGAACGGTGCTTTCGCCGGACAGATGCAGGCTCGGATTGAGCGGCGCCACAATATGCGTCTCGCGCTTGTCGCTAAACACCACCGCCGCCGCACGGCCCGTCTGGCCGTTCACGGCAATGCGCACCTGCTCGCCATTACGTCCATCCGACGCGGGACGATCGACAAAGTAGACCGGCACCATAACCAGGCCGTCCTTGTGCTTGCGGGCCTTGCGCGCCCAGGTGCGGATGCTCTTTTTATTGAGCCCCAGGAAAGTCTCGGCATCGTTGCCAACAATGTCGAGCGCCAGCTTGTCAATGACCACCTGGTCCTTGGTGGACGCATCGACGGAGACAACGCGGAAGTCGCCTTCCTGCATGGCCGGGTCGAACGACCCAACCTTGGCAAAGTCCCATGGCTCCAGAATGCCCATAAGGCGAACGTCCAGGTAGTTTGCCCTGGGATATGCCCAGTCGAGCACCTCGTAGTACACCAGGGTCTCCTTGCTCAGGCCCTTGCCCGGGAAGGACGCCATCATGCGCAGGTCCGCGAGCGCCATGGGGAAGTAGAAGAGCATCATGTCGTTTTGAATCGCGTCTTCCACATCGTGACCGGCAAAGGCGTCTAGATATCGGCGCACCAGCTCAAGCGCATTGGCGCGCGCCTGCTGCGGCGTTATCTCGCAGGGAATACCCTGCTCGGGCACATATTCCGCACCAACGCCCATGGTCAGGCGCTTGCTAAACGTCCCCGGCTTGAGCAGGTCGGCGACACCGATCTTATTGCCGCAGGACGGGCACTCAAACACGCGCTGGGTCGACTCGCCCTCAAAGGACGCTCCGCAGAAGGGACAGGGGATGCTCACGTGCGTGGCCTCTTGGAACTCCTGGGCCGTGCCGCGGTCTTCCCACAGCAGATGCTCCAGAACCGACTGATTGCGCCAGTGCTCATTAAAGAAATACCAGTCGGGGTCCACCGGGCGCTCGAGCTGCGACACATGCGTGAGCTTGAGCAGTCCATCCACCACCGTCAACGGCGTATGGCGAATGCCCAAAGCGCTCTTGGGCTCTCCGGCGTCCGCCTGCCACGGAATGACCGCACCGCAATAAGCGCACTCAAAGCTGCGCTTAGCTTGGTGCGAGTACATAGGGCCGCCGCAGTTTTGACATTTAATGGCAAACATCTCGTCCATGGAAACGTCCTCCTTTGCACAGGGGCTGTCGACATTGAGTATGTCGAGCAAACAGGCACATGCCCATACCCATGTGGCCCAAAATGGACCACCCAGGCAGACGAGAAGGCTCGCTCGTTAGCACCGGCAGACTATTGCTGCATTTTCTGAGCATCGGTGCACGGCGCCCCCGCGCGAGCTACACTATCCCCTTAAACATGATTGTGAGGACGACCGCTATGCTATTTGTAAATCGGCTGGTACATACGCTTGTTCCCGGCAGCGAGGGCGAGCCGGTCGATACCTCCCGCCGCACCAACGCGGGCTTCGCCGCAAGCCTCATCTGCATTGGCCTCAACATCACCTTGTGCCTGGCCAAGGGCATCGCGGGCCTGCTCGCTGGCTCCGTCTCCCTCATCGCCGACGCTTTCAACAACCTCTCCGATGCCTCGAGCAACATCGTGAGCCTGCTCGGGTTCCGCCTCGCCAGCCGCCCGGCAGACGAAGGCCACCCCTATGGCCACGGCCGCTACGAGTACCTCGCCGGCTTGTTTGTCGCCGTCCTGGTTTGCGCCGTCGGCATCAACCTGATCCTCGAGTCGGTCACCAAGATCATCAAGCCTTCCCCCACCGCTTACACGCTCGTTTCCCTTGCGGCACTGGCTACATCCATGCTCGTTAAGCTCTGGATGGCCGCATTCAACCGCGCGCTGGGCAACCGTATCGATTCCGAAACACTCATTGCCACAGCACAGGACTCCAAAAACGACGTCATCACCTCGGGCTCGGTCTTGGTGGCGGCGCTTATTTCGCAGACGACCGGCTTTGACCTCGATGGCTGGGCAGGCCTGGGTGTGGGCATCTTCATCTGCATCAGCGGCATGGGCCTAGTGCGCGACGCCATCAGCCCGTTGCTGGGGCAAGCGCCCGACCCCAAGCTCGTCCAGGCAATCCGCGACAAGATCATGTCCTATCCGCAGGTCTTGGGCACACACGACCTGATGGTGCACGACTACGGCCCCGGTCGTCAGTTTGCCAGCGCTCACGTGGAGATGCCCGGCGAGGGCGACGCATTTGAGCACCACGAGATCCTGGACACCATCGAGCACGACATCAAGCGCCAGATGGGCATTGGCATCACGCTGCACTGCGACCCCATCGCGACAACCGGCGATGATTTGCGCGGCTGGGTCAAGCGCGGCGTTATGCAGATCGACCCCGCGCTCTCCATCCACGACCTGCACGAGCACGACGGGTTCGTTTCGTTTGACCTGGTGCGCCCCGACGGCTTTGACATATCCGACGAGGAGCTGCTGGAGCTCGTCACGCGCATCGTGCACGAGCGCCGACCCAATGCCTCATGCGTCGTTACGTTTGACTCGGGCTTTAGCTCGCCCGACCGTCCGGCTGAACAGCTGTAGCCCGCTTAACAGCTAGTTTCCCTGCGCGCCCGAGATGCCGTTTTGCAGTGCATTCCAGGCACCCGTCGCCATGTCGCCCAAGTTCTGCGCGGTGTCGCCCAGGTTTTGTGCCGTATCGCCCAGCTCTTGCGCCCTGTCTCCCAACTCCTGTGCCTTGTTGCTCAAGTCCTCCAGCGTATTGGAACTCGAGCTGTCGGTACCGCTTTGGCCGTCGGGCGAGTTGCCCGAGCTATTCTTGTGCGTGAGTTGAATTTCGAGGTTGCCGCTGTCGTTATAGTAAGCAGAAGTAACGACCCAGTTGGCATCGATGACGGGCGTTGAGCCATCATCAGTCAGGACCACGGCATTCGAAAGATTGGCGCCGCGCGACTTGAGAAGTTTCTTGGCGTTGGACCAGTACTGCCCCGGGATATCGCTCAGATCGACGGTGCTAGACGAGGCGGACTCGGTTTGCTCGGCAGCGGTATCGGCCGTTGAACTCCCTCGCTTGTTGAGCATGCCCGACACAATGGCAAACACAACCGACAGCGCAAAGAAGATCGCCAGCACGATGAGGATCTTCTTGATCACGCTCGACGAACGCGACGGCTTCTTCTCCTCGTCCTCGCCATATTGCGGAATCGACTTGGGGTACTCGCGATACGGCTCGCGCGACTCGTAGCGAGGCTGCGCCGTGCGAGGCATATACGTCGTCTGCTGAGGCTGCGGAATGGGATTTTGCGGCAGGTCATCATAGGGATTCGGCGTCGAGGCGGCATAAGAATCCTGCGGCGCGTAATCAAACGGGTCCGGAGCTGCGTCGCCATAGGAGCCTTGCGAAGATACAGCATAAGAATCCCGCGCTGTGTCGCCATAGCCCATAACCCGGGTTGGCTCGGCAGAAGGCTGCGTCGCGGCGGGGTCGGTATAACCGG
This sequence comes from uncultured Collinsella sp., assembly GCA_900546115.1. GTDB lineage: Bacteria > Actinomycetota > Coriobacteriia > Coriobacteriales > Coriobacteriaceae > Collinsella. The sequence continues at coordinate 41,617 of URBQ01000007.1, forward strand.
GGTTGGGAACAACGCGGGTCGCATCGGCGCTATCGCCAGCCTGCGCGGAACCGTAGCCGCCCATCACGGTTGTCTTGTCCTGATCCATGCAACGATTCCTTTCCGTCGCCCGTAAGCATCAAGTTATCCATGCATTCTACCCGCGCAAAAGCCCATGATGGGCAAAGCCCGTCGGTATCTACAAGACAAGCGCGGCTAGAAACAAAAGCCCCGCCGTGCTGTGGGGCACGGCGGGGCGGACAGGCGGCAATAACGTCGCTCTTGCCTAGAACAGACCGGTGATGTTGCCGTCGTTGTCGACGTCGATGTTCTCAGCCGCGGGCACCTTGGGCAGGCCCGGCATGGTCAGAACGCTACCGGTCAGCGCGACCACAAAGTGAGCGCCGGCAGAAACCTTGAGCTCGCGCACGGTGATGCGGAAGTGCTCGGGAGCACCCAGTGCCTTGGCGTTATCGCTAAAGCTGTACTGGGTCTTGGCGACGCACACCGGCAGGTTGCCAAAGCCGTTCTCGCGCAGCTCGGCGAGCTGACGCTTGGCAGCGGGCGTAAAGTCGACGCCATCGGCTCGGTAAACCTTAGTGGCAACGGCCTCGAGAGCGTCGGCAATATCGGCGCCGTCCTCGTAAGCAAACTTGAGCTCGCTCGGCTGCTCAATCAAGCGCATGACCTCATCGGCCAAGTCGAGCGCGCCCTCGCCGCCCTTGGCCCAGACCTCGGAAAGCTTAACGTTGACGCCGAGCTTCTGGCACTCGGACTCGATGAGCGCAAGCTCAGCCTCGGTGTCCGTCGGGAAGCGGTTGATGGCGACCACGCAGGGCAGACCATAAACGTTCTGGATGTTGTCGACGTGACGCAGCAGGTTGGGCATGCCGGCCTTGAGTGCCTCGAGGTTCTCCTCGTTGAGGTCGGCCTTGGCGACGCCACCGTTGTACTTCAGCGCACGAGCGGTGGCGACGACCACGACGGCGCTGGGGCGAACGCCCGTCATGCGGCACTTAATGTCGAGGAACTTCTCGGCACCCAAATCGGCACCGAAGCCGGCCTCGGTAATGGCGACATCGCCAAAGCGCATCGCCATACGCGTGGCCATGATAGAGTTGCAGCCGTGGGCAATGTTGGCGAAGGGGCCGCCGTGGACAAACGCAGGCGTGCCCTCGAGCGTTTGCACCAAGTTGGGCTTGAGCGCGTCCTTAAGCAACGCGGCCATGGCACCCTGGGCCTTAAGGTCGCGGGCGCGGACGGGCTCGCCGGCAAAGCTGTAGCCGACGACGATCTCGCCCAGGCGCTCCTTGAGGTCGTTAATGCTTGTAGACAGGCACAGGATTGCCATGACCTCGGAGGCGACGGTGATATCGAAGCCGTCCTCGCGCGGCACGCCCTGGGCCTTACCGCCAATACCGTCGATGACGTGGCGCAGCTGACGGTCGTTCATATCGACGACGCGCTTCCAAGTGATGCGCTTAACGTCAATACCGAGCTGATTGCCCTGCTGAATATGGTTGTCGAGCATGGCGGCCAGCAGGTTATTGGCGGCGCCGATAGCATGGAAGTCACCGGTAAAGTGCAGGTTGATATCCTCCATGGGGATGACCTGAGCCCAGCCGCCGCCGGCAGCGCCGCCCTTAACGCCAAAGACGGGGCCGAGCGAAGGCTCGCGCAGGGCCACGGCACTCTTGACGCCGCGTCGGCGCAAGCCATCGGCCAGACCGATGGTCGTGGTGGTCTTACCCTCGCCAGCGGGTGTGGGGTTGATGGCAGTCACGAGGACGAGCTTGGCCTGGTGGTCAGTCGGCTCGTTGAGCAGTGAATAGTCGACCTTAGCCTTGTCGAAGCCGTACGGAATAAGGTGCTTAACGTCGACGCCGGCGTTCTTGGCCACCTCGGTAATAGGCAGCGGCGTGACAGAACGTGCGATTTCGATGTCAGTAGGCATGGGCGGTCCTTTCGTTACCGAATGAGAAAAAGACCAATTCAGCATAGCACGGGCGCGCAATAGTAAAACGCCCATAACCGATGAACGGCGATATGTTTACCCGATGCCCAGCGATAGCCCAACAGCCCGCCAAAACAAATCGCCCTAAACGGTAGGTTCAATCCCCAGGTGCTCAAAGGTGCGAAGGGTTGCCTGACGGCCCTGCGGCGTACGAATCATCAACCCGCACTGCAGCAAATAGGGCTCATAGACATCCTCGAGCGTGCCCGGGTCCTCGCCCACCGCGCTGGCAAGGGTCGTAAGTCCCACGGCGCGACCGGAGAACGTCTTAGCGAGCGTCTCCAAAATGCGAATATCCATCCAGTCCAGACCGAGCTCATCGATCTCGAAGAACTCGAGCGCCTGGCGGCAGATATCGAGCTCGATAGGGCCGTTGCCACGCACCTGTGCGTAATCGCGCACGCGCTTGAGCAGGCGGTTGGCAAGACGTGGCGTGCCGCGCGAACGCGAGCCGATCTCGAGCGCGCTCGGATGGTCGATCGCCACGCCAAGGATAGTTGCCGAGCGCGTCACAATCTGCGCGAGCTCTTCGACCGTGTAGTAATCCAGGCGATATGAAATGCCAAAGCGGTCGCGCAACGGGCCGGTCAACATGCCTGAGCGGGTCGTTGCCGCTACCAGCGTAAACTTGGGGATATCCAGGCGAATCGAGCGCGCCGCCGGACCCTTGCCAATCACGATATCGAGGGCAAAGTCCTCCATCGCGGGGTACAGGACCTCCTCGACCGAACGGTTGAGGCGGTGGATCTCGTCGATAAACAGCACATCACCCGGCTGCAAGTTAGTAAGGATGGCCGCCAGGTCGCCCGTGCGCGCGATGGCAGGGCCACTCGTGGTCTTGATCTGAGCGCCCAGCTCGTTGGCGATAACGGTGGCCAGCGTGGTCTTGCCCAGGCCCGGAGGACCCGAGAAGATCACGTGGTCGAGCGTCTCGCCACGACTCTGCGCCGCTTCGATAAGCACGCGCAGACTCTGCTTGATGTGCTCCTGGCCGCAGTAGTCATCCAGGCGCTGGGGGCGCAGGGTACGGTCGACATCGAGGTCCTCGGCCGTCAGCTCCGAGCCCACCATGCGTTCACCGTGCGCCATGGATGCCGCCGGCGAGTTGCCGGGCGTCGCCCACAGGTCCTGAGAGTCATCGGCTTCCCACATCACGAATCCATTCCGAGTCGCTTAAGCGCCGCGCCGAGCAAATCCTCGACACGCATATCCTGCCCATCATACCCGCTCAGGGCAACATCGGTCTCCTGCGGACTAAAGCCCATGGAAAGGAGTGCCGCACGGGCGTCATCGATCGCCGAAGGAGCGGCGGCGGGCACGGGCATCGCAACCTGCCCCGGGATCACGTCGACCGGCACAAAGCCCTTGTCCTTGGCAAAGGTGCTCTTGAGCTCCAAGATGAGGCGCTGGGCGGTCTTTTTGCCCACGCCGGGCACCTTGGCCATGCCCTTGTCGTCCTCGGCCATCACCAGGGAATACAGCTGTCCCACGGTATAGGTGGAAAGTACGGCGAGCGCCAAGCGCGGGCCAACGCCCGAGACGGACACGAGCCGGTCGAACATCGTGCGCTCATCCTTAGAGGAAAAACCGAAAAGTGTCATGGCGTCCTCGCGCACCTGCATACGCGTGTAGAGGCGGACCTCGCCGCCGGGCGTCGGCAACGTGGCCGCAGTGCTACCCGAGATGCCGAGTTCAAAGCCAACGCCCGACACGTCGACGACAGCGGAGCTCATCGTGGCCTCGACAAGCGTTCCGTGGAGCTGGGAAATCATCAGTATCCGGTTCCTCTCTGTTGATAGAACTCGCCACCGGTAAGGGCGCGGGTGCGGCTGAGGTTTACGTGGCAGATGGCACAGGCCAGGGCATCGGCGGCATGGTCGGGATGCGGGTCGTGATCGAGCTGCGTGAGCGTGCGCACCATATAGGCGACCTGCCGCTTATCTGCGGCACCGGTACCCACCACAGCCTGCTTAATCTGCATAGGCGTGTACTCGCCGATCTCGAGCGCGCATTCCGAAAGAGCCACGAGTGCAGCGCCGCGGGCATGCGCCGTAGGAATGGCCGAGCGAACGTTGGCGCCAAAGTAGATGCTCTCGATGGCAGCGGTATCGGGTCGATAACGCTCGACGACACCCTTAAGGTCATGGGCGATATGCGACAGGCGCACCGCGAGCGGACTTCCGGCACTGGTCTCGATGCAGCCATAGGCACGGCAGCGAACCTCGCCACGCCGCTCCTCGATAATCCCCCAACCCGTATGGGCCAAACCGGGGTCAATGCCCAAGATAACCAAGCCAACCTCCCCTCGCCACAAGTACGGCGCAAGACAAGGCCTCGCGCACTATTCACGAACGTCTGTTCTAGAATAACACAACGCTAGCTCCATAAGTCAGCCGAGATCGAATTGTAGGTTGAGCATACGCAAGCGAGCGCCCGCCAGAGCGAGCAAGGTGCCTTGAAAGAGGAGGGCATTGACCTTGCGGTCATGCCCGACGATTGAAAGGCAGATTGCCGCTCTGGCGGGCGCGCAGCGACCTAGTTCTGTGAGAAGAACGGGAATTGCCTCGGATCCACCGGCGGATGCGGCATCGGCGTGCCCTGGGGCCCACTCTGCGGTCCGCCCTGGCCGCCCATCATCTTATCGATGGCGTCCTGAACCTCGCCCTCGAACTTTTTCATTCCCTCGTGTAAACGACGCTGACCGTCTTCAGAGCGCAACTCCTCCATTTGTTCGGGCGAAATACCCAGTAGCTCGCCCAGCACGCCCATCATCTCGTTTCGCACGCGCTCGCTCGTATCCTCGTCAGCAAAACGGCGCACCTCGGCGCGCGCCAGCGAATCGACCGTCATACGCTCCTTGCCGTTAAGCCCCAGGTCGGACCACGCGAGCATGTACGGCCAGGAGCGCTCGGCAAACGAACGGGACGAAACGATCGGCGCCGTCGGCAACATGCGGCGGGCAGCCTCACCCTGTCGAACGAGCATCAGCAGCAGCGAGCAGGCCTCAGGCTTGCCAGCGGCCATCGGGATGTCGTCGAAAGATCGATTGCGGTCCACGTGCGCCTCGAGCGCGCCATCGACCTCACCCGGCTCAAGCCCGCCGAGCAGCTGTGCCGCGCGGTCGAGCATATCGACCGGACCGTCGAGCGTCGAGAGCGCCTGCGCCAGCACTCGCTCCATATAATCTTCCACCGCGTTGAGCGTCACGAGCTCTTGGGGCACCACGGCAGACGTGCGGTTGCGCACACGCGCCACAAACTCAAGCGTCGACAGGTACACATCGCCAAAGGGCGCGTAATCGCCCTGGTAGCCGCCGCAAAGCGCCGGCGCCGCCAGCGCGTACTCGGTTTTGGACAGCGGGCTCAGCGCCATCGCACCCAGCTCGAGCGCCGTGTCCTCCAGCATGAGGCCCAGCGTGCGCGAGCGCAGACGCTCGGCATCGCCCGCCGACACGTCGCGATCGAGCACACGCGCCGCATCCGGTGCATCGCGCTCGACGGTGCGAATGTGCAGACGCTCGGCGATGGCGCGGACGGCGGCACAGCGGGCAGCCTCGGCCTCTTCCTGCGCCGGCGTAAAGATACGGTTGCGCCCCAGCACCAGGCCAATCACATTACGCGGGCCCAGAGCGTCGACGGTCAGCGCCGCCAGCAGGGACGACGGCAAGTCGCCCTCGAGCGCCACCACAGCACGCGACGCACCGTGGGCTCGGGCGTTGTCGCGCACGGCGAGCACCAGCGCCTGCCACAGCCACTCCTCGGAACGGAACTCGGGCAGTTCGTGATCTTCCAGGGCATCGAGCATCACGCCGCGCTGAATCTCCTGAACCAGCAGGCTCTCCTCAAAACACGGCGCCTGGGCCACCACGCGACCGCAGTCGTCGAGCACAAACGAACCGCCGGTATACACCGACTCGTCATAAGCACCGACCGGCGCCATGCAGGCAAACCACACGCTGCGCTTGGATGCGATCTTGCGGTAGGCGCCGCTGCGTACGGCGGCAATGGCAGCAGTCTCGCGGTCGGTCATGTCAAACGCGTTGAATTGGAAATACGCAATGAGGTCAACACCGGTCGGCAACATCTCGAGTTCGCGGTCCAAGTCAAAAATCACGGCAATGCGCACGCCGTCCACGTCGAACACCGGCGGCGCCCAACGCGTGTCGTTGTTCTCACCACGCTGCAGGGCAATGCTCGAACGCGCCGGCACCACATGACCGTCCTTGAGCATCATGTAGTCGAGCAGCGGCTGGCCCTCAAACGAAACCGCCGCGGGCACGATGCAGATCATGTCAAGCTCCTGGATACGCTCGGCGACACCAGTCAAGCCGGCAAGCATGTCGTGCTCAAAGTCGGCAGTGCCCACCAGGCCCCCGGGCATGGCGCCCATAAAGAGCGGAGCCGGAACGCACAGCACGCGCGCCCCGCGCTCGTGGGCCAGACGAGCCTGGTCCTCGATGCGGCCGCAAATGCCCTCAATATCACCCAGGCGCATATCGATCTGTGCAAGCGCGAGCTTCATGGCTCAGCCCTTTCCGTCGTAAACCATCGAAACCGTAGTAAAAGCGCCGGCCGCATGATGCAGTCGGCGCTCGCATGTGCATATGCTAGCTATGATACCCCGAGCGGGGGCGCGCTCCTAGAATGTCGCGGACCACAGCCCGTGCAGGTTGCAGTAGGCATAGACGGTACCGGTCTTGGAACCGCCGGCAAAAAACGTCGCGGGCTTCATGCCGGGCTCAAGGTAATGGACCTCTAAGCGGCCCTCGGCCTCAAGGGCGATCCACTCAATATAGTGCTCGGGCAGGCTGGGGTGCTCGACCGAGCCAACGCGTGCGCGAATCACGTGACCGTCGCGCTCGGTCTCGACAACAGGCACGTGCTTCTCGTGCGCCGCGTCCTCAGTGTTTGCGGTCAGTTCCGTGCAACCGGCAGGGGTTGCAACGTCGTTGCCAAGGGCGGCAATGAGCTTACCGTCGGGATCCTTAAAGAATTTCGCCATGATGTTCTCCTTTGCTGACGTGCCAATGTTCTTGATGGTTCTTATGCCCAAAGGCAGACAAACCATCCACGGCATTGCAAATGAACACATAACGGGCGGGGACGATGGGGCAGCGTGCGCTATCCGCCCTGGCGGCCCCACCCGAGCGGGTTAGCGCCCGTCGCCGCCCAGCAGCGCCAGAACATCTTCGCGGGTAAACAGCGCCGACGAGATGCCGTCGCCGCCGAGCACGCTGTTGACCAGGTCGCGCTTGGACTCCTGCATCTGCATGATGCGCTCCTCGATCGTGTCCTTGGCGATGAGCTTGTACACGGTCACGGTATGTTGCTGGCCAATACGATGCGCGCGGTCGGTCGCTTGGTCCTGCGCCGCCACGTTCCACCACGGGTCGTAGTGGATGACCACGTCGGCCGCCGTCAGGTTAAGGCCCACGCCGCCCGCCTTGAGCGAAATCAAAAAGACCGGAACCTCGCCCGCTTGGAACTGCGCGACCATCTTGGCGCGGCTCTCCTTAGACGAAGCGCCCGTGAGCTTAAGGAAGGCGATGTCCTCCTTGGCCAAGCGCTTACCGATGATATCGAGCATACCCGTAAACTGGCTGAACAACAGGATGCGATGCCCGCCGTCGAGTGCGCCGTGCACGAGCTCCATACACGTATCGAGCTTGGCGCTCCCCGCCTTGTAATCCTCGTAGTGTAGACGCGGGTCGCAGCAGATCTGGCGCAGCTTGGTGAGCTCGGCGAGCACCTTGAGCTTGTCTTTCTTAAACTCGGATGCCTCGCGATGCTGCACCTGCTGGGCGATGCGGTCTTGGTTGGCCAGGTAGAGCTTGCGCTGCTCGCCGGCGAGCTGTGCCATGACGGTGTCCTCGATCTTTTCGGGCAGATCGCCACCACGTCCTCCTTGACACGGCGCAGCACAAACGGCGACACCAGCGCCTGCAGGCGAGCGGCGCTGTCACCCTCGGCGTGCTCGACCGGGCTTTCGAAGCGCTTGGCAAACGACTCGCGCGTGCCAAGCAGGCCCGGCATCAAAAAGTCAAAGATGCTCCAGAGCTCGGACAAGCGGTTTTCGATGGGTGTGCCCGTCAGGGCAAAGCGCACGCCGGCAGGCAGGCGCTTGGCGGCGCGCGCCACCTGCGTGAGCGGATTTTTAATGTACTGGGCCTCGTCGAGCACCACGCGGGCAAAGTCCTGCTCGGCATACTCGTCGATATCGCGGCGCATGAGGTCATACGACGTCACGGCCACGTTATGCTCGGCCACGCCGGCGATCTGCACGCGGCGTTGAGCCTTAGCGCCCACAATGGCACACACATCGAGCGACGGGGCAAAGCGCTCCAGCTCGGCGGTCCAGTTGTACACAAGCGACGCAGGGCACACCACAAGCGTGGGCTTAGTGTCCCCCGCCTCCACGCGCGCCAGGATATGTGCGATCATCTGCAGCGTTTTGCCCAGGCCCATATCGTCGGCCAAGATGCCGCCGAGGCCCAGGTGCTCGAGCGAACCGAGCCACTGGTAGCCGTCGACCTGATAGCCGCGCAGTGAGGCCTTGAGCGAGACCGGCACCGTAAAGTCCATCTTGCCGAGCGTATCCAAGCGCTCGATGGTGCGACGGAATGCAGCGTCGCGATCGGCTTCGAGCGCGGGCGTGCGCGCAAGCATGCCGTCGACGAACAGGGTACTCGACGCGGGAAGCGACACGCCGTCGAGCAGGTCGACAGCATCGACCCCCAGATCCTCGGCAAGGCCAAACGCGGCGCGCGCTCCCTCGTCCAAGCGAATGATGTCGCCCGACGTGAGACGCGCAAACGTCTGGTGACGCTTGTACGAGTCCAGGTAGATGGCAAGGTCTGCCGCCGAAAGGCCGCTCGCGCCCAATTCGACATCGAGCAGATTGCTCTTGACGGTCGCGCGCACCGAAAGCTTGGGCGCAGGGCGGACCGAGATCTGGCGCAGGCGGTCGCTGAGCATGACCTCGCCCAGCTCGGACAGGGCAGACAGGCCCTCGGTCAGCAAGTGGAACAGGCTCTCGTCATCGCGTTCCTCAAACGCCAGGCCGCCCTCGAAGAAGTCGAAATACAGGGCCGCCGTGTCCATAACGCGAAACTCTGCCACCTCGTCGCGCGGCGGCACGCCCAGGCGCCGCTCTTCGAAGGGGCTGCCCGGAGCGCCCAGGCTAAAGAGATCTGCCGACCAGTCGCCGTAGGTAACCGTAATTTTGCAGGTCACGAGCCCGTCGTCGACGCCGATCGCCATAGCAAAGCTTGGCTCGGGCGCCACGGTATCGAGCGCCGCGGGCGCGGTGAGGTCGGTGTAGTCGCGCAAAATGGGCAGCGCCATACGACAGAACTCCCTCACCTGGTCGGCAGCGATATGAACCGGCGTGCGACAGGGCAGCAAGCGCGATAGAAACGGCGCCGAATGCTGGGCGAACGCTACATCGGTGCGGCGCGCACGACGGGTGTCGACCAGATAGGCAACGTCGCCCGAAGCAAAGCAGTACGTATCGGCCGGCAGGCGCAGATCGTAGCTGCCACCGGCCGCCGGCGCGATCTTGGCGGCAAGGAGCGGTGGGCGCTTAGACAGCACCTCATCCTCCCCTTCCGGAGGCATCTCAACCGCCACGTCATAGGTGCGATGCGTCGTCGTCCCCCGCGACCAGGCGGGCTCAAAGGAGATGGTCTGGCCGCGCAGCAGGTCCAGCACATATACGATGCTATGCTCGGACAGCGGCAACTGGCGCTCGGCGACAAAGCCGCTGCGTGCAAAATCGTACGACGCCGAACGCGAGCTTGTGATGTCATCGAGATAGGCAACTGTCGTCACAACAAGGTGGAGCAGCTTTGTCGACACGTCTTCGAAGGCTTCGGGCGTATGGACAAACGTGAGCTTCTTGCCGTACGAGAAGGTGCCGCCTCGGACATAGGCGTCGGCCATGCCGTCGATATCCTTGACCACGTAGGACACCGAACCGCAGCGAATGCGGAACTCGAGCGCCCAGCTAAAGCGGTCAGCGAACAGCGGATTGTAGTACGGCACCAACGAGGGCTCCAACGCCGCTTTGGGGGCGTCGGGATCAACGGCACCGGCAAGCTTGCGGCGCATGCTCGCCAGCTCATCCATGCGCGCGTCCGAAAGATCGGAGAGCGCCGCCATGAGGCTGGGGCTCGTGGGAACGGGCGCCGGGAAGGGAAAGTTGGGGTTGACGGCCGGCGCCTTGGGCGCGGTGCGCGCGGGCTGTTTCGGCTGCGCCGCAAACGTGCGAACCGGCGTACGCAGCCCCTCAACAGGCTCGATGCCGCTGGCGTCCAGGTACGCCAGAGCTGTGGCGATGGCGTGCTTGCACATGCCGGGGTAGCGATAGGCAGCGGGACAATCGCAGTCGTAGTCGATCACCTCGTGCTCGTCCATGTCGAGCGCCACGTGCGTCTTGTACAGGTCGCCGCGCGAGCCGCGCACCGAGCCCTCGACCGTCACGTTCTTGGAGAAGCGCGAGCCGCTGTCCTCGATCGACAGCACGGCACCGTTGAGCATGAGCGAACGCCCCTTCATAAAGGTGCCGCTCAGCGCCGCCTCTTTCCGGAGCGCCTGCACAAACGTCCCCTGCGCCATCACTTCCTCCAATCTCACCCGGGGTAGCTTAGATCACCGTCACGCGGCCCTGGTTACCCACAATGGCCTTGGCCTCGGCCAGCAGCGGAATCGAGCGCGCGTTGACCTTAGCAGGTACCTCGGCACGCAACACGCGCCCGTCCACCTGCTCGATAAAGATCTCCACGCGGTCGCCGCCCGGGTTGGTGGTGAGCACCGTGGCAAGACGCGCCATATTGCCCTGGCTAAAGCGGCTGTTGGGCACCATGACCTCAAACACCTTGGGCTTGTTGTTCTCCTCGTTGAGCTCGAGCGGCACGATCTCCTGCGCGATGATCTGGTCGCCGCGGTCCGAGCGCTCGAGTTTGCCCTTAATGCGCACAAACGCGTCGGACAGCTGCACGCCGGTCTCGGGATCGACCTCGCCGTACAGATACCCCTCGGCCTCCTTGTAGGTCTTGGGGAACACGACGACGGTGGCCTCGCCTTCCATGTCCTCGAGCTGCACGATGCCCATGGGGTCGCCGTTTTTGGTCACGCGCTTGGACACGCTCGAGACCATGCCGGCCCACCACAGCGCCTTACCCTCGGGAATCTCCTGGTTGATGGTACCGCCCGTGGGGTTTTGCACTTCGTAGCCAGTATCGATCTGCGAGAACGAGAAGTCGCGCGCCTTGGCTAGTGCATACTCAAACGGGCGCAGCGGGTGGTCCGAGACATAGATGCCCAGGACCTCTTTCTCCTGGCTCAGCTTGAGGTGGCGGTCCCATTCCTGGCCGTCCGGATCGGGCACGCTGACCTCGAAGCCCGAGCCCTCAACGTCGCCAAACATATCGAAGAACGAGGTCTGGCCGCTCGCACGGTCCTTCTGGCGCTTTACTGCGGCGTCGATGATGTTCTCGGGGTTGTTCTTGTCCACAAAGTGCATCATCTGGCGGCGCGGATAGCCCGTGGAGTCGAAGGCGCCTGCCTTGATCAGCGATTCGATCACGCGGCGGTTGGCCTGGCTCGAGTCCACGCGCTCGACAAAGTCGTGCAGCGTCTTAAACGGGCCGCCCGCCTCGCGCTCGGCGATAATCGTCTGCGCCACGCCGGTGCCCACGCCGCGGATGCCGGCCAGGCCAAAGCGCACGCCTTCCTTGGTAGCCGTGAACTCGGTACCGGACTCGTTGACATCTGGCGACAGCACGGGGATGCCGTCGTGACGGCATGCCGAGACGTAGTGAACGATCTTGTCGGTCTTGCCCGTGTAGGACGTCAGGACGGCCGCCATGTACTCGTGCGGATAGTGCGCCTTGAGCCACGCCGTCTGCATAACCAGGATGGCGTAGCCGGCGGAGTGCGACTTGTTGAAGGCGTAGGACGCGAACTCGAGAACATCGTCCCAAATCTTCTGGGCGACCTCGCGCGTGTAGTTGTTCTTGATAGCGCCGTTCATCCAGTGGTCGTAGGTGGTCTCGTCCGAGCCATCCTCCCAGTGGAGCACCGTCGACGTGAGCAGTTTGATCTTTTTCTTAGCCACGGGCTTACGGATACGCGAGTCCGATTCGCCCTTGGAGAAGCCGCACATCTCGACGGAGATGAGCATAACCTGCTCCTGGTAGACCATAGTGCCGTAGGTTTCGCCCAGGATGTCGTCCAGGCGGTCGTCGTAGGAAACCGCCGGCTCCTTGCCGTTCATACGGTTGATGTAGGACGAGACCATGCCGGCGCCGAGCGGGCCCGGGCGGTACAGGGCGATCAATGCCACGACGTGCTTGTACTCGGTGGGCTTCATGTTCTTGATCGTGGCCGTCATGCCGGCGGACTCAACCTGGAAGACGCCGGCGGTGTGGCCGGAGCCCATGAGCTTAAAGATCTCGGGGTCGTCAAAGGGGATCTCTTCCTCTTTGATGTCGATACCGAAGTTCTTCTTGATGTTCGCCTTGGCCTTGGAGATAACCGTCAGCGTGCGCAGGCCCAAGAAGTCCATCTTGAGCAGGCCCATGTCGGCGACGGTATGGCCCTCGTACTGGGTAATCTCGACGCCGCCCTTGGTGTCGAGCTTGGTGGGCACGTGCTCGTTGACGGGGTCACGGCAGATCAGAACGGCGCACGCGTGCACGCCCTCGCCACGGGTGAGGCCCTCGATCGAGAGCGCCGTGTCGATGATGCGGCGGGCGTCGTCGTCCTTTTTATAGGCCTCGGCAAAGTCGGGGTTAAACAGATCCTCTTTGCCGGGTTGCTTGTCGAGCACCTGCTTGAGCTTGACCTTGGGATCGCTCGAGACCATCTTGGACAGGCGCTGGCCCATGTAGACCGGGTAGTCCAGAACGCGCGCGGCGTCGTTGATGGCCTGCTTGGCCTTAATGGTCGAGTAGGTGATGACGTGGGTGACCTTCTCGGGGCCGTAGAGCTGGCGAACGTGCTCCACGACCTCGAGGCGCCGCTCATCGTCGAAGTCCATATCGATATCGGGCATCTCGGTACGCTGCGGGGACAGGAACCTCTCGAACATCAGGCCGTTTTCGAGCGGGTCGAACGCGGTGATGTTCATGGCGTAGGCGACGATAGCGCCGGCGGCCGAGCCACGGCCGGGGCCGACGCCGATGCCGTTGTCCTTGGCCCATTGCACGTACTCGGCGACGATCAAAAAGTAGGCGGCAAAGCCCTTGTCGCAGATGACCTTGTATTCGTACTCAAAGCGCTCTTTGATGTTGACGCCACCGATCTCGCGCGTAGCCCAGTCGTCGCCGTAGTGCTGACGCAGGCCTTTCTCGCACTCGCGGCGGAACTGGCTCTCGTGCGTCTCGCCGGGATCGAGCAACGGGAAGCGCGGCAGGATGATGGAGTCCCAGTCGAGCTCCACGTAGCACTTGTCGGCGATCTCGATTGTGTTGTCGCAGGCCTCGGGGCAATACGGGAACATTGCCCGCATCTCCTCCTCGGTCTTCATGTAGAACTCCGAGCCGGTCATGCGCATGCGGTTGGGGTCGTCGACCTTGGCGTTCATGCCGATGCACATGATGACGTCCTGTACGGGCGCGTCCTCGCGGCGCAGATAGTGGAAGTCGTTGGTGGCGATGACCTTGACACCTACCTGCTTGGCGATGTCGATGAGCGTGCGGTCCATCTGCTCATCGGTCAGGCCGTTGTCGGTGGTGATGCCGTGTTCCTGGATCTCGATATAAAAGTCGCCAGGTTCGAAGGTATCACGGAAGGTCTCGGCCCACTTGATGGCGCCTTCCATGTCGCCGCGGTCGATGTATTTGGGAATGATGCCCGCGATGCAGGCGCTGGTGCAGATCATGCCCTTGGCGTGGCGGCGCAGGTTGTCGAGCGTCACGCGGGGCTTGTAGTAAAAGCCCTGCACGGCTGCCTCGGAGACCGTCTGCATCAGGTTGACGTAGCCCTCCTGGTCCTTGGCCAGAAGAATCATGTGGTAGAGCTCGGGTTTATGGTCGCGGGCGAGCGTCTCGTCCGGCGTAAAGTAAACCTCGCAGCCAAAGATGGGCTTGATGACCAGAGGCGGCTTGAGCTCGTCGATGTTGCCCTTCTCATCCCACATGGCCATGTCCTTCACATACTGGGCATGCTCGCGCGGGTTTGCCTCGGGGTCGGGCTCCACCAGCTCGTCGCGGCGGTCCTTTTCCAAGAAGGCCTTGTCGTGACTCCAAGTTTTGTACTCGGGCGTGTTGTGGTTGACGGCGTCGCAGGCCAGCGCCAGATCGGGCACGCCATACATGTAGCCGTGGTCGGTAATGGCCACGGCGGGCATGCCCAGCTCTACGGCACGGTTGACCATATCCTGGATACGGGTTGCGCCGTCGAGCATGGAGAAAACAGTGTGATTGTGCAGATGGACGAATGCCATGTGATGAGCTCCGATGCGGGTTCGTGTTCTGACTGAACGATTTTACCGCACGGCACGGACAGCACCCGAACCTAGCCAAACCCACACGGGTAGTCAATTTGGGACCTTCAAAAAGGGAATGAGGGCATCCCGATGCATCGAGTATTACTGGAACCCCGGCGATACGCTGAATGATTTGTGACGAATAGTCATGTCCATCAAGAAGGCTCGACGCTTCGGGCAGCTCGTCAATCGATATATCAATTCTTGGAGACATGTATTCCTACCATTTTTAAAGAAACAACGGCGGTAATTGCTATCGCGATTGCGCCAATAACACCGAGCGCTATCTGAATGGGATATAACCCCAACACATATCCAAATATGGAGAAAAACATTGCAGAAAAGAGAGCCCTTACCAGAGACGCGACGGAAAGGATCGTCGCGCGAAGATCATCCGCTATCGCGTCTTGGATTAAGTTTTCCGAAATGATGTACACCACTTCTGGGAGAAAACAAAGCACCATGCTAAGGCCAAACAAACACAGCGGATTTGAAGCGAACCACGGAAGAATCATGAAAAGGCCAGCCTCGATTAGCATCGAGCCGAGCATGGTATTTCTTTTCCCGAAACGCGATGAGAAGAAATCTGCTGCAATGTAGGCCGTCGCATTTACTGCATGGGATGCACCGAAAAAGATTCCTATTATGGAGACGGGAGCATCAAATGCGTCGAATACCAACTGATTCAAGTTGTAATAACTCCCATAGAATCCATCGAGCATGCTTGTGCCGATTAGAAGAAGCAATACCGCAAAAGCGGATTCTCCAACACGCCAGGTTTCGCGTCTGAACATCTTGGCCGCGTCAAACCTTCCCTTTTCAGAGCTTTCAGAACGGGTCGCTTCCGTCCTCTCAATGGGATACAGAAGGAAAAGCTGCAGGAGATAGAAAACAGAGACACATACGTAGAGGGCGCTCCAAGATACTTGGGCAATGAAAGATCCGAGCACAATTGCCATTCCCGTAGCGATTGATTGCGCGGCAAGCAGCCGAGCATTGATGGTGAGGAAGCGCTCTCCTTGACCGGCATTCCGGGCAATTTCATATAAAAGTGCTTGTTCGGACCCCGATTGAAGGGAGTAGGCGAGTGCCTCAACAAGGGAAAGCACGACAAGAAAGGGACCTGAGAGCAACAGCATGCCAGCCGTATGGAAGAAAAGCAGCAGCACGCCCACTTGAATCGAAAACTTCTTTCCAAAGAAATCGCCTATCAGCCCTGTTGGCAGCTCGAGGACGACCGTTGCAATGTTAAACAGGGCTTGATAAAGCGCGATTTCCGTGACAGACATTCCTTTCTCCGCAAGGAAAAGTAGAAACACTCCCCGATTTAAAACAAATCCCGCGAGAACGAAAAAGACGGAATAGATGTGCAGTTGCGTAGCGGCATTCTTATTCATTTAGCACTTCCATCAACTAATTTTGTCGGGCCGCTCGCTACTGACTCGAAGCCTGAAGTGTTCACAGTTTCCGATGAAGAGCTACCTTGCCTTTTTGCGGCCTGGGCACGCTTCTCGTACTTATTGCCGTTGAGCCTGTTGCGGCTGGAGCGCTTGCCCGTGGCGTTTTCGATATCCTGCATGATGGACCCCGCTAGGGCGTCAAAAAGCTCCTCCGGCGTCACCCCAAGCGTTTTGGTGAGCTGCATATGGCTCCTTATTCGTTTGAACCGTTCGAGCTATTGTACCGTCCCAGACTCTCCCATGCGTTGCGGTGCTATTTGGACGATTGAGGGCTTTATCCGGGGCGGCCGCGTGGGTTTGCCCAAAGTAGCTAAAAAAGCTCCGTCCCAAAAAGACTGCGGTGGAATCGATAGGGATTCCACCGCAGGTTGTTGAGGGCTAAAGGTTGTAGGTGACCACTTGGGGCTCGCAGGGGTTGGCGGGATCGGCCTGCTCCACGCGGACGAACTTGACCGTCACGGCCTCAAAGCCTGCCTTGTGCAACATATCGGCGTAGACGCGCGCCTGCAGGGCGTGCTTCTCCTGCAGCTGATCCGGCGTCTCGTCCGGTGTGCCGCCCGTCTTGTAGTCGATGACCAGCGCGCATGACGAATCCGCCGGGTTCGTCGCCAAAGCGTCGATGGCGCCCTCGGCATATGCACCGTAGCGAGCGATGTCCTCGTCCTCGCAGCCCAGCGAAAAGAACGGCACCTCGGCGCGAACGCACGGCCACGCGAGCAGGTCGGTACGAACAGCCGACTTGAGCCAGCGGTCCAGGGCAACGTCGAAGCGTTCGCGCTGCTCCGGCGTCAGGCGCCACAGACGCGCCAGCGCTTCGGCGCGCGCGGTGGGCAGCTCATCGGCACCCATCTCGATGAGCCACTGGCAGGCAGCGTGGAAGGCCGAGCCCAGCGCCATGGGATTGCCGGCGGGCTCGACAGCAGCCACGTCCGCATCCGTCGTCTCCGAGCCATCCGACTCCGCATCATCGCCAGCCTCGTCCATGGGCACGCGCGCCTCGGCGGCACGGTCCTCGGCCTCGGCATGGAGCGCTGCCGCGATTGACGAGTAGCTATACGAGTCACGCGCCGGGAACGGGCAGGTGCCCATGCGCACGCCCACCGCCTGGGGATACACAAGCTCAAACGCATCGGGCTCGGGGTCGGCAGGACCGGGAACGGCGGCGTGGGCATCTGCACCGGCGCCCTCCGGCTCCGCATCGCCGCGGACAAGCCTGCCCTCGGCATCCAGTGAAGCGTTGGCCTCAAACGCCTGCTCGCCAAAGGTAAAGTCCGAAAGCGAAATGAGCTCGTAGTCACCCGGCTGGGAGTTGTCGAACACCAGGCGGTCGGCATCGAGCTGCGGCATGTCCAGAGCGTCGGTCGGCAGAATACGACGCAGCACGTCGTAGGTCAGATCGGTCTCGACGTCGAAGGTCGGCGTCGTCACCTTGCCACGGCTCACGCCGGCATCCATCGCCAAGATCACCAGCTCTCGCGCACGCGTCATGGCAACATAGAGCAAGCGGGCCCGCTCCTCGAGCGAAAGCTGCAGGTCATCGTTGCGCAGGCGAGCAAATGCCTCGGCGGGAGAACCCGTCGCACAGACGTCCTCCATGAGCTCCGGCGGCAGCCACAGCGACGTGCCCTTGCCCTTAAACACATGCTCAAACTGCTTTTTAACGTCGTCGCCCTTCACAAAGGTTCCGTCGGCGAGCTTAACGCCGTCGAAGCGTGCCGGCAGTGCCACGACCTGCGCTCCGCCCTCGACGCGACCCATCTGTGCCGCACCCGAGGACTTGCGCACGCCAAAGCACTCGGCGACCGCCACGACCGGATATTCCAGGCCCTTGGAGGCGTGCACCGTCATGATGCGTACCGCGCCGTCACCCTCCTCGTTGAGCGCGCCCGGGGCTTCCTTGCCCGCCAGGAAGCGGTCAAAGGCCAGCGCAATGGAGCGCGGCGAGTTACCGAACTCGGCCTCGGCCTCAACCACAGCATCAAGCGCCTTGAGCACGTTGGCGGCGATGGCCTTGCCCTCGGGACCACGCTGTGACAGACGCACAAACCAACCGGAAGCGTTGACCACGTCGCGCGCGATGGCGGCGAACGAATCGCGACCCACACGACGAAGCGCATACCGCAGCACCTCGCGGGCGCGCGTCACGAGCGGCAAGTCTTGCAAACCCGGCACGTCGAAATCGCTCATGATGCCCGCGTCGATATTCCGGCGCGAGGTCTCCCCCGTCTCGCTATCGAGCTTGGTCGCCAGCGCCAGGAACTCCTGGGCGCCGAGCGCAAACATCGGCGAGGCGAGCAGCGGCATAAGGCCCTGCGCCGTATCGGCCGGGTTGGCGAGCGCGCAGACTAGGGCGCGCACCGTCTGCACCTCGGCTGCCTGCGCAAAGACCGAGCCGCCTGCGATCACGCAGTCGAGCCCTTGGTCGCGGAATGCCTGCGCATAGACGTCGGCGTTGGTCATGCGGCCCAGCAGCAGCACCATGCCGCCCTGGGGCTGGCCGGCATCGGCAAGCGCGCGGAAGCGTTCGGCGATCGCACGGGCCTTGGCCTGCGTGCGCTCCTGCGTACTGCCGCCGGCAACAAAGAGGGCCTGGCGACGCGAGGCGTCCGCCACCAGCGTGTCCTTGCGGCCGTCGCTCGCCTCAAGATCCAAAAAGCCCTGCATCAGGCCGCCGTCATCGCCGTCGAAGACGCGTGCCACGTAACGCAGCACCTCGTCATGGCTGCGGAAGTTGCGCACAAGTTTAACGAGCTCGCCAGCAGGGGCGTCGGCCACGGCAGTCGCCTCGGACGCCGTCGTCGATCCCACCTTGCGCTCCTGGCGGCGGAAGACCTCGACCTCGGCACCACGGAAGCGATAGATCGACTGCTGCGCATCGCCCACGGTACACAGTGCACGCTCCCCCGCGCCGGTCAGGTAACGTATCAGGTCGACCTGCATCTGGTCGGTATCCTGGAACTCGTCAATCATGACCATCTTAAAGCGGCCCTCGTATGCCGCTCGGATGGCCGGGTAATCGCGCAGGGCCTCGTAGGCCATGCGCAGCAGGTCGTTGTTGTCGAGGGCAGACTGGCCGGCCTTAAGCGCGCGGTACTCAGCCTCTACAGAGCGGGCCAAGCCCACCAGTGCATCGAGCGCGGGGCCACCGCAGGCAAGCACGATATTGATAAATGCATCGGCGGCCTCGGCCTTGAGCAGCTCGACCTGCTCCTTGGGGAACGCCTTGCTCGCGCGCGGCATGGTGCACGACATCATGAGTCGTGCCGCATCGGCCATGGTCTTGCCGCTCGCCTCGAACGCGTCGATGGCATCGAGCGCCATCTGCGCTTTCTCGGTCGCGGCCTTGCTTGCGCCCAGCGCCGCACGATAGGCATCGGCGAGTGCCGAGGTATCGGCCTGGCCGCGCGCCACGCGTACGTCGTCCATGCCGCCCGGCAGCTGGCTCGAGAGCTCCAGCAGGTCGCGCACCAGACCCTTGATGGTCGTGCCGGCGCCAAAGGGACCGCCCTCGCCCGCCATGGGATACCAGGCGTAGAGGCTTTTAAGCGAAGCGGCGAGCTCGGGGGCGGCATCGGGCGCCGTCGCGCGGGCCAGCACATGCTCAACAGCCTGGTCCATAAGCTCATCGGTATCGGTGAGCACCGTGAACTCGGGATCGATACCCAGCTCCAACGCGTATGCGCGCAGGATACGCGAGCACATGCCGTGAATGGTCGAGATCCACGCATCGTCGACGGTCAGGGCTTCCTCGTCCATGCCCTCGTCGATGAGCGCGCGGCGCACGCGGTCGCGAATCTCGGCCGCGGCATCTTTGGTAAAGGTAATGGCGAGCACCTGGTCCAGATGCTCGACGAACGGACCGGATTCGGGCGAGAGCGCGTAGACGATGCGGCGCGTGAGGGTAAAGGTCTTGCCCGAACCGGCGCCCGCCGAGACAAACAGCGGACGGTCGAGCGTTTTGACGATCTGCAGCTGTTGCGGCATCAAAGTCGAAAGATCCATGGCCTACACGTCCCTCCTTACAAACGTTCCTTCGTGGTTATACGAGCAGCGCGCATGCGCGGCCTGAGCCGACGTCGGGTCGACGGCGGCAACGTTGCCTGCCTCGAGCTCGCGCAGGCGCTCGGCGATGCCGGCCTCCACGCGATCGAGCAGGGCGTCGAAGTCCATGCTGCCACCCTCGCCGGGGAAACCTTTCTTAAGGCCCGGGATGCGACCGTCGCCGCGCTCTTCCTCGAGTAGCTCGGCGCTCGCGGCACCGCGCAACGCCGGCTTGCCGCCCTTGGTCGAAAAGTAGAGCGCCGCGCGGGTGTCCAAATCCAGCGCCCGGCGCATGGCCTGGGCGTAGATAAGCGTTTGGGTATGTGGCGGCAACCAGCGCGGATCGTCGATGGGCGCCGTGCCCGATTCCTCGTCGCGCACCGTAGGGTCGGCGAGCTTAAACTCCTCAACGCCCGTGCGATGCTTGTAGTCGATCACCACGGCACGATTCTCGGCATCCACGTCCACGCGATCGATGCGCCCGCCAAGCGGCCAACCGGCATACTCAACCTTGAGCTCGTTGAAGGCGAACTCCAGGTAGCGCGGGGCAAAGGGGGCAAGTGCCTCGGACTCGTAGGCAAGCACGCCCTCCAACTGCGGCAAGATCTCGGCAACCTGGCGCTCCTCCACTGCAGAGAGCGGCACCAGCGGGCCCTCCGTGCCGCGTTTGCCGGCGTGCTCGGCCAGGGTCTCGTCAAAGACCTCGCGCAGCAGTTCCTGAGCGCGCGGCAGATTCTCGGGCGTCACGCGCTTCATGCCCTCCTGGGGCAGGCGGGCATGGAGGTGCTCCAGCACATCGTGGACAAAGTTGCCCTTCTCCATATTTCCAAAGCCCGCATCAATGGACTGGGGCTTCACGCGATACGACACGAACCAGCACAGCGGGCACGTCGAGTACGCCTCAATCTGCGAGGCGGACGTCAGACGCGGCACGAGCGGAGCGTTCTCACCCTCGCCATCGCGGCGGCGCAGGAGCAGGTACGGCACAGCCGCCTCACTCAAATGCTGAGGGGACTCGCACGCGACGCGCTTGCACTCGATGCCCTCGCCGGCCGCTGGATCAAAATCGGCGACGATACCGCCCTCGCCCACGCATGTCACCTTGGCGGCGCCAGCGGCCTCGGCATGCGCCCGCAGCTCGGTCCACACGGCAGCCGGATAGCACTCGCGTGCCTGGCGATCGTGGGTCACGCGGGCGAGCACAACGGGGCCGCGCGCGGCCTGCATCGCGCGGCCAAAGCGCACGCGCAGCAGGACCGCGGGCTCAAGCGTCACGCCACTGCGCCCCAGCTCGGCCGTCAGCGTGGCCAGCGGGCCCTCCTCATGTGAGAGCGGATAACTGTCCAAGTCGACGTCGGCAAACAGCACGGCATCGTAGCTGTCGGGGCGCAGGGCTGCCGCATCGGCAAGCAACGCAAAGCGCACCTGGGCGCGCGGTGCGCGGTCGACCTCGTAGGTCTCGTAATCGTATGCGGTGCTGCGCTTGTCCACCTTGGTACGAACGCCGTCGAGCACGGGCACGGTCGCGGCCTGCGACACGTCGAGCGCGCGGGCATCGTTCATAAGGATTTCGATGGCATGGCGCAGCAGAGCCGTCTCTGCCTGGCGACGGGCCTGGCCGTCAAGGCCTCCAAGGGCGCAATCGGGCAACGCCTCGGCGACGGCGAGCATTGCCTTGAGCGCCGTCACGGGTTTGTCGCGCCACAGCGCCTGGAACACGTCCGAGGCCACGCACGGCACGTTCTTAAACCAGTTCTCACCACTGGCAGCCTTGCGCGTGCCCCTAACCTGGCCCTGCACGCTCTGCAGCAGGCTCTTGACGGCCGAGGTGGTCTTGCCGCGCGACAGGCGCATGTTCTTGTCGAAGGTGCGCGCGCTGGCGGCATCGGCACCCGAAAGCGGACTGTTAATCCAGTCGGTAAGCTCCGGCGCGGGCCACCACTCGGTCTTGGAGGCGGTGCCCTCGTCGGCGGCCTTCATGCGCTCAATCAGATTGACGAGCGCCGTGAACTGCCTGCCCGCGATGGATTGGGAAAATGCCGTGAACTCGGTTGTCTCGGCCGCAATATGACGCGCCGCCAAACGGGCAGCGAGCTCACCAAACAGCTGGGGCGCCCGGGCAGACACCACGAGCACGCGGGCGGGGTCCGCGGACGCCGCGACGCTGCCGTCGACCTCGGCGTCCTCACACGTTTTTACCAGCTCATCGATTGCATCCACATAGGCGTGGGCGCGGGCGTGAGGGCCGGCAACCTCTACAAAGGTAGGCTGAGCGGCGGACTTGGAGGCAGTCTGGGGCGCGGCGGCACCCTCGCCCAGCGGCGCGGCCTCAAACAGCACACCGCGGGCATCAAATGCCGCGGCAAGTTCCTCGCGCATTGCCGCCTGCTCGCGGGCAAGCAGCACAACGACCTCTCCCCCATTGTTCGCCACGGCCGACAGCAACTCGAGCAGGCCGTGCGTAAACGACGTGATACCGCGCACGCATACGGCGCGGACGCACGCCGGAAGGTTGTCGGCCAGCACCTCGCCCATAAGGTCAGCCGCCTCGCAGGGCTCGACCATGTCTCGACGGTCCAAGCCGCTCGCATAGGCGCTCAACAGCTCGAACACGCGGGCCTCGGCGTCACTCTTGGGATCGGGCTGGCAAACGTCGCCGCGGCAGCGCTCGGCACCCGTTCCCGCTACGCCCGGCAGCACATCGCGGGCCATGCGCGCGAGCATGCGCACCGTACCCTGACTGCGCGAAAGCGGCTGCAGGCCGGCATCGTCGCGACGGGCAATCATGTCCGAGAACAGCATCTGGCGCTGCATGTTGTCGACGAAGCTGCGGCCATCGCCCATAAGCTCCCACAGCGAACGAAGCCACGACGCGGGGGTTTTGTAGTCAACGCCCAGCGAGGCGCCAGCAACCGCAGCATCGTGACGGCACAGGTCGAGCTCAGCAAACGAGGGCGCCAGCAAAACAGCACGCCCGTGGCGGGCGACCAGGTCGGCGAGCAACGCCGCCTCGGCATCGCTCAAATCCGTGCCGGCATTAGTGGTATAGATTCGAACAGGCATGGTCCTCCACTCAAACCGTTCGCAATAATCAATGCATCCATCCTACCCGCCCACGCGGACAGATTTGCCCCACGCCAACAGATTTCCTCCGTCCCCGAGGGATCAAAAAACCGCCCCCGAAGGGACGGTTCTGCGCAATTCGTTTGTCGCCGCTGGCCTACTCGCCATCCTCCAGTTTGATGAGGATCTTGCGATAGCCACCGTACTCGCCATTAAGTGCCTTGGACACGCGGCTCACCGTGGTGGACGAAGCGCCGGTGCGGGCCTGAACCTCAACATAGGGCTCGCCCTCATCCAGATAGCGCGCGACCTGCAGGCGCTGAGAAAGATCGCAGATCTCGCGCGGTGTGCAGATATCGGTTAAAAACGCCTGGATATCGTTCTCGTCGTCCAAAAGACTAAATGCGTGGACCAGCTGCTTGACATCAGGCTTGTCAAACATGTTCTCGATATTCATCGATCACCGCCAAACCCGCCAAAAGGCATCGAAGTTGATACTGACATCGGGCATCGTTCGCCCGTTCTATGCAATAAAACTAATGCATGGAGCATTTGCCCGTAGCAGTGTAGCACACCACCAAACTAAAGTGACAAGACTCTCTGTCAGCGGCACGTTTTTCAGGACGAACGCCGCTTAGAAACCGAATGCGCACGTAAGCTCCACGAATATTTGAGACAATGGGCGCCCAAACACCGCGGCGCGCCCGCGCAACCATCCAAGTCGCCGCCGCAAGCCGCTTCACGCGACGCCAGCAACCCCGGCGCAAGAAAGGATTCACGCCATGCGCTTTATGCTTAACTGGCTCTTCACCTCGATCGCCATCGCGATCGCCACGTTCCTCGTCCCCGGTATCCAACCCTTCGGCTTTGCCGAGGCCTGGGTCTGCTTTGCCTTTGTGGGACTGTTCCTCAACATCGTCGATTCGTTCGTCAAACCGTTCCTCACGGTCATCTCGCTGCCGCTCACGATCATTACGCTCGGCATTTTCCAGCTCGTGCTCAACAGCTTTATGCTGGAGCTCGCCAGCTACCTGTCGGTCAACCTGTTGGGCGTCGGCATCTCCATCGCCGGCTTTGGCTCGGCCTTTATGGGCAGCATCCTAGTGTCCATCATGCGCAGCATCCTCGATAGTATTGCCGAAGAGTAGAACGCCCCCGACGCACAAACGCATCGGACCAAATCAAAGGCCGCCCATCGCAAAAAATGGGCGGCCTTCTTATTTGCCAAGTCTCAGAGGGCAAGAAAATCTACCATTTCCACCCTGCCCCCACATGGCAAGTGGGGTTAGATGACGTAGTCGTAGCCTTCGTTGGGGGCGACGAGCTGGTCGAGCGTCACGCCGTCGAGGTAATCGTTGATGAGCTTGTCCAGGTTCTTCCACACGTCGAGCGTGGGACACTTATCAGATCGCGAGCAGCCCTTGCAGTCGCCATCCAGGCAGGCGACCGGCGCCAGACTACCCTCGGTCAGGCGCAAGATCTCGCCCACCGTGTACTGCTCGGGCGGGCGCGTGAGCACATAGCCGCCGCCCTTGCCGCGCATGCCCGAGAGCATGTTGGCGCGCACGAGCGTAGCCAAGATGTTCTCGAGATATTTCTCGGAAATCCCCTGTCGCGCCGCGATCTCTTTGAGCGGGATGCGACCGGCCGCCTGGTGCTCGGCTAGGTCAACCATAACGCGCAGGGCGTACCTGCCCTTAGTAGAAACCAACATATATAGTGCTGCCTTTCGGTCTTTTAGTCCGTTGAAATTCTAGCCGAAAAATTGGCTTTGAAAATACCCGTTCCGGTCAAGATGGTTAATCAACTTGCAATAATCTCCTATTTCCTATTGCATTACTAGGCTTTGGTGTCTACTATGCTTCCCAACAGCTAAACGAACAACCTATAAGGTTTATGGGTTTAGCTGCTAGACGCACCGTAAAACCACACGGTATCCAGTCATTTGAACACTTTGGAGGTTCATCATGAGCAAGGTTTACACGTCCATCGATCAGCTTATCGGCCACACCCCGCTTCTGGAGCTCACCCACTTTGAGGCCGACGAGGACCTCAAGGCCCGCGTGCTCGTCAAACTGGAATACTTCAACCCCGCCGGATCCGTTAAAGACCGCGTCGCCAAGAACATGATTGACGAGGCCGAGAAGGCAGGCAAGCTCGTGCGCGGCGGCGACTACACCATCATCGAGCCCACGAGCGGCAACACCGGCGTCGGCATCGCCTCGGTGGCGGCGGCCCGCGGCTACAAGGTGATCATCACCATGCCCGAGACCATGTCCGTCGAGCGCCGCAAGCTGATGCAGGCATACGGAGCACAGCTCGTGCTCACCGACGGCTCCAAGGGCATGAAGGGCGCTATCGCCAAGGCCGAGGAGCTGCAGAAGGAGACTCCCAACAGCATCATCGCCGGCCAGTTTGTGAACCCCGCGAACCCGGCCATTCACAAGGCAACGACCGGCCCCGAGATCTGGGACGACACCGACGGC
>URBQ01000008.1 GCA_900546115.1 uncultured Collinsella sp.
TCACACCAATCTGACGTTCAATTTCGAGGGCGCGACCAGAAGGTCAGCGCCCTCTCATTTCACGTCACCTTGGCGCAAATGCGGCTCGCTCGCTGTCGTATGTCTATCCTGCGACGCCTCGATTCTTGCGGCGGCAGATACCTAATCCCCTACGATTGGCGGTAATGGTCGAAGAAGTCGGCAAGGTCTTCGAGCGACTCTTTGAGCACTTCCATGCGCGGCAGGTACACGATGCGGAAGTGGTCAGGCTCAGCCCAGTTGAAGCCGCCACCGCGCGTGATCAGGATCTTCTTCTCGTGCAGCAGGTCGAGGGCAAACTGCTCGTCATCGGTGATGTTGAACTTCTTCACATCCATCTTGGGGAAGATATAGAACGCCGCACGCGGCTTGACCACCGAGATGCCGTCGATCTTGTTGAGTGCCTCATACACAAAGTTGCGCTGCTCGTAGACACGACCGCCGGGGCGGATGTAGTTGTTAACAGACTGATGGCCGCCGAGCGCCGTCTGGACGATCGACTGAGCCGGCACGTTGGAGCACAGGCGCATGTTCGAGAGCATGTTGATGCCCATAATAAAGTCGCTCATGCAGCGCTGGTTACCCGAAAGCACCATCCAGCCAATACGATAGCCCGCGATCATGTGCGACTTGGAAAGGCCGCTAAAGGTGACGCAGGGCAGGTCGGGGGCGAGTGATGCAATGGAGACGTGCTCGTAGCCGTCCATGCACAGGCGGTCGTAGATCTCGTCGGCAAAAATCATGAGCTGGTGCCTGCGCGCGATTTCAACGATGCCCTCGAGCACCTCGCGCGGATAGACCGAGCCCGTGGGGTTGTTGGGGTTGATGATGACGAGGGCCTTGGTCGCGCTCGTGATCTTGGACTCCATATCCTCCAGGTCGGGATACCAATCCGCTTGCTCATCACACAGATAGTGAACGGGATGACCGCCGGCAAGGGTTGCGCACGCCGTCCAGAGCGGATAATCGGGGCTGGGGATCAGAATCTCGTCGCCATTGTCGAGCAGCGCGTTCATCGAAAGCTGAATGAGTTCGGACACGCCGTTGCCCGTGTAGATGTGCTCCATCTGAACATTGGGCAGGCCCTTGATCTGCGAGTACTGCATGATTGCCTTGCGCGCGGAGAACAGACCGCGCGAGTTGGAATAGCCTTCGCAGTCGGGCAGCTGCTGGCGCATGTCCTTGATGACCTCATCGGGCGTGCGGAAACCAAAGGGCGCGGGGTTGCCGATGTTGAGCTTGAGAATACGCTCGCCCTCGTCCTCCATACGGGCGGCCTCGTCGACGACGGGGCCGCGCACGTCATACAGGACGTTATCGAGCTTGGTGGATTTAGAAAAAGTACGCATGGTGGTGCTCCTTAGAATTTGAGCTGAGGGATGGGGTTCGGGCTTGGGCACGTTGCGAGGCGATGATTCCTCGCCTTGATCGGCGTCACCGGCGATCAGCCAGGTAACATCAACCTCCAAAATACGGGCGAGTAGCTCTGCCACATCGCGCCGCGGGATCGTCTTGCCGCTCACATATTGGCTCATCTGACTCTTGCCGAGTTTTTTGCCGAGCATCTCCGATGCGCGGATTACGTCCGACTGGCGAACGTCGCGATCGGACATAGTCTGTCGCAGGCGATCGCTAAACGTCTCTTGGGCCACAGGAACCTCCTTGCTGGCAAAGTTCAATTTATAGAACACGAATTGAACCTAAGTTCAATTTAGGCAGCAGTATAGCGCCGTACCTTATTCGGAAGTTCAATTTCACAAGAAAACGTACCGAACTCCGAGATTTGCCCAAGGCGGACAATGACGCGCACGCGTTTAGAGATATTCAAGGAATCGAGCGGCGGCAAGCGAAACGTCAGCCGTGCGATATATCGCGTTGATCTGCCGATGGGGATGTCCCTCGAGCGAACGCACGGCAACATCGAACTGACAGCGGCGCAAGATGAGCGCGGGAAGAATGCTCACGCCCAGGCCGTCCTCGACCATGGCCATAATCGCATAGTCATCCCAGGTCGACAGTTTTGAGCGCACCGCCAGCCCCGCCCGACGGAATAGCGGCGTAATCTCATCATCGGTACCGCGTTCCAGCAGAATAAACTGCTCGTTGGCTAAATCGGCAAGAGAAACGACCTCCGCCGTGGCAAGCGAGGAGTTCGCTGGCACCACGGCCATCAGCTCGTCTTGCACCAACGGCCGCGACGCCATGCCGGCGCCGCGTGGCTCACGCGGGATAAAGCCCAGGTCGCAACGACCCTCAGCCACCCATTGTTCAATCTCTGAGTAATCGCCCATCAGCAACTCATAATCGACGTCCGGGTGATCGGCGCGAAAGCGCGCAATCACCGGCGGCAGCACGTGGGTCGCCACACTCGAAAACGTACCGATGCAGATTTTGCCGCGCATGAGCCCACGCATCTCATCCACCCGTCGCTGCAAACGAGCAAATTCCTCGCATAACGCCTCGACCGCCGGCATAACTTGCCGCCCATCGGCAGAAAGCACTACGCCCTCGCGGCTTCTATCGAGCACTTTAAAGCCCCAGTCGGCCTCGAGATCGGCCACCATCCGGCTCACGCCCGACTGCGAATAGCTCAGCCGCTCGGCGGCGCGCGTAAAACTGCCGGCGCGCACGGTCTCGAGCAGCACCTGCATCTTTTGAATATTCGTTTCCACGGCATCCCTCCACCTTTGCATGATTTTTTCTCATGCTATCCATGCATTATATTCGCTTTTCTTCTAAAGCCAGTTCATCCATAGTGAACATGTTCGGATATAGGGGGGATGTCAGCGCATGAACAACGGACTGTTTACATACTTAGCAGCATTGCTATTGTTTGGCTCCAACGGCATCATCGCCGCCGCCATCGCGCTGCCGAGCTCCGATATCGTGCTGCTGCGCACGTTTTTGGGAGCCCTCTCGCTTGTAACCATCCTCGCCACTACCCAACACCATAAGTTGCAGGCGCCATCTCGTCCCCGCGAAGCCGCGGCTCTCCTCCTCTCGGGAGCTGCGCTGGGCGCCAGCTGGATTTTTCTGTTCCGCGCCTACCAGACGATCGGCGTCGGCGTATCCTCGCTGCTGTACTACTGCGGCCCCATCATTGTCATGGCGCTCTCCCCGCTCATCTTTGGCGAAAAGCTGACCGGCGGCAAAATCGCCGGCTTTGTCGCCGTTGCTTGTGGTGCTTTTCTCATTGCAGCGCAAGGTCTAGGCGGCAATATGCCCATTGCGGGTATCGTCTGCGGTATCGCCTCGGCATTTTGCTATGCGCTGATGGTCATCGCTAGCAAGGGTGCGCCACACATCGAAGGCCTCGAGAACTCCACGCTCCAGGTGAGCGCCGCCTTTGTGACCGCGCTGGTCCTCACGCTCATCACGCAAGGCGCTCCCTCATTCCTGTCCGCCGGCGTCGCCGCCAGTATTGATTGGCGCGCCGTCGTCATGCTCGGCGTCGTCAACACCGGCATCGGTTGCCTGCTCTACTTTAGCGCTGTCGCCAAGCTGCCCGTCCAGACCGTCGCGGTCGTCGGCTACCTCGAGCCGCTTTCGGCCGTCGTGTTCTCGGCCGTCCTTTTAGGCGAAGCCATAACACCGGTCCGCCTGATGGGCGCCGCGCTTATCATCGGCGGCGCGATTTTTTGCGAACTCGCTGGCAAGCGCGCAAGCGCCAAGGCCGGTATCGCCCAGACAGTACGCGCTTAAAAGCCCCTGTTTTGAAATGCTACCTGCGTACATGAATAATCCCCAGATGGGGATTATTGTCTAAAACACCCCGATGTGCCAAACTGCTCTTATATGTATAAAGATGGCATAAAGGTCCACTGCTCTTTGCAGAGACCAGATGTCTAAGGGAGTCCACGTGGCACACAACAAGCTGGAGGCAAGCCTCCAAGGCCAGCACGGGCAGGGCGGGCATGGAGCCATCCCCCTTTCCGCTGGAATGCTGCTCGTAACGCTCGGCGTCGTCTACGGAGACATCGGCACGAGCCCCATGTACACCATGAAATCAATCGTCGCCAACAACGGCGG
Organism: uncultured Collinsella sp.; assembly: GCA_900546115.1. Taxonomy (GTDB): domain Bacteria; phylum Actinomycetota; class Coriobacteriia; order Coriobacteriales; family Coriobacteriaceae; genus Collinsella. The sequence continues at coordinate 4,048 of URBQ01000008.1, forward strand.
CATCGGTACCGTCAGCGAGGACATGATCCTGGGCGCGCTTTCGCTCGTCATCTGGACCATGACGCTCGTGACCACGGTCAAGTACGTGGTAATCGCCATGAAGGCCGACAACCACAACGAAGGCGGCATCTTCGCCCTGTTCAGCCTCGTACGCAAGGTGGCACCATGGCTGATTCTGCCCGCCATGATCGGCGGTGCGGCACTGCTTGCCGACGGCATCCTCACCCCCGCCGTCACGGTCACCACAGCCATCGAGGGTCTGCGCACCATCGAATGGGGCCATGCGCTGCTGGGCGACGGCCAGACCAACGTCATCATCATCACCATCATCATTATCTGCGGCCTATTTGCCATGCAGCGCGCCGGTACCTCGTCAATCGGCAAGCTCTTCGGCCCGCTCATGACGCTGTGGTTCCTGTTCCTGGCAGGCGCCGGTCTGTTCAACATGCTCGGCAACCTGTCCATCTTGCGCGCGCTCAACCCCATCCGCGGCATTATGTTCCTGTTCTCGCCCATCAACCATTCGGGCATTATGGTGCTCGGCTTTGTCTTCCTGTCGACAACCGGTGCCGAGGCACTCTACTCGGACATGGGCCACGTGGGCAAGGCAAACATCTATGCATCCTGGCCATTTGTTAAGGCGGCCCTTATCCTCAACTATCTGGGTCAGGGAGCTTGGCTACTCGCCAATAACTCCAACCCCCAGATGCTCGCGATGGATATCGTCAACCCGTTCTATATGATGCTCCCCGAGCCCCTACGCCCCTTTGCCATCGTGCTTTCGGCCGTGGCGGCCATCATCGCCTCACAGGCGCTCATCACCGGCTCGTTCTCGCTGGTATCCGAGGCAACGCGCCTCAACCTTATGCCGCACCTGCGCATCCACTACCCCAGCGACACCAAGGGCCAGCTCTATATTCCGCTCGTCAATAACATCATGTGGGTCGGCTGCATCTTCATCGTGCTGCTGTTCCAAAACTCCGAGCGCATGGAGAGTGCCTACGGCCTCGCCATTACCGTGACCATGCTTATGACCACCACGCTTTTGACGAGCTATATCGCCGGCATTCTCAAGCACAAGCTGGGCGCCTGCGTCTTCGCCCTGCTCTTCGGCGCCATTGAGCTGTGCTTTTTCGCCTCGTGCCTCACCATGTTCTTTGACGGCGGCTATGTGATGATCTTCTTGGCCGCACTGCTGTTTGGCCTTATGTATGTGTGGCGTCGCGGCACCGCCATCGAGCGCACGCAGACGATCCTGCTGCCCGTCTCCAAGTACATCGACCAGCTCAATCGCCTGCGCAATGACGAGACCTATCCCGTGCTCGCCGACAATCTGGTATTTCTCACCAACAGCCCCGACCCGCTCACACTCGACCGCGACGTGCTCTATTCCATCCTGGACAAGCACCCCAAGCGCGTCAAGGCATATTGGTTCATCAACGTGCACGTTACCGACGAACCCTATACGCACGAGTATTCCGTCGAGACCTTTGGCACGGACTTTTTGTTCCGCGTGCGCCTGGACCTGGGCTTTAAGGTCAACCAGCGCGTCAACGCCTATCTGCGCCAGATTGTTGGCGACCTGATGGCATCGGGCGAGCTGCCGCCGCAACATCACACCTACTCCATCTACGAGACGCGCGGCAACGTAGGTGACTTCCGCTTTTGCATGCTGCGCAAGATGCTTGCCCCCGAAACGGACATCAACCGCAATGACCACCGCGTGATGGCCATCAAGTACGCCGTCCGCCGCGCCTGCGGAAGCCCGGCACGCTGGTACGGTCTCGAGAACTCGGCCATCATCATTGAGTACGTACCGCTCTTTGCCCGCATGCGCCCGGCCGTCAAACTTGTGCGCACCCAGGTGCCGCTCGAGGTTCAGATCGAAGAGGCCGAGGAAATGGAGGTCGACATCTTCTCGGACGACCTGGTCAATGGCAACGAGGCCGGCAAGAGCATGAACGTCGATCCCACCGAGCTGCTCGAGAGCGTCGCCGATACGCCCGAACAGCAACTCTACGGACTCGAGAGCACCCAGTTCAACGACGCCAACTTCTAACACGCCACCAGCCATTGACGGCAACGGCCTCGCATCTCATAAGAGGTGCGAGGCCGTTTTATGTCGCAACGGACCAGTGAGCTACGAACGGCGCGGCTCGGGAACCACGAGCCTATCGGGGCTCGCGCCCTCGGCATCCATCAGGCTCACGTAGCGAATCGACGGATCCCCATACATCGCATAGTAATAATTGCCCGTGCGAGCGCTAAAGCATCCGGTGTAGATCGTCTTCTCGAACTTGCCATCGCCCATCTTGGACGCCCCCTCGATCATCGCCACGCCCTCGAGCGAGCGGAACATGCGGACGACGTTTTCGGCCTCGCTCTCCTTTTGCGGGTAATTGGCATTGAGATAGGCCGCCTTTACAAAACGGCTCGGCGAATAGCAGTCACCCGGAATACCGCGCATGCCGGCACCCGCACCATAAGGCTTAAGCTCGGCGCCACGCCACGTCGCCGTCTGCGGAAAATCGCTTGTGGCGGTGATATAGGTGCGTAGATTTTCCATATGCCACGGGAAGGTCGGCTGGTTGGCAAGGGTGTCGACCGGATCGTCGTATACGTGCAGGCCGTCAGCCATCATCTCGACCACGATGCTACGCTGCCTGTCGCCGATAATCCAATGGAGCAGCGACACGCCCAGCCCCTCTCCGGCAGATTTGGCGACAATCACCGTATCGTGCAACGCAGCCTCGACCTCGTCGACCGTCGAGAACGTCGCTGCCACCCACAGGGGAAACTCATAGGCCGCGATATTGGTCTTGCCGTCGACAGGGTCCTCGGCATACTTGGCATAACCCGGGAAATTGAGACCCGCCACGGCGAGGCCCGCATCGTTGCCGCAGTCGAAGAACATGGGGTAGTTCTTGTAATCGATGCACATGCCGATCACCGCGTGTGCCGCTGTCGCGTCGTCGATAAACGAATACGGAATGTGAAACCCGCGCGGCATCACGCGAACCTGTTGGCCGTAGTCAAAGCTCCAGTCGAGGTTGCGGCCCAGATACATGTTGCCGGAATTATCGGTAAATCGAATGCTCGTACACATAGCGCCTCCTAGCTTTACGTTCTTGCTAAGTTCATTGTCACCAAACAAAAAGGCGCTAAACACAAAAGCCCGGACATGACAACAATGTCACGCCCGGACCAAAAACGACGAAGTGCGGTGCTGTGGTCGCCCTAGACAAGCTTGCCAAGACAGTGATCGATCATATGCTGGATCATCTGCGCCTCGAAGCCCACAAAGTCCTGCTTGCGCTCGCGCATCTTGCCATCGACGATCTGGTCAAAGGCAACCTTGCACTTGATATAGCGCGTGGACTTGGTGACCCCCTCGTGCGTCAGGCAGCTCTCCTCCATCTTGCTGGCGCCCAGGCCAAACACCAGACGGGGGTTGTAGAGCACGTGGGGCTCGCCGGCGTCGTCCAGGTAGACGCAGACCTTCTTGGTAACGCCAATCTGGTTAGCGGCAAGGCAGCCGGCATCGTCGAGCGACTTGATGGTATCGATCAGGTCCTGAGCAACCGACTCGTCCTCGACGGTCGCAACCTCGCAACGCTGGGACAGGATAGCCTCGTCGTGGCAAAGCTCTTTAATCATACGTTCCTCCATAGGGGTTGTTGTAACCGCTTAAGTATACGGTACCCACACATTTTCATGCGATAAATACCGTCCGTCTGTTACAAAGCGCCGAACATCAACATGCGAGGAACAGCAAGGTTGTAAAGACGATATAGTAAGTGAGTTCGTGTCAATCGGCCTAAACTCGGGGCCGAACAAGGAAAGGGTATGCATGGACGAACTTTTTCACGTCAGTGAGCGCAAGTCCACAATCGGGACCGAACTTCGCGCTGGACTGACAACATTCCTGGCGATGGCCTACATCATCGCCGTCAACCCCGCAGTGCTCTCGGGCGCTGGCATTGATGCGGGAGCGCTCGCCTGCGCCACCTGCCTGGGCGCCGGCATCATGACCATCTGCATGGGCATCTTCGCAAACCGCCCGCTCGCCTGCGCTTCAGGCCTGGGCATCAACGCCATGATCGCGGGCATCACCACCACCATGTGCGGCGGTGACTGGCACGTCGCCATGAGCGTTATCTTCCTCGAGGGTATCGTCATCTTGCTGCTCGTCCTTTGCGGCCTGCGCGAGGCCATCATGGACGCCATCCCCGTGGTCCTGCGCCACGCCATCTCGGTGGGTCTGGGCCTGTTTATCGCCATGATCGGCCTGTGCGACGCCGGCATCATCACCGCTGGCGCCGGTACGCTCGTCGGCCTGGGCGACATCGCCTCCCCCACCTTTATCGTCGGCATCATCTCCATCGTCGTGACGGTTGCCCTGGCTTCCCGCAACGTGCCGGGCTCGCTGCTCATCGGCATCATCGTCGCCGTTATCGCCGGAATCCCGCTGGGCGTCACCCATGCGCCCGAGGGCCTCATCGCACCGCTCGACTTCTCGACCTTCGGCGCCCCGTTTGCCAGCACTGCCGACGGCAACCTTGCCATCGTGAAGGTCCTGACCGACCCGATGCTGCTCGTCGTTGCCTTCTCGCTGCTCATGAGCGACTTCTTCGACACCATGGGCACCGCGATGGCCGTCGCCAAGCAGGGCGAGTTCTTGACCGAGGACGGCAATGTCGAGGACATCCGTCCCATCCTGGTCGTCGACTCCGTGGCCGCTGCTGCCGGTGGCTTTATGGGCGTCTCCTCCATCACCACCTTCGTCGAGTCCACCTCTGGCGCTGCCGACGGTGGCCGCACGGGCCTCACCTCCGTCACCACCGGCGTGCTGTTCATTCTCGCCGCGTTCTTCTCCCCCATCGTCACCATCGTTTCCAGCGCCGCCACCTGCGGTGCTCTGGTCTACGTCGGCTACCTCATGATGAGCGAGGCCTCCGAGATCGACTGGTCCGACGTGTCGCAGGGCTTCCCGGCGTTCATGATTGTCGCCGGCGTGCCCTTCACCTACTCCATCTCTGCCGGCATTGGTCTGGGCTTTATCGCCTACGTGGTCGTCGCGCTCTTTAAGGGCGAGGCATCCAAGATCAAGCCGCTCATGTGGATCGCAGCCCTTGCCTTCCTCGTCTACTTCTTTGTAGCGTAACGGCAAAGCTGCCAAAGCAGAACACCAAAGCGCGGAGTCGCATCGAGCGGATCCGCGCTTTTCTTTTAAAGCCAGGCACCGCACGGACGCGCGATGTATTGCCTCCCAAGTTTTGGACATTTTGCCCTCCAAACGGCACTACCGCCGGCTACATCCTGCAGATATGCTGGGCGTAATCGCATAGGCCCTATGAGGATGGGAGTAACCATGGCCACCTTGTTCACGACCCCCAAGCGCAATGATAAAACCTCAGGAGCCCATTTTGTCGAGCCCGACGTGCACCGTCGCACGCTGCTCGCGCACGGCAGCTGGCGCCGCGTGACGCGCCGCATCGTCTGCGGCCTGGCCTGCGCGCTCACGGTAAGTTCGCTGCTCATGCCGAGCGTCTCGCTCGCGGCGGAGTGGGTGGACGTTGGCGGCGTCCGCCATGAAGCGGCCGCGGGGCCCACGGGAGACGCCGCCGGCACCTGGAGCTGGGACGGCGCCGACGATATGAAGCTCAACGGCTATGACGGCGGTGCGATCAAGGCTGCGGGCAAGCTCAACATTGCCTACGAGGGCAAGAACACCGTGAAAACCGAGCCCGATTACACCGGGGCCGCCATCAAGGCGCAGGATTGCACTAGCCAGAAAGCAGAGTTGAACATAACGAGCTCGAATAGCACGGATGAGCTCAATGTGACAGCCGAGGCCGATGCAATTAAATCAACAGGTGACCTTTCCATTTCTGGCCCAGGCACTGTGAACACCACAAGCACTAATTCCGACGGAATTGAGGCAAAGGGCGATCTCTCTATCACAGGCTCGGGCACCGTGAATGCAACGGGCGGTACCGAAGGCATCCAATCCAAGGGCAAGACCACCATCGATTCCTCTGGTACAGTGATCGCTAAAGGAGGCGAAGGTTACGGCGTCGCCGCGGGCAGTGACCTGATCATCAAAGGCGGTGGCAAGGTAGAAGCAAGCTCGATAGAAGAAGCGGCGATTTGGGCTGACGACAACATCGACATCTCGGGCGGCAGCCAGGTCAAGGCGAACTCCGAGGGAGATCTTGCCGTCAACGCTGAGGGCAGTCTCGCGGTCACGAACGCCTCCCTTGACGCAAGTGGTGTTAAATATGGCGTCTATGCTTGCAAGGGCGCTATACTCGATCACGCGACCGTAACGGTCCGCACAAGCGCGAGCGGCGGCCAGGCCATCGCCCTCATCACTGACGGGGACGACATCGTCATCAAGAATGGTTCCATCGTGGACGCGTTCGCGGAAGGCGAATTCTCGGTTGCAATCTCTACCAGAAACCACCAGCTCAACGACGCGGGCGGACACATCTACATCAGCGACTCCGTTGTTAAGGCTATAGCCCGCTATGTCGAGTCCGGTAGCGACGGCCCTGACCACTACAGCAACGACCAAAGCGGCGAGGTCATCCCTGAGCCTAGGGGTCTGAACATCGGTATCTTCGCCCAGACCAGCGAGGGCATCACGCCCGCGACTATTTCGATCGTCCGCAGCAAGGTCACTGCCGAAGGAGACACGGCGGCGATCTTCGCCCTTGCCATGAGCGCGGACGGCAAGGCAATCGGCACCATCGAAATCGAAGGCTCCACCATCCTGACGCCTGAAGGCGGCAAGGTCATTGACTATCGCAACAAAGAAGAGCTCAGCAACGGCGACATCTACGAAGCGGGTCAAACCATCGGCACGGGCGACGCTGTGATCGACTCCCCCTATAACGAAGCTGTCGCCAAGAGCACGGTCATCGTGCCTCCCGAGGAGATCAAACCCGAGGAGAAGCCAGGCGAGACCAAGCCCGAGGGTTCCAAGTCCGAGGGCACGAAGACAACCAAGACCGTTGCAGTTGCAGCCACGGGAGCCAAGACCACCGGCAAGCTCGCGGCAACCGGCGACGCCTCGAGCGTAGCCATCGTGGCAGCCGCCCTTGCGGGAACAGCCGCCATCGCCGCCGGCGCCGCGGTGAGTCGCAAGCGTGCATAGACGCCTCGATCTTTAACGCACGGGGCGGCACCCCCGAATACGCCTAGTCCGCACGCCGTTTAGCAACGCCACCGCCAAGCTCCCCTCCGGCGGTGGCGTTTCCTGTTTGCACTCGTATGGCGCACACGCGAGCGGAGTCGCAACAAGCGGCTCCGCGCTTTGTGATTAATGCCCGACAACGCGTAGGTGCGCAGCTTATTCCTCTTCCGGATTTTGGACATTTTGCCCTCCAAACGGCACTACCGCCGGCAACATCCAGCAGATACGCTGAATCTAGCCGTATAGGCCCTATGAGAACGGGAGCAACCATGGCAGCCTTGTTCACGACCCCCAAACGCAATGACACTACCGCCGGAACCCATGTTGCCGAACCCGACGTTCGCCGTCGCATAGGACTCGCGCACGGCAGCTGGCGCCGCGTGACGCGCCGCATCGTCGTAGGCGCCGTGTGCGCGCTCACGGTGAGCTCGCTGCTCATGCCGAGCGTCTCGCTCGCGGCGGAATGGGTCAAGGTCGGCGGCAACAAGTACAACACCGCGGCGAGCGACGAGGCCGGTACCTGGTCGTGGGACGGCGCCGACGACTTGAAGCTCAACAACTATAACGGCGGCGAGATCCAGGCCGCAGGCAAGCTCAACGTGAATTACTCGGGGACCAACATCGTCACTGCCGAATGGATCGAAGGCATCAACGTTTCTCATGGCACTAACGAGAACGCCGAGCTCAATATCCAAGGCGACGCGGGCAGCACGCTCAGCGTGACATCTACTGAGGACGCTATCCTCTCCACGGGTAATATCAACATCGACGGAGCCGGATCCGTCAACGCCACGAGCACTGGGTTTGACGCCATAAATGCCGGGGGTGATCTCGCTATCAAAGGTTCGGGCAACGTCAACGCCACGGGCGTATCGGATGGCATCAGGGCAAACGGCAATATCACGATTGACGACAGCGGGGCCGTCACCGCCAGGGCTACCAAGGACAAGGGTATCGGAACCGACAAGAACCTCACCATCAAGGGTGGCGGCACAGTCGAGGCAAGCTCAGCCGATGGTGAGGCCATTTGGAGCGGCGGCAACATCAATATCTCGGACGGCAGCCAGGTCAAGGCGAGCTCCGAGAAAGACGCCGCCGTCGAGGCCAAGGGCAGCCTCGCAGCCACAAACGCCTCCCTCAACGCAAACGGTGTTGAATATGGCGTCTATGCCCACAAGGGCATCACACTCGATCATGCAAACGTGACAGTCCGCGCAAGTAAAGGCAGATACGGTGACGCCATTGCCCTCTTCACCTACCAAGACGATATCGTCGTCAAGAACGGCTCCACCGTGGACGCGTTTGCGGAAGGCGAGGTTTCGGCTGCATTCTCCACCAGAAACGATCGACCCAACGAGGAGGGTGGCCACATCTACATCAGCGACTCCGTTGTCAAGGCCATAGCCCGCTATGTCGAGAACGGCGACGGCCCCATCCCCTACAGCGAAAACCAAGATGGTGAGACGAGCCCCGAGCCCCAAGGCGAGAACATCGGCATCATCGCCCAGACCAGCGAGGGCGTCACACCCGCAGTCATCTCGATCATCCGCAGCAAGGTAACGGCCGAAGGAGATACAGCGGCAATCTTTGCCCGTGCCATGAGCGCTGACGGCAAGACAATCGGCACCATCAAGATTGAGAACGCCGCCATCCAGACGCCCGAAGGCGGCAAGGTCATTGACTATCGCAAGCTCCGTGACGGCATCTACGAGGCAGGCCAAGCCATCGGCACGGGCGACGCTGTGATCGACTCCCCCTATAACGAAGCTGTCGCCAAGAGCATGGTCATCGCACCTCCCGAGGTAGCCAAGCCGGAAGACCCCAAGCCCGACGAGACCAAGCCCGCAGAAAGCAAGCCCGCGGAGTCCAAGCAGAACCCCAAGCCTGAGTGCTCAAAGCCGACCAAGGCCGTTGCGGCTTCAATCACGAAAGCCAAGACTACCGGCGTGCTCGCGGCAACCGGCGACACCTCGGGTGCGGCCATCGTGGCAACCGTCCTTGCGGGAACAGCCGCTATCGCCGCAGGCACCATGGCGAGCCGCAAGCGCTCTTAGACGCCTCTGCGCACATGGCAGCTCCCGCGAAGGCCCCGAGTCCCAGCATCGTTTAACAACGCCACTGCCGAGCTCCCCTCCGGCGGTGGCGTTTTCCATATGCGTCCGCAGGGTATGCACGAGATTGTCTTTGGTCTAGCCCAACCTGCATGAGCCGGCGTGCGACAATGGGGGCCGTCGATATCACAACGCCGAGAGAAGCCCGTCATGGAAGCGCATCAAAAGCAGATAACCGTTCATGCACAGCATGCCGAAAGCGCACCAGTCATCTATCTTCCCGTGGTCATGGGCGACGGCACGGAGGTTTATGAACGCTGCCGAGAGCTCAACTGCCCGCCCTTCACGCTTGTCGGCATTGGCAGCCTCAACTGGAATCGCGAGCTGAGCCCCTGGGTATGCGACGGTACCGTGCGCGATGCCGAGCCCTTTGGTGGACAGGCCGCTGGTTTTCTTGACGAGTTGTTGAAGCAGATAATCCCAGAGGCCGAATCATCGCTCCCGCAACCGCCCACCTGGCGCGGCGTTGCCGGCTACTCGTTGGCGGGTCTTTTTGCACTGTGGGCACTTTGGCAAACAGATGTCTTTGAGCGCGCGGCGAGTGCATCGGGGTCGCTGTGGTTCCCCGGCTTTATCGACTACGCGCGCGAGCGCACGATGACAGCTACGCCCGACGCCGTCTATCTGTCACTCGGCAAAAAGGAAACCAAGACGCCCAACCGCATGATGCGGCACGTACTCGACGATACGCGCGCGATGGAAGAGCTGTTTATCGAGCGTGACATTCCAACAACGCTGGAGCTCAACCCCGGCAATCACTTTACCCAAACTGACCTGCGCATGGCACGCGGCATCCACTGGATACTGACGCATTAAAAATGGCATCCACGCGTACATACGCATGGACGCCATTTTTAATTTGGCTGAACGCAGCTGCTATTCAGCAGTCTCCTCAAGCTCGGAAGTATCGAACTCAAAGTCGTTACCGGGCAGGATGGCGTTGAGCACAATGCCCACCAGCGAGCCCACGGCAAGGCCCGAAAGCGAAATCGTCACGCCGCCCAGCTCCAGCACGATGGCACCGGCGGTACTGTAGGCAATGCCGAGCGAAAGCACGAGCACCAGAGCCGCCACCAGCACGTTGCGGTTGTTCTGGAAATCAACCTGGTTCTCGATGAGGTTACGTACACCAACGGCGCTGATCATGCCGTAGAGCACGAGCGACACACCGCCGATAACGCATGCCGGCATGGCGGCAATCACCGCAGCAAACTTGGGGCAGAACGAAAGCACAATGGCGCAGCAGGCGGCAATGCGAATCACACGTGGGTCGAACACACGCGTCAAGGCAAGCACGCCGGTATTCTCGCCATACGTCGTATTGGCGGGGGCGCCAAAGAGCGATGCCAAGATGGTCGCCAGGCCATCGCCGAGCAGGGTACGGTGCAGACCGGGATCGGCAATGTAATTGCGTTCGCAGGTAGAGCCAATGGCGGAGATATCGCCGATATGCTCGATCATAGTTGCAAAGGCCAGCGGCATGATGGTGATGATGGCCGTCGTGGCAAGACCGCTATCGAACTGCGGCCCAAAGAGTGCAAACACGGTGTTATCCCACACGACGGGCAAGCCAACCCAGGGAGCGGCTGCGACGCCCGAGAAATCAACCTCGCCGAGCGCAGTCGCAACGGCATAGCTCACCACAACGCCCAGCAGAATCGGCACGATCTTGACCATACCACGGCCCCAGATGTTGCAGATGACGATCACCGCCACAGCGACAACGGCAACAAGCCAATTAGTCTGGCAGTTGGCGATGGCAGAGCTTGCCAAGATCAGGCCGATGGAAATGACGATGGGGCCCGTCACTACCGGCGGGAAGAAGCGCATAACGCGCTTGGCGCCAAACGCGCGGAAGAGCGCCGCAAGCACCGGATAGAGCAGGCCGGCACAAGCTACGCCCAGGCAGGCGTAGGGCAAAAGCTCGGCTTCGCCGTTGGGCGCGATGGCGGCATAGCCCGCGATAAAGGCAAACGAAGATCCCAAAAACGCTGGCACCTTGCCGCGCGATAGGAAGTGGAAGAACAGCGTGCCCAGGCCGGCAAACAAAAGGGTCGCCGAAACCGAAAGGCCGGTGAGCACAGGCACCAGCACGGTAGCGCCGAACATGGCAAACAGGTGCTGCAGGCCGAGCAAAAACATGCGCGGGCGACCGAGCGACGACGCATCGTAGATGGCATCGGCGACGGCGGGCGTCGAGGATTGGGACATGGATGTCCTTTCATAATGGAAGGGCGCCCGGGCATATCGGATAACCTGCCCGAACGATACGATCCGAACCATTGTACGCGATACGCAACGTCTCGCACGCGCCGTCGCCTGCGAACGGTAGCGTTACTTCCAAACGCGCTCGGCGATGCGTTTGACCAGGGCAATCTTTGCCCATTGCTCGTCCTCGGTCAGCTTGTTGCCAATCTCGCAGCTGGCAAAGCCGCACTGGGGAGACAGATACAGGTTCTCGAGCGGCACATACTGGGCAGCCTCGCGGATGCGCTCAACGATAACGTCCTCGTCCTCGAGCTCTGCGGCCTTGGTGGTCACCAAGCCCAGCACGACCTTCTTGCCGGGTGCAACGTAGCTGAGCGGCTCAAAACCGCCGGCGCGCGGCGTGTCGAACTCCAGATAGAACGCATCGACGTCCTCATGCGCAAACAGATATGGAGCGATGGGATCGTAGCCGCCTTCAAAAGCGTAGGTGGAGTGGTAGTTGCCGCGGCACACGTGCGTGTTAATGACGAGGTCGTCGGGCTTGCCCTCGATGGCGGCGTTGTTGAGCGCCACGCCCAGCTCGCTCACCTTTTGCAGGTCAACCGGGCTCATGCCAGTCTTGGACACAAAGTCGGTATCGCAATAGATGCCCCAGGTGCAGTCATCAAACTGGATGTTGCGGCAACCCGCTGCGTACAGGTCGGCGATCACCGTGCGATAAGCGGCTGCAATTGCGTCGGCAAGTTCCTCATCGGTCTTATAGACAGCGCGCAGGCTCTCCTGCTGGCCATCGCAGCGGTCGAGCGTAACCTCCGAGAACGTCTGGATCGGCGCCGGAATGGTCTGGCGTGCAACGTGGCCCTCCCCCTCGAGTGCCTTGACAAACTTAAAGTGCTCGACGAAGGGGTGGTTCTCGCCGCTGATGGGGCCGGTCACCACGGCGGTGTCAGCCGTGGTCTCCTCGTCGTGGAACATATAGCCCGTACGCGAGGTGCGGCGTTCAATGCCGTTGAGCCCCCACATAAAATCGAGGTGCCAGTAACTGCGACGAAACTCGCCATCGGTAATCACCTGCAGACCGGCGGCCTTTTGCTTGTCCACCAGGTCGCGAATAGCCTCATCCTCGACGGCCTTAAGCCCCTCGGCATCGAGCGTGCCTGCCGCATAGGCAGCGCGGGCATCCTTTACGGCCTGCGGACGAAGAAAGCTGCCGACGATATCAGCGCGAAACGGCGCGTTCGGTTGAATTGAAGTGCTCATAGATATCTCCCTTTGCATTGGTTGCTTTACTGGGACAGAGTATGAGCGCTCATATAGCCATCGTAAAATATACGTTTATAAGAGTTTGATATAGATGCTTCCTATATCAGTTGGGACTGCCATGAAGAGATTTGACCTGTACAGGACGCAGCAGTCTAGATATGCTGACGAATCGCGTCGATATAGGCCCGACCGTAGCGCGTAAGCGTCGTGTTCTTGCGCGTGATGATGCCAATCTCCATGCACTCGTCCACGTCGAGCGGAATCGAGATAATGCCGGGGCCGTTGAGCTCGTGGCTGATCACGCCCGAGCATACCGTGTAGCCGTTGAGGCCCATGGCCAAATTGAACAACGTCGCACGGTCGCGCACGCGGATATTCTTGCGACGCTCAAACGTCGAGGTCAGCTCCTCGGAATAGTAAAACGAGTTGTAGCTGCCCTGCTCGTAGGACAGGAACGGGTAGTCTTCCAGATCCTCGAGCGTCACGCTGGAGCGGTCCGCCAGCGGATGGTCGGCACAGACGAAGACATGCGGCGTGGCGCAGAAAAGCCCCTCGAATACGAGCTCGTTGGCCGCCAGCATGCGCTCGATAACCTCGCGGTTATGCTCGGATAAGTACAGGATGCCCAGTTCGCTTTTCATATGCGCGACGTCCTCGATAATCTCGTGAGTCTGCTCCTCGCGCAGGGTAAAGTCATAGCGCGCGGCATCGAACTCACGGATCACATCGACAAACGCGTTGACGGCAAAGGAATAATGCTGGCAGCTCACACTAAAGTGCGGCACCTGCTCGGACGCGCCCTTGTACTTGCCTTCGAGCAGATCCGCCTGATCGAGCACCTGGCGCGCGTAGCCCAAGAAGGTCTCGCCCTCCTCGGACACAATGACACCCTTGTTGGTGCGCTCAAAGATGTGCACACCCATCTCGTTTTCGAGATCGCGGATCGACGCGGTAATCGAAGGCTGCGACACAAAGAGCCGGCGCGAGGCCTCGGTGATGCTGCCGCATTCGGCAACTTTGACGACATACCTGAGCTGTTGAAGCTTCATGATGGCCTCCCTAGACGTCCGCGAAACCCGAACCCGCCGCATCTGCCTGACGCATAAACGACGGCATCTCCCCCGTCGCGGCGCAGGCGGCAATCTGATGCAGAGCCCCGGCAACCGCATCGTCTGCCGCAGCGCCGATATGCCAGCGCGCGGCAGCCGTGACGGCCTCGTTGGCATTGGCGACTGCAACGGAGTTGGGGACGGCACCGATCATGGGCAGGTCGTTATCGGAATCGCCAAATACGGCCACCTCGTCGGACGTCAGGTCCAAAGCGCGCGCCAGCTCCAGCGCAGCGCAACCCTTGTCCCAACCTGCTGGAAGAATGTCGAACAGGCGCACACGATTGTTGGGAAACACAAGCGAGAGTTCCGGCACCTCAGCGGCAACGCGCTCGCGTAGCTCCGCGAGCTCCTCACGCGAACGAGCACTCCAGATATTCGCCTTGAACACCGACGCGTCATCGACGACAGGACGGCACGGGGCCTCTTCGCCCTTGAGCCATGCGTTGCCGCCCGACTCCATGGCGCGGCGCACGCGCTCGGGGTCGCTCGTCACACAATAGGCATCGTTGCCCCAAAAGTCATCACCCAGGCCGTAGACCTTCAGATACGTATCGTCGGTCTCTTGCTCCAAGTAGTCAGCCAAGCGCATAAGGGCGGCATTGTCGGTCGCATGCGAGGCTACCACCTCGCCGTCCACAAACATGACCTGGCCGTTGCAGAACGCGCCGGTCGAGAAGCACTCGGCGCGATTGCGGAACATCCAGCCCATCGCGGAGGGCTGGCGACCCGAAACCGGGCCAAAGTGCAGACCCGCCGCCTGCATGGCATGAATGCCCTCGATGGCGTAGTCGCTGGCGCCGTCATGCCCGGCTGGAATCAGCGTATCGTCCATATCGGTCAGCACAAGTTTAATCATAAGGCCCCCTCGGTCATTCTTAATCCCGTCTATTGTACCGACCTGCCAAAAAGAGACAGGTTTATTTTGGCAGGTTTTATCTGGGAAAACGCAAAGCCCCAGTTGTTACCTGCCAAAATAAACCTGTCCCTTTTTGGCAGGTGCGCTAGTATAGGGAACAACAGATTCGATGCGGGAGTGCCGGCGGTGCAAACCACAAGGCTGAGAGGGCATGGGGCCCAATCCTTTGAACCTGTCAGTTAATGCTGGCGTAGGGAGCATGCCGCCTTTTTAGGGGCGCTGTCTATGCACAGCGCCCCTTTTCTATGCCAAGGAGGCATGTGCAGTGATCGATTCGAAACAGCTCAAGCAAAACGTGGTCAAGGCCGTGGAGGAGATTCGCGCCACCAATCCGATGGCGGGCTCCATCACCAACACGGTGACGATTGACTTTGTCGCCAACGCGCAGCTCGCCGTGGGCGGATCGGCCGCCATGGTCTATCTGCCCGACGAGGGCGAGGCGCTCGTTGCCGGCGGCGGCGCCATCTATCTGAACATGGGCACACTCTTCCCCATCTACGAGCAGACGATTCCCCGCGCGGCCAAGGCGGCACACGACGCCGGCAAGCCCTGGGTGCTCGATCCGGTGGGCCTGGGCATCGGCAGCCTGCGCACCCAACTGGTAGGCGAACTCAAGCAGTACAAACCCGCCATCGTGCGCGGCAATGCCTCCGAGATTATCGCGCTCGCCGGCCTGTGGGGCCTTGAGGGCGAAGCGGCCGATCTGAGTCGCGTGCGCGGTGTCGATACCACCGACACGGTAGACGCCGCCCGCGGCGCCGCCGTGGCGCTCGCCCGCTACACCGGCGGCGCCGTTGTGGTCTCGGGCGAAGTCGACCTGATTACCGACGGCACGACCGTGGCCAAGTCCCACGGCGGCAGCCCGCTCATGTCCAAGATCACCGGCTGCGGTTGTTCGCAGGGCGGCGTGCTTGCTGTGTACGCCTGCGCTGCCGATCCGTTTACGGCAGCCATCTGCGGCACCGCGGTCTACAACGTTGCCGGCACGCGTGCCGCCGCTGCCGCCGATGCCCCGGCAAGCTTTAAGGTCGCCTTTATCGACGAGCTCTACCGCGCGACCGCCCAAGACATCGCCGATAACCAGCTCGAGCTCGCGGAGGCATAAGCCATGTCCGAGCCCGCAACCAATACCAGCATGAACACGCTCGTCGCCGTGGCCATCGCCCCGTGCGGCACCGGCGATGAACTGTCCGCCGAGGTCGCCGAGGTCGTGCGCGTCATTCGCGAGAGCGGCCTTCCCAACCGCACCACCTCGATGTTCACCGAGATCGAGGGCGACTGGGACGAGGTTATGCAGGTCGTGCGCGACGCAACCTTTGTGTTGGCGAGCAAGGGCATCCGCACCGAAGTCGTGCTCAAAGCCGATATTCGACCCGGATTTACCGATACCATGACCGGCAAACTCGAGCGCATGGAAGCACAGATCAAAAAGCAGGAGGAAGCACGATGAGCATCCGCGACAACCTTGATATCTCGGCCTATCTGGTACTCGGCCCCGAAAACACGCTCGGGCGCCCCGTGGGCGATGTGGTGGCCCAGGCACTCGATGCCGGCTTTACCTGCATCCAGGTGCGCTCCAAGGTGGCAAGCGCCCGCGAGATCATCGCGCTGACCGGCGGCGCCGCGCAGGCAATCGCACAGGCTGGCAAGACCGGTCAGGTCGCTTTGCTGATCGACGACCGCCTGGACTGCGTACTCGCCGCGCGCGAGCAGGGCATTGCTGTCGACGGCGTGCACGTGGGCCAGAGCGATATTCCCGTCGAGGTCTGCCGCAAACTTTTGGGCCCCGATGCCATCGTGGGCCTTTCGGCCCGTTGCGAGGAGATGCTCGAGTACGTCAAGACCGCCGACATGAGTTTGGTCGACTACCTTGGCATCGGCCCGCTCCACGAGACCGAGACCAAGCGCGACTGCGGACGCGCGGCCGATGGCTCTATCATCACCAAAAGCTTTGAGGACCTGGCCGCACTCCACGCGGCAAGCCCCGTGCCCATCGTGGTGGGCGGCGGCGTAAAGATGGCCGACCTGCCGCAGCTCAAGGCCACCGGCGTCGACGGCTTCTTTGTGGTGAGCGCCGTCTGCAGTGCCGACGACCCCTACGCCGCTGCCAAGGAACTCGTCGACACCTGGCAGCAGGCATAGGCCTATGCCGAGCAGCTGCTCCGCAGCCTCATACCTTCGACAGCGGAAAGCGCATCCCAGTTTGGACGTCCATTCTGGGATGCGCTTTCCATATAGAGGGCCAGCGGAAAACGCATCCCATTCCAAGCGCAAATTTTGGGATGCGGTTTCCGCGACCGCCCCCTCGCGGAAACCGCATCCCAGTCTGAGCGCATATTCCGGGATGCGCTTTCCGTAGCAGCCCTTACCCCGCCAGATACGCTTCCAGCGCGGGCAACGTCGCCTCCGCATCGCGACGGCCGATCTGATAGATGCGTTCGAGTTCCTCGGGCTCGCGGCACAGCGACGGCACCTTCACCGATTCGCTCGGCCGCACCACAAAGATCTCGCCAGCGGCCTCGCGACGCGCCAGGTCGTCGAGCGTGGCGTTATATACCTCGTGCCGGTGCTCAAGCGCCGCAACAAACTCCGGATAGTGACGATACACGCGACGCAGCATAGGCATCACGCTATTGGGCTGCTTTACAAAGCCCGCCGGCTGCGTCAGCACCACCACGTTGCGGTCATAGCCCTGCGCAAACAGCCATGCGCTGGGAATGGAATCGGCAACGCCGCCATCCAGGTACTTGTGCCCCTCAATGGCAACGGGTCGTGTTGCCACGGGAATCGCCGACGACGCCCGGATCCACTCGATATCATGCTCATCACCGTAAGGCAGGTCATGGTAGACGGCCTGCCCCGTCTTAAGATCGGTACATACGCACGTAAACCGCATGGGGCAGGCGCGATATGCCTCCAGATCGATGGGATCGCGCTCGATGGGTACCTCATGATAGGCAAACTCGGCATTGAACATATCGCCGGTTCGCAACCAGCTCGTCACGCTCGCATAGCGCTTGTCGGCGCAATAGGCCTTGTTGTAGCGAATGGCGCGGCCGATCTGGCGCGATTTAAAGTTGTAGCCAAACGCCGCGCCCGCCGAGACACCCACCATATGGTCGCAGGTTAAGCCGTGCTCCATCCATACGTCGAGCACGCCCGCCGTATACATACCGCGGTAGCCGCCTCCCTCGAGCGCAAGCCCCACCGTGGGCGTCGTATCTGGCTGTGCCATGCGACCATCTCCGTTCCTGCGTTTTAAAACGAAACAAGTATACCCGTCAACATATATCGCCTCAGTCGCATTTTCATCGAACATCGTCGCGTTACCGTTTGGCGAATAATGGCGAATAATGGCCGCCCGCAACATGGGCACCCCTGCATAATTCCATACACTTGTTTATACTACTCAGTAGTTATCAGCAACGAACGTCAGCCGACAAATAAACCCAACGACGCAGCAAGGCGGGGGCTTGGAAACACGCGAGGCGTTGAGCAACAACGCGTGTGCACAACGAGCTCGCCCGACGCAATCCGCCCCGACCCCAGAAAGCCGCCTACAGCATGGATACCCCCAGCAATTACACTGAAACGCTCGAAAAGACCGTCCGCGACCTTCTCAAGCGTCAGGAGGATCTGGTCAGGACCGCCTTTACCGACCAGCTTACCGGGCTTGGCAACCGCGGCGGCTTTGCCCGTTCCCTCGAGGAGCTCTGGGAGCAGGACACCCCCGTTACCATGGCGTACATCGATATCGACAATCTCAAGCACTGCAACGACGTCTTTGGCCATGACGAGGGCAACCGCTATATTTTGCAGGTAAGCCTCTATCTCAAGCTGTATATGGAGGTGGACGAAGCGGCGTTTCGTCTGGGAGGCGACGAGTTTGCCATCCTGTCTACGATTGCAACCGAGGACGACCTCGCCGAACGTCTGGAACGCTGCCGAACGGTCCTGCTCAAAAACAACGATGCCGAGATGCCTCACTCGTTTAGCTACGGAGTGGCACACGCCGACCCCGCCCTGGGCGAAGCCCCCAATCGCTTGACGAACGATGCCGACCATCGCATGTACGACTACAAGCTACGTCATGCCGTGCACCTTGATCGACGCAATATCGCACAAGCCCACACCGACGACTTCGAAATAAGCGATCGAATTTTCGACGCCCTTTCGATGCTCAACGAAGGCCGTTATTTCTTTATCGAGAACTTGGACAAACATCGAACCCTTTGGTCACAAGGCGCCTTGCGCGATCTTGGTCTTCCTTCGGAGCATATAGACAACTGTCACGATTATTGGAAAACGCGTGTCCATCCCGATGACCTTGAGGCCTATACCAACGACATCGACCAAATCTATGACGGCTCCAAACATCGTCACGTCATGCAGTACCGCGTGCGCAATGCCGCCGGCGATTACATCCTCGGCCGTGTTCGCGGGTTTCGTATCGACGGCGACGGAAATGTCCCCTCGCTCTATGTCGGCGAGCTCGTCAACCACTCGCTTGCCGAGACCGTCGACGCCGCCACGGGTCTCGGAACGCAGCGCACGCTGATCAACGCTATCGATGCCTGCCGTCGCGACCGTTGCGAGACGGGGCTTATAGCAGTGCGTGTTCGCGGCACGGCAAAGCTCAACGAGCTCTACGGGGCCGAGGCCGTCGACAACATGCTCGCCGAATACGCAGGCCGCATGCTGTCGATTACTCGCGGCAGGAGTCGCGTCTTCCGTTCACGCAACGCCCAGTTCGTCGTGCTTAGCAACAATTTGGATCACGAAGCATTCGAGCAACTGATCCAACATCTCAAAGAGGCCGTTTTCGCTCCCGTTCGAATCGCGGGCGACACTATTACCCCCGTCTGTCTTGTCGTTCCGGCCTTTTACGAGCACCTGACCAATCAAACGGCCGCCGTTTTAGGCGAACTCGACCGTTGCATTCGCACGGCCGGCGGGCTTGTTCCCAACGACAGCCTCCCCATACCCGAGGTGGAGCGCAAAAGCGCCATCGCCGAACGCATCGATCCGCTCACGGGTCTCTATCGACCCAGCGAGTTTATGCGCCGCGCCAACGAATTTCTCGAGACAAGGCGCAACGGCGCCTGGTGTATCGCCACCGTCGATATGGGGCACATGCGACTGTTCAACGAATGGCACGGACAGGCCGAGGGCGACCGCGTACTCGCCGATGTGGGCACGGTTCTCAAGGACATCGAGAATGCCGCCATGGGCGTCGCAGGGTACTGGGGCCAAGACGATTTTTGCGTACTCATCCCCTTTGAACACGACACCGTCCATCAGATCTATAGCCGCATTCGCCAGGCCGTGGCCAAGCATGATGACGGCGTGGGTTTCTGGCCGTCCATGGGCGTCTACCCCATCGACTCCAACGAGGAAATCACCATCGATGCGCAGGCCAAGGCCATGTTTACCAATCGGCGTGCAAAAAACGACTTTAAGGAGCGCATTGCCATTTTCCGCCCCGAGGAGTACGAGCGCGAAATCTCGTTCCACCGCACGCTGACCGAATTCCAGTATGCGCTCTCAAACGGCCGCATTACCTACTACCTGCAGCCCCAGGTCGACATGGAAACCGGCGAGATCACTGGCGCCGAAGCGCTCACGCGCTGGATTGACAAGGACGGCTCCCTCATTTCACCCGTCACCTTTATCCCCGCTCTCGAGGAAAGCGGTTTTGTGGTGACGCTCGACAAATACGTTTGGCAGGGCGTTGCCTCGTGGCTGCGCGGGCGCATCGATCGAGGGCTTCGCGTGGTTCCGATCTCGCTCAACGTGTCGCGCGTGGATATCCTTGCCTGCGACGTTGCCGAGCATATGGGGGCACTCGCCGACCAATACAATCTGCCGCCCGAGCTCATGCGCATCGAGATCACCGAGACGGCTTATACGGGAGAGTCCGAAGCTGTGGATAAGCTGACGGCCGACCTGCACAACCGCGGCTTCTCGACCTACATGGACGATTTTGGCACCGGCCAGTCCACGCTCGCGATGCTCAAGAACGTCAACGTCGACGTCATCAAGCTCGACCGCACGTTTGTGCCCGTCGACGGCGATCAAGGCCGTAGTGTGCAAATCATTTCATCAATGCTCGAGATGGCACAGTCGCTCCATCTGCCCGTTGTGATCGAAGGCATCGAGACAAATGAGCAGGCAGACATGCTACGCCAAATGGGCGCCCGCTACGCTCAGGGCTTCCTCTACTACCGTCCCATGCAGGCGGAGGATTTTGAGGCATTGCTCGATGGTGGCGACAGCAACCAATACGCTCGTGCGCAAACGCCACCGTCGAGGGAGCGCTTGTTCCCATGAGCTAACTAATACCCCAATCTAAACCGAATTGGGAGTAAGATACAAACCATTGTTCCATCCAAGGAGGCAATCCATCATGAACGAGTCGTATCGCCTGGGCGAGCAATCAATCATCGCTCATCTTCAGCGACTTGCGAACGGGACCTCAACCGCCGAGCTCGATGTTGCCGCGCTGCCCCCGGAGCTGTGCGCCATCGGCGAGCAGCTACAGAAGACATTTGCCATCCTGCAGCAAGAACGCGAGCTGCTTGAGCGCGGCGCCTATATCGACTCGCTCACCAATCTTGGCAACCGTGGCGGACTCGACCGCCATGTCGATCAGCTCTGGCGCAAAGGCACCCCCTTCACCTGTGCCTATATCGATATCGACCGCCTTAAGCATTGCAACGATAAGTTTGGCCACACCGAGGGCAATCGCTACATCCTGAGCATCTGCCGCGCACTCACCGAGACAATGGAGCACGATGAGTTGCTGTTCCGTATCGGTGGAGACGAATTTGTACTTATATCCCCCACGACAGACGAAGCCGAGCTCGAGCAGCGCCTGGAGCGGACGCGTGCCAATCTTATCGAGGCAACATCGGACGGCAAGGCGCCCATGATCGCCAGCTTTAGTTTTGGCTGCTCGCGCGTCGACCCGCTTGCAGGCGATACGCGTCGCCAGATGACAAAGGACGCCGACCGCAAAATGTATCGCTACAAGCTCATGTACCGTGTGCAACAACCGGAAGAAGGCGATGCGCCGCAACGCCCGGTCACCGAACAACCCCCCCCCTGCAACGACCGAGTGTTCCAAGCGATCTCCATGAGCTCCGAGACGCGCTATCCGTTCATCATTAACCTCGACACCGGCGAATCGCAATGGTCGGTTAATGCCGTGCGCGATTTTGACCTACCCTCCCAGCATCCCTACAACTCGCTCGATATATGGCTTGCCCGTGTTCACCCCGAGGACCGCGACAACGTACGCGCCGAGCTCGATATGGTGGTAAACGGCACGTGGCACTTCCACTGCATGCAGTATCGCGTCATGAATACCGCCGGAAAATACGCGCTTTGCGACTGCACGGGCTACCGCCTGGACGGCACCGATACCGAGCCCAACATGTATGTGGGCATTGTTACCAACCGAAGCTTGGCAGATACGACCGATTCCGTGACCGGCCTGGGCGATATCCACGCCCTGGTCAACGCCATTGGCGAGATGCGTCGCGTGGCACGAAACGCGGGCTTGGTCGCCATTAAAATCGACGACATCGCCAAGGTCAATGCCCGCTTTGGCTTTGATGCAGGCGACCGCGTTTTGGCAGAAAGCGCCGCCTGCCTCATGGATTGCTCGCGCGGCAAGGGTCGTCTGTTCCGCTCGACCGGACCGATGTTCGTGGCGCTCTTTGACGAGCTTGATCCCGAAGAGACCGACGCGGTTGCAGACGAAATCGAACGGTTCTTGGGATCGCCCGTGCTCCTTGGCTCATTTGAATATCAGCCGCCCCTTCGCGTGGCCACGCTTCATCTGGACGCCGTCGACCGACAGCCCGTTTCCATTTTGAACGAACTCAATGCGCTGATTAAAGAGGCGCCGCAGGTACCGGGCACCAAGCTGGACTAGCGACGTAGGGCGCGATGTGAAACACAAGCCGTTTCGCATCGCGCCCCGCGCCATCTGCCCTCTCGTGCGATAATCCTCCGCAGAAGTCACCGACAGCAGAGGGAGTTTGTGATGAAGGTTCTTTTGGTCAATGGCAGCCCCAAGGCAAACGGCAACACCGCCCGCGCACTCGCCGAGGTCGCCGAGCAACTTAGGGCCGAGGGCATCGATACCGAGACGTTTCAACTGGGCGCCAAGCCCATCCGCGATTGCATCGGTTGCGGCCAGTGCGGAAAGCTCGATTGCCGCTGCACCTTTGACGACGATGTGGTCAACGAGCTGATTGCCGCCGCCGAGCAGGCAGACGGCTTTGTCTTTGGCTCCCCCGTCTACTACGCGCACCCCAGCGGACGCATCCTCTCGGCACTCGACCGCGCATTCTATGCAGGCAGCAAGGCCTTTGCGCACAAGCCGGGTGCCGCTGTGGCCGTTGCCCGCCGCGGCGGCACGTCGACCACCTTCGACGTGCTCAACAAGTACTTCACCATCAACCAGATGCCCGTGGTGGCCTCCACATACTGGAACAACGTCTTTGGCGCCATGCCGGGCGAGGCCACCCAGGACGCCGAAGGCCTTGCCACCATGCGAAACATCGGCAAAAACATGGCCTGGCTTCTGCATTGTATCGAAGCAGGCCAGGCCGCCGGCATCGAAGCCCCCGAAGCCGATCGCGAGCGCACCAACTTCATTCGTTAGAACGGCGGGGCCATGAATATTCAAATCTTCGGGACTAAGAAGTCCTTCGACACCAAGAAAGCACAGCGCTTCTTTAAGGAGCGCCGCATTAAGGTGCAGTTTATCGACTTGAAGGAAAAGGAGATGAGCAAGGGCGAGCTTACGAGCGTGATGCAGGCGGTCGGCGGCATCGATAAGCTGCTCAACCCCAAAGCAAAGGACGAGGAAACGCTCGCGCTCATCCAGCACCTCACCCCCAGCCAGCGCTTCGATAAGCTGCTCGAGAATCAGCAGGTTCTTGCCGAGCCCATCGTGCGCAACGGCAAGAAGGCCACCGTCGGCTATTGTCCCGACGTATGGGGAGCCCGGGAGTAGCCTGTGTTATTTGTCGGCGCGTGGGTATAAGAGCAGGTGTTTGGCATAAGATTCAACTGTAAGCCATGTCTAACAAAGGAGGGCACATGCCCAACAAACCCGTGAAGATCATCATGCTTACCGGATACCTCGGTGCCGGCAAGACCACGCTGCTCAACCACATCCTCGCTAACGACGGCGGCATCCGCGCCGCCGTAATCGTCAACGATATCGGCGAGATCAACGTCGACGCCAGCCTCATCGCCGACGGCGGCCTTTCCGAGACCGACGACCTCATCCCGCTCACCAACGGCTGCATCTGCTGCACGCTTTCGGACGACCTGGCCAACCAGCTGCAGGGCATCGCCGATTCGGGCAACTTCGACTACATCATCATCGAGGCCTCGGGTATTTGCGAGCCCATCCCCATCGCCTACACCATCTCGAGCTTCTGCGACGAGGCCAAGGTGGGCGGCGAGCCCAAGCTCGCGCTCGACAACATCGTGGCCGTGGTCGACTGCGCCCGCATGTACGACGAGTTCAACGGCGGTCGCGACCTGCTCGCCGAGGATATCGATGAGGACGACATCGAGAGCCTGCTTATTCAGCAGATCGAGTTTTGCTCCACGCTGATCCTCAACAAGACCGATACCGTCACGCCTGAGCAGATTGCCGAGCTCAAGGCCATCGTGCGCAGCCTGCAGAAGGACGCCGTGATTGTCGAGGCCCAAAACGGCGAGGTCCCCATGGAGGAGCTGCTCGACACCGACCGCTTCGACTTTATGCGCGCCTACAACTCCGCCGCCTGGATCGAGGCCATGGAGCATCCCGAGGAGCACGACGACCCCGAGGTGCTCGAGTACGACATCGAGACCTTTGTGTACTCCCGCCGCAAGCCGTTTGACCTGCAGAAGTTCACCGATTTTGTTGAGCAGGAGTGGCCCGACGAGGTCATTCGCGTCAAGGGCCCGCTGTGGCAGACCGGCGATCCGGACATGTGCTACATGTTTGAGCAGGCCGGCCACCAGATGCGTCTGATGGAGAACGGTCTGTTTGTCGACTCTGCGCCCGAGGGCGAGAAGCAGAAGATTATCGACGAGAACCCCGAGATCATGCAGATTTGGGACGACGAGACGGGCGACCGCATGACGAGCCTGTGCATCATCGGCCGTCACATGGACAAGGATGCGCTCATCGCCGCCCTCGATGCCTGCCTGACCGACTGGCACCGCGCCTAGGCTATCGAAGCGAGCATTTTCTGCCACGTAACCGCCAAACCACCACGAAGGTGCCTGTCCCCTTCGTGGTGGTTTTTCATTCTGAGCCAAGGAGATTCATGTTCAATATCGTGCTGTATGCGCCCGAGATTCCGGCCAATACGGGCAATATCGGCCGTACCTGCGTGGTCACCGGTACCCGCCTGCACCTGGTGGAGCCGTTGGGCTTTTCGCTCGACGACAAGACGGTGCGTCGCGCCGGCCTGGGCTACTGGCAAAACTTGGACGTGACGACCTATGCCGGCTGGGAGGATTTCCTTACGTGCAACGGCCTCTCCCCCGCCGATGAACGCCTGCATCTGCTGACCAAAAAGGCGCGCCGCACCTATGCGCAAAGCACCTACCGCGACGGTGACTATCTGGTCTTTGGCAGCGAGAGCTCGGGGATTCCCGAGCCACTGCTTGCCGCGGCGCCCGAGCGCTGTGAGCGCATCCCGATGCTGCGCGATTGCGACTCGCTCGATAACGCCGAGGCCTGGGAAGCCCACGAGGAGGCGCTCGGGCATAGCGAGAGCGGCCACGAGGCCATCCTTCAGCAGGATATCTGCGGCAACTTCGTCGACCCGGACGACTACCGCATCAGCGCCCTCAACCTCTCCAACAGCGCCGCCATCGTCCTCTACGAGGCCCTGCGCCAGACAGGCTTTCCATCAATGTGACAAAGGGACAGTCCCTTTGTCACATTGATGCACCAAATAATGAGCCATCGTTTTTAATCAGAATTTACTAGAATAAAATGAAGTTAAACGGCGATGTGAAAGGAGAGCCTTGTGGAATATCTCGAGAACCCGTTTACCCCCAGTTTTGGTGAGGTTCCTGCTCATCTCGCTGGCAGACAACAGATTATTCGGGATTTGGACCGTGCCTTCTTGAGCCAGCGCAGGCGCCCGGAATTGACCTCGATCTTCTCAGGCGCGCGCGGAACCGGTAAAACCGCTCTCATGTCGTCGCTCGCGACAAGGGCAGAATCCCACGGCTGGATAGCCGTAAAGACGACCGCGCTCTCGGGAATGCTTGAGGAAATCGAGTTCGGGGCGAAACGTGCTGCAGGCCATCTCATCGACCCGTCTAACAGCTTCGAAGTCACCAGTCTCGGAATTGCACCATTCGGCAGCATCGAGGTCAATCGCGTTCATGATGCCTCAACCTGGCGCTATCGCATGAGCGACATCATCGACCAGCTCAACGAAGCGGGCACCGGTCTGCTCGTCACGGTTGACGAGGTAGACCCGACACTCGACGAGATGATTCAGCTCGCAGCGACGTATCAGCACTTTGTGACCGATGGGAAACGCGTCGCCCTGCTCATGGCGGGACTTCCCAACAACGTCTCGACGTTGCTGAACCACAAGACGGTCTCGTTCCTTCGCCGCGCCCAACAATATCATCTGGGTCGCATTGCCGACTATGACGTACGCGAGGCCTTGATTCGCACGATCCAGGAAAACGATCGCCTGGCAGATGCTGAGGGAATCGATAGAGCCGTTCGCTCGATCTCTGGTTTTCCCTTCCTATTGCAACTCGTAGGCTACCGTGCCTGGGATCTCACAAGCGATTCGAAGGAAATCTCGTCACGCGACTTTGACCTGGGAATCAAAATCGCGCGCGACGAGATGGACGACCGAATCCTCGCGGCAACCTATCGGGAACTCACCGCAGAGGACAAGCGATTCCTCATCGCCATGCTCGATGACGAGGAAGAGTCCACCACCGCTGACCTTGTCGAGCGCCTTAAGCGTTCGCCGCAACAGGTCTCCCGCTACCGACGCCGCATGATAGACGCCGGCATCATTGGAGAACGCGGGCGCGGAATCGTCGCTTTTGAATTACCGTTCTTCCGCGACTATCTCGCCGTTCAATGCGTGAAATAGGCATCGGATGTGACAAAGGGACTGTCCCTTTGTCACATTCGGTTAGAGGTAACGGCCGGTAATGCTCTTGGAGCAAGCAGCGATATCCGCCGGCGTGCCGACGCAGACGATTTGCCCGCCTGCGTCGCCACCACCTGGGCCCATGTCGATTGCGTAATCGGCGTTACGGATAAGGTCGAGGTCGTGCTCGATTACGACGACTGTAGCGCCCTTGGCAACGAGGCCGTCGAACACACTCAGCAGCACCTGAACATCGAGCGGGTGCAGGCCAATTGTGGGTTCGTCGAACACGAATACGGCATCATCCTGCACGCGGCCCATCTCGCTCGCGAGCTTAAGGCGCTGCGCCTCGCCGCCCGAAAGCGCCGGCGTGGGCTCGCCGAGCGTGAGATAACCCAAGCCCAGGTCGTGCAGGGTCTGTAAGCGCGCCTGAACTTTCTTGAGCCCCACCGTAGCGTCGAGGGCCTCGTCCACACTTATGTCCATGAGCTGCGGCAACGTAAGCAGGCTCCCGTCCTTGCCCTCGCGATGGATATGCGAGGCCGCGTCTGCATAGCGTGAGCCGCGACATGACGGGCAGACGATCTCGACATCGGGCAAAAATTGCACGTCGAGCGATATCGAACCCGTGCCATCGCACGTAGGGCAGCGCAAGGCGCCGGTGTTGTAGCTAAATGCGCCCGCCTTGTAGCCAGCTGCCTTGGCCTCGGGCGTACGGGCGAAGGCGCGACGCAGCTCGTCATGGATGTCGGCATAAGTCGCCACCGTCGAGCGCACGTTGGCGCCGATGGGCGTAGCGTCAATCAGGTTGGCGCGTGCGATGCCCTCGGCATCGATCCAGCGCACATGGCTTGGCAGGCGCTCGCCAGTTGCCTGAGCCTTGAGCGCCGGGATGAGCGTCTCGAGCACCAACGTCGTCTTACCCGAACCCGAAACGCCCGTCACCGCGACGAGACGACCGCGCGGTATATCGACTTCGAGCGGTTTGACGGTATGGATGGCATCGGTCGCCATGCGGATATGGCCCTGGTCGAACATTTCGTCGTCAGCCACCTGCGGCCGCAAGCGCTTGGGCTCCGAGCGCAAAAACGGGGCGATGCGGCTGTCCTGCGATTGCTCGACCTCATCCACCGTACCGGCGGCGATCACATTACCGCCGCCCGCTCCGGCAACGGGGCCCATCTCGACCAGATAATCGGCTTCCGCCAATACGCGCGTGTCGTGGTCGACAACGACCACGGTGTTGCCGTCATCCACCAGATCGCGCATTACGCCTACCAAGCCGTCAACATTGGCAGGATGCAAGCCGATCGAGGGCTCGTCGAGCACATACAGCACGCCCGTCGAGCGGTTGCGCACCACGCGGGCAAGCTGCACGCGCTGGCGCTCACCCGTGGAGAGCGTAGCACCGGCGCGGTCGAGCGAGAGGTAATCGAGCCCCAGGTCGACCAGGCGACGAGCCGCGCTCAAAAACGAATCGCAGATATCCGTCGCCATGGGCTGCATCTCGGCCGGCAAGGATGCGGGCACCCCGCGCGCCCACTCAATCGCCTCACCCAGCGTCATGGCCGCGGCCTGCGCCAGATTGATACCACGCACCTGGGGCTGGCGCGCAGCCTCGGAGAGACGCGTGCCGCCGCAGTCACGGCACGGGCCCTCGCGCAAAAAGCGAGCCACGCGCTTAAGTCCCTTATCGTCCTTAACCTTGGCGAGCGCATTCTCGACCGTATAGACGGCATTGTAATAGGTGAAGTCGAGCGGCGTGGCGCCCTCGCCTTTTTTGGGAACGTAGAGAATGTGCTTCTTAACCGCCGGACCGTGGAACACAATGTCGCGCTCGGCGGGCGTGAGCTGGTTAAACGGCACGTCGGTGCGCACGCCCATCTCGCCGGCTACCTGCTTCATCAGATCCCACATGAGCGTACCCCAGGGAAGCACCGCGCCTTCGTTGATGGTCTTTGACTCGTCGGGCACCAGGCTCGCTTCGTCCACCTCGCGCATGACACCGGTGCCGCCGCAGGTAGGGCACGCACCGCCGCTGTTAAAGGCAAGGTCCTCGGCACTCGGCGCGTAGAACTCGCGGCCGCATGCGGGGCACGTGAGCGACAGGCCCGCAGCCACGTTAAGGCTCGGCTCCACACGCGCCCCGCAATGTGGGCACACGTGATGGGCACAGCGGCTAAAGAGCAAACGCAGACTGTTGTTGAGCTCGGTCATGGTACCAAAGGTCGAGCGCACGCCTGGCACACTGGGACGCTGATGCAACGCGAGTGCCGCCGGTACGTGCAATACCTCGTCCACCTGGGCGTGCTCGGCCTGCGTCAGGCGACGTCGAGTATAGGTGCTGAGCGCCTCCAGGTAACGGCGCGAGCCCTCGGCATAAAGAACTCCCAGCGCCAGCGAGCTCTTGCCCGAGCCCGACACGCCGGCAATGCCCACGAGCCTCCCCAGCGGAATATCGATATCGATGTCCTTGAGATTGTGGACACGTGCACCGCGCACCTCGATAGCCTGCGGGCTCATCTTCTGTTCCGTCACCTTTATCACCCTACTCATGCCATAAAACGCGGTCGCGGATATACTCGCCCAGCATGGGCACGGTAAACCGCACAAGGCCGTATCCGGCGGCCTCGATGACGCGCTCGCGAATCAGGCTTGCGCGATATTTACTCGCCCAGCTCTGGGTACGGTCGCAGCGCTCAATGATATCCGCCGTGCGCGTCGGCTTGTCCTCGTCAACCGCCATAGCCTCGATAAAGAGGCGCTGAGGGCTGCGCAGACCGTAATACAGAGGTGCGTCAACCGCTTCGTAGAACTCGGAGACGGCATCCGCATGGCCATTCTCGACATCGCGCCTTTCGATGACCTGCGAGCCACGCCGGACAGCAGACCGCCACATGTAATAGCCCACCAGCTGAACCATATAGGGATGCCCCATGCTCTTGCGCGCCGCAAGGTCCGCCGTCTCCGCGTCAACGTAAAGACCAGCGTCTTTGACCGTCTGGATATACGAATCGCGCACTTTGGGCAAAGATATTGCCCCCAACGTACGCTGCTGGGCACGCCGCAAAAACGTCACGCTCGGCTCTTCGAGCAGATCGTCAACCATACTGGGCAAGCCGGCGAACGCCAGCGCAAGACCGCGCTGGTCGCTATCGGGCAAGCCCGTGGCATCCTGGTCTCCGAGCACCTGCTGATAGAGGACGGCAAGAGCCGCCAGTTCCTCGATAGACACCGATTGTGCCTCGTCAATCGCAAACAAGACGCCCTTGCCCGGACCGAGCTTCTTGAGACGCTCGTTGACCAGCCCTCGCAATGTCTCGCCTTTTGCCCGCGCCGCCTCGACCGACATCCGGCCAAACGACGGCCCAAACTCCATTGACGTCACAACGGGTTTATTCGAGCGAAGCGCGTCGGCCAAGCGGTCGCACAAACCAAGCGAAGCGGAATCGGAGACAACCGCCCATCCGCGCTCGCTGGCTAGACGTTGCAGCTCCCGCAGGAGAACCGTTTTGCCATAGCCGCGGTTTCCCGTAATGAGCATGAGCCTGCCCGGCGCTCCGGCGCCGTTGTCGAGCCCTTCCTCAAAATCTTCGATGACCGACTCGCGACCGATGAGTATCGGAGGCCGCTTACCAGCTGTGGGCTTAAAGGGATTTGGATTCATATCGGCCTCCTCGGATTGGCAAACCCTGGTAACAGTTATACCAACTTATACCGAGTTATACCAATAGCATGTGACAAAGGAACTGCCCCTTTGTCACATGTGGCCGAAAAACTCGGCGTCTGCTGCTCGCCAGGGGCGGAAGGTGGCGGGATCGACCTTTACGTGCGCCGCAGCGGGTGCGTCGTACCATTTGACCGTGTAGCCGGCGCCGTGGGCGCAAAAGACCGAGTCGGGCGTGTTGGGCAGATCGGCCTCGGGCTCGTAGGCGGCAGCCTCGATTACGCGCTCGCCATCATGGCAAGCCGCATAACCGGCGAACTCCAGGTACAGATGCCCGCGACCGCTCGTGTAGGCAGCCACCTCCAGCGCATAATCTTGCACCTCGGATGCCGGAACGCGACCCACAAGCTTCGCCCGGTCTCCCGCCATCGTCGGCGGCTCGTACTCGGCACTCATGCGCGTGGCATCCGAGAGCGCCCGGCCCACGCACTCCCCCGGCACCTCGAGCTCAAAGCGATACCACGGCTCCAACAACACCGCCGCGCCGGCCTCGCGCGCCTGCATCAAACCCTGGCGAATCGCGCGGTACGTGGCCTGGCGAAAATCGCCGCCCTCGGTGTGTTTGGCATGCGCGCGGCCGCCCGCGAGCGTAATGCGCACATCGGTGATGGGCGAGCCCGTCAGCACGCCCAGGTGGTCGCGCTCCATAGCGTTGGTGAGTGCCAAACGCTGCCAGTTAAGATCGAGCTCGTCGGCCGAGGTCACGGTGCCAAACTGCACACCCGAACCCGCCGGCAACGGCTCCAGGCGCAGATGCACCTCGGCATAGTGGCGCAGCGGCTCAAAGTGGCCCACGCCCTCGACCGGCCGCGAAATAGTCTCCTTATAGAGAATGCCGCCGGGCTCAAACTCAATCGAAAGGTCAAAGCGATCGGCCAACACCCGCTGCACGACCTCGAGTTGCACGGCGCCCATCAACTGCAAGTGAATCTGCTCAAGATGCGTATTCCAGCTTACGCCGAGCATGGGGTCTTCGTCCGTCAGCTCAGCCAGCGCTTTAAACACCGCATGGACATCATGTTCGCCCGGGAGCACCGTATAGGTGAGGACCGGCGCAATGACGGGCGCATCGCACCCGGGCTCCGCACCCAAGGCATCCCCCGGGCGAACGTGCGCAAGACCCGTCACGGCACAAATACCGCCAGCGGCAACTTCCTGGGCAAGCTCGTACTTCTCTCCGTTATAGATGCGCACCTGATCGACCTTTTGCTCCCATGCCTCGGCGCCGGAACGCCCGTCAATCATCTGTTTGGCATGCAGTGTGCCGCCGGTCACTTTAACCCAAGCCAAGCGCTCGCCACGAACACCGCGGCTGACACGATAGACACGCGCGGCGAACTCCGGCGGCCACGCCTGCTCACGCATCAGCGTGCACATACCATCCAGCAGCTCGCCCACGCCCTGATCCTTGAGCGCCGAGCCGGCAAAGCAGGGAAAGAGCCTGCGCTCGGCAACCATGCGCGAAAGCGTTGCAACGGAAAGCTCACCCGTCTCAAGAAACTCCTCGAGGGCTGCCTCGTCCAACGCGGCAGCGTCCTCCCAAGCGGCGCCGCCCGCCAGCAGTTCGTTCGCATCGAGGCAGCCCTCGGAAAGACGCTGCCCAAGTTGTGCCAGCAAAACATCGCGGCCGGGATTCTCCAAATCGATTTTGTTGATATAGATGAACGTCGGAATGTCATAGCGCGCAAGCAGGCGCCACAGGGTTTCGGTGTGCCCCTGCACGCCGTCGTTGGCACCTACCACCAAAATCGCGTAGTCGAGCGCACGCAACGTGCGCTCTGCCTCGGCCGAAAAATCCACGTGTCCGGGAGCGTCCACGAGCATGACGCGGGTATCACCGTGGTCGAACACGGCCTGCGACGAGAAAATCGTGATGCCGCGCTCGCGCTCGATGGCGTTGGTATCCAGGTGCGAGTCGCCATCGTCCACGCGGCCGCGCTTGCGAATGCGACCCGCGCAGAACAGCATGGCCTCGGCCAGTGTGGTCTTGCCGGCATCGACATGCGCCAAGATTCCAACGACCGCTTGCTTCGACATGGCTCTCCTCTTATTGCAAGCCCGTCGCACTCGGCAACGGGCATCCTCGTTCCACACTGGATGATACAATTTACGGGCCGGCGGGCGAAGCGGGCCCTATCCCCCGACCAAGCTCATCGCCCTGCGTTGCCGCGCGGCGATTTTCGTAGGTTCGCGCCTTACGAAAGCCGGCACCTCCCCTTTTGTCTGCCCGGTCTCATCTGAGGCGGTAACAATGCGAGTCCCACAACGACGCGTTTTACCAAAAATGGCCCCACGCGGGGCCATTTTCATTTCGATGAAACGCTGGTATGTGACTCGGCCCTTATGCCTCGCGCAGCCAGTCGAACGCAACGCGCGGCGTGCCGTCGGACACATACACGACGCCGGCGCGCTCGAACCCTGCCTTGAGGCTCGCACCCTGCATGGGCAGGTTGTCCGCGTGCGTATCGATACGCAGATGGTCGGCACGCTCCTTGGCAAAGGCAAACATCGCGGCCGCGATACCGTGCACGGTGCCGTCGGACGCCACGCGGTGCAGCACGGCGTACGGAGTGTCGCTGCGCCACTGACCGTCCTCGATGACGTCATAGCACTCGTCCGGGCCCGGCAAAAAGGCAAACGTCGCCACCACGCGACCGTCGACTTCGCACACATAGCTGCCACCGGCGGCGATATCGGCAGCCAGCTGCTCGGCCGAAGGCGTGCCCTCGGGCCACTGCGTGGCGTTGCCATGCGCGCGCATAAAGGCGCGGGCGGCATCATAGATAGCCATGACGGCGGGAATGTCGGTCTCGAGGGTTTTTCTGATCATCACGCGGCGACCTCACGTTTATTGGTATCACTTTGATTGAGCAATGATACCAGCGTTTGGAAAGGGCAAGGAGCGGATGGGAAGCAAAAAGCGAGCCGCCTGGTCAAAGGCCAAAAGCGAGTTTTTGGGCGCTGCCACCGGCGGCGATATGAGCGACCTGTTTGCGCGCGAGGACGAGCGCCGCGATGCCCTGGACGCCGAGCGCGATGAGGCTTGGCGCTACAAATCGTGCGAGCGCAAAAACCGCTACGACACACGCGCCGAGGCCGAGGCCGTTATGGCCGACTGCGAAAACCGTGGACGGCGTGGTTTGGCCTGCTACAAATGCGAATACTGCGGCGGGTGGCATCTGACGTCGCATCCTTGGAAATAGGCTCCGCAACGGAGCGGCGCTCACGCAGCGGCACGGCACCGACACATCGCCGGCCATCACGCGCAGGCTACGGGCGCGGCGGCACCAAAACATCGTAGCGGACGGCCTTGCCCGCAAGCTGATAGCTCGGCTTAACGCCGGCAAGCAATGGGCCCTTCACCGGCCGTTTGATAACGACCTTGCGCGGCCGCACTGCAAGCGCAGTTTTAACCAGCGTCTCCTCATCGGCACACGGCTGTTCCAGATGGTGCAAGAGCTGGAACTTCTTTTTGACCGCCGCGCTCTTGGTGCGCTCAGGAAACATGGGGTCCAGATACACCACGTCGGGAGCCGCGAGCTCATCGCGCTCGACCAGCTCAGCCGTATGGCGAAGGCCGGCAATGCTGTCCTCGCCCGCATGTAAGTGCATGCGCGCCACGGCGGCCGCAAGCGCCGAATCATCTGCCGCGCGATCCAGGGCATCCTGGAGCAGCGCCGCGATCACGCAATCCTGCTCATACAGATCGACGGTAAAGCCCGCTGCCGCCAGCAGCAGCGAATCCTCGCCAAAGCCTGCCGTGGCGTCAATCGCCCATGGTTGTTCGATGCCTTTTGTGCGCGCAGCCTTTACCAACAGCTCTTGCTGCAGACGACCCTGCTTGAGCCGTGGAAGCATGCGGCCAAAATCGGCACGCAACTCCATCGTGCCGTCGGTGAGCGTAAGGCCCTCGGACGTCCGCACGAGCTCGAGCCCAGCAGCCCGAGCAACAGAAAAGGGATCGACGACGCCCATGGACACTCCTTAGCAAACAAAACGAATACATGGGCGCCATTCATGTCGGCACCCAACCGTCCGTTATTGTCCCACATGCGACATGGTCCACAGCATCCCAATGCAAAGCACCGCCATCAATACCGTGCACACGGCAGCGATCACAGAATCACTCATGCGCCTTCCCAGCGACCGCGGCTCATCCACTTGCTTGACTCCGTACATCATGGCTCCTCCTTCGGTCCAGCTCTTACCATGGCCTCATCATCGCAGCGCCGCGCATGCGCTGCCATCGATTTGACTTACGTCCAGCTTTCCTTTTTGAAAGGTTGAACCGTGCAGGCAAGAGACGCTTTCAGGCGCATGCATCGCCGCGTTGAACTACAATGTGCTTCACCATATGTGCAGCACATAGGGTGCGCCAGGTTGGCGTACTCGTATCGAAAGGACCAGCCATGAGCTTCACTCGCAAGACACTCAAAGTCCTTGCCCTCATTTACTTTGTTTTGGGCATCGCCAGCCTCGTCATCGCCGGCGTCGGCATCGCCAAGGGCAGCCTCGATTCCACGTACGGGTCGAACGCCATGCTCGCCGCGGCCGTACTTGTCATCAAGGGTCTTGTCGATCTTGCCGCAGGTGTTGCGGGCATCAAGGGCGCCAACAAGCCTTCGCAGGTGGATGGTGCGTTTAAGCTCGGCATCGTCGCCGCAATCGCCACGATTGCGCAGGCCGTGCTCACGCTTCCCGCGTTTGGCGGCGACGCCATCAACTTTGGCGCCTTTGTCATCGTGGTGTACGACCTGTTCTTTATTCAGCAGGCACACGACATTAAGGCCGAGAACAAGGACCGCCTGTAAGCGCTCGCTTCTCATAACCTTTGTAGCCAAGCAACTAAAAAGGGCCGATCGCGCATCTCCGCGGTCGGCCCTTTACGTTTGCCCAGATAAAACCTGCCAAAATAAACCTGTCCCTTTTTGGCAGGTTGTTAGCTGTGACGGTACTCGGCAATGATGAAGTCGATATCGGTCTGAAGGGTGTCCAGGTTTGCCAGGCGCTCTTTATCGGCAGGGCGCGTGCGGTAGTAGTACGGCGTCATCTGGAACACCGCCTCGATGTCGGCCTGCGTCTGGAGCGTAATGTTCGCAGATACCCGTTGCGTTCCCACCAACTCGAGCTCGGTCGTCTTCGGCAGCTTCTCATCGTTGAGATATGGCGTGTCGTAGAGCACCTCCTTGAGCCCAAACAGATGCCGAGCACCCGGCACCACGGTGTAGAGCGAGCCCTCGGGCGCCAGCACGCGGGCAAATTCACGCTCGTTAAAGGGGGCGAAGAGCTCGGTCACCATATCGAAGGCGCCATCAGCCACGGGGATATCCTTCATGTTGGCCACGAAATAGGTCGCATCGCCGCGCTTGGCAGCCAGGCGCACCATCTCTTTGCCCAAGTCGAACCCGAAAGCCTCCACGCCCGGCACCGCACCCATGGCGCTCGTGTAGTAGCCCTCGCCACAGCAAATATCGAGCAAGGTCATGGGGGTGCCGGTAGATGCCGCACACCCAGGCGCCTGCTCGCGCACCAGCTCGACCATCGCATCGCGCAACGGCGCATAGTAACCGCGGTTCAAAAAGTCGCGACGACTGCGCGCCTGCGACTTGGGATCGCCCATGGAGTCGCCGCTCTTGGACGAGCGCAGCAGATACAGATAGCCCTCGCGCGCACGGTCAAACCGATGTCCGCCCGCGCATGCAGCACCGCGCTCATCGTCCACCAACGGCTCATGGCAAACGGGACACAACAACATGGCAACTCCTTAGCGCGGACAACACAACGCCCACCATTGTCTCACGCCTCCCCCACCTAGTCATTGGGGACGTTCTTGAATGACTAGTCGTTTAAGAACGTCCCCAACGACCAAATGACTAGTCTGAAGGAGTGTCCCCAGCTGCCGGCAGAAAAGGAACGTCCCTAAGTGCCGGCTGGATGCATTAGGAGTATCATCGTCTGCGCAAATATCTAGCGAATCGCATAGTAGAGATTGAGAGCGTATGACTGATACCGCGTCCAAGCACATTGACATGACTACCGGCTCGCTGTGGCGCAATATTCCCCTATTCGCCTTTCCCGTCGCCGCCACGAGCATCCTTGAGCAGCTATCGAACCTCATCGCCACGGTCATCATCGGTAACTTCTCGGGCGACCAGGGAACCCTCGCCATGGCGGCGGTCGGCTCCAATGTTCCCCTTACCAGCCTTATGATCAACCTGTTTATTGGCCTGTCGCTTGGCTCCAACGTGGTCATCGCCAACGCCATCGGCCGCAACGATCAGAACATGGTCAAGCGCGCCGTCCATACCTCGATTCTGATGGCACTCGTGGGCTTTGTCGTCATCGCGCTGGGCGAGATCTTTGCCGAACCCATGCTCGCCGCGCTCAACGTCCCTGACGAAACCATGCCGCTCGCATCGCTCTACCTACGCGTCTTTTTGCTGAGCATGCCCTCGATTTTGCTTTACAACTTTGAGGCCGCGATCTTCCGCTCCGTCGGCATCACCCGCATGCCGCTGCAGGCGCTTGCCGTGTCCACCGTCCTCAACATTGGCCTGGACCTCGTCTTTGTCCCCGTACTCCACTGGGGCGTCGCGGGCGTCGCCATCGCCACCGCCATCGCCTACACCGTCAGCGCCGCTACGCTCTTTATCCGCCTGCTCAAGACCGACTCCGTCGTCCGCGTCACCCCACGCGACCTGGCTATCGACCCCGTCGCCCTCAAGCGCATCGTCAAGATTGGCCTGCCCGCCGGCATCCAAAGCGCCGTCTTTGCCGTCGCCAACATCATCATCCAGTCCGCCATCAACAGCCTGGGCACCGAGGTCATGGCGGCATCGAGCGCCGCCATGAGCCTGGAGTATGTGTGCTACAACCTGCTCAACAGCTTTAGCCAGGCCTGCACCACCTTTGTGGGGCAAAACCACGGCGCTCGCCAAATCGACCGCTGCACCAAGACGCTCAAAGTCTGCCTGGTCGAAGGCGGCATCGTTGCACTCACCACGATTATCGTTATCGTCGGTCTGGGGCGCGAGATCCTGGCGTTGTTCAACAGCGACCCCAACATCGTCTCGATCGGCTATATCCGCGTGTGCTCGATCTTCCCGGCGTACGCCTTTAGCATGTTCTACGAGAACATGTCCGGTTATCTGCGCGGCTTTGGCATCTCGCTCATGCCCGCCCTCATCACCATGATTTGCGTCTGCGGCATCCGCTTCTATTGGGTGTTCTGCGTGTTCCCGCACTTCCGCACCTTTGCGAACATCATGATGGTCTACCCCATCAGCCTGGGCACCACAGCGTTCTTTATGGTCGTGGCGGTATTGCTCTGCCACCCGGCACGCACCTACCGTCTGGCGCAAGCCAAGACTGGGGCGCGCTAGACGCATCCAACAAGGTGGCGCATCGGCAACTAGCTCACGATATGCGAGCTCATATAGTCGATAAAGCGCCTCGTAGCGATCGGCATGGTATCCCAGCTGCGCCACGCCGCCACAACGTCGCGCGAGGGGGCGTGCACGATGGGACGCACGCGAATATCGGCCTGCATGCCCTCGACCGTACGACGGTAGAGCATGCTCACGCCTAGCCCCTCCTCCACCATCGCCATAATGGTGTAGTCGTCGGTAACCTCACTTGTCACGTGCGGCGACAGCCCGTGCGCCGTGAATGCATCGAGCACCAGGCTCTGCTCGCCCTCATCCAGCAGCACAAACGGTTCGGACGCCAGGTCGGCAAGCGTCACCTTTTCCTTTGCCGCCAGTGGATGGACGGCTGGCAACAGCGCCACCAGCTCGTCGTGATAGACCACGCGCTTCTGAAGCCCCGTGGTAAATCCACGCGCTGTAAAGCAAAAGTCGACCATGCCATCGTGCACCCACTGGGCATTGCGCGTGTAATCGCCCTGCTTGAGGGTAAAGCGCACGCCCGGATGCAGGGCCCCAAAGTCGCGGATCACACGCGGCAACACAGTACGACTCACGTTGGTAAACGTCGCAATGCGAATGTCGGTCGACGAAAGCCCCAGCAACTCCTGACGCTTACCCTCAAGCTCGGCCTCGGCTGTAACGATCTGGCGCAGATACGGC
The DNA here is from genome assembly GCA_900546115.1 of uncultured Collinsella sp. GTDB lineage: Bacteria > Actinomycetota > Coriobacteriia > Coriobacteriales > Coriobacteriaceae > Collinsella. The sequence continues at coordinate 42,825 of URBQ01000008.1, forward strand.
AGATACTGTTTGCCGTCGCGCGTCAGTGAGACGCCCTGCTTGCCACGCTCGATAATCGTGGTGCCCAGCTCGCGCTCGAGCGCCTTGACGGCCTGGCTCACCGCGCTTTGCGTATAGCCCAGCTCGTCGGCGGCACGTTTCAGGCTGCCGCAATCGACCACCATACATACAATCTGATACCGCGATGCCATCGTGCCTCCACATCGATGTAGCCGTAAAACGTTTTGCCAGGGCTTTTTCTTCCAACATTAGTATTTCTTAATCATACTGAAGATGCATTCGCTTTACTACATCCATATCTGGGAGCAGAATCCTTTTTGCGAAACCGTTCTGTAACAAAAGGAGTCCCATGGATCGCAAAAAAGCAATCGCGCTCTCATTTTCCGTTCCCGTCGCATGGGGCTTTTCGTACCCCCTCATGAAGATCGGCATGGACAGCATGAACGCCACGAGCATCGTCGCGCTGCGCTGCATCATCGCCTTTGCGGCCTGCCTGCTGCTCTTCCACAAGCACGCGGTGCGCATCAACCGTGACCTGATGGTCCGCGCCGCCATCATCGGCGCCATCATGGCAACCGAGATCACCTGCATGTGCCTGGGCTCCAGCCTCACCTCCGCCTCCACCGCCGGCTTTTTGCAGAGCCTGACGGTCGTAATCGTGCCGTTTGCCAACGCGGCCCTGCTGCGTCGCGCCCCCGAGCGCAAGGTGCTCATCGGCACCGCCATCGTCACTTGCGGCATGCTGCTGCTCTCGGGCGCCGACTTTACCAGCCTCAATCCCGGCGCAATCATCATGCTGCTCTCGGCCTTTATCTATGCCGGCCACATTATCATCGCCAAGCGCTTTGTCGAAGAAGTCGATCCGCTGGCTCTGGGCGTTTGGCAGCTGGGCTTCGGTGGCTTGTTCTCGGGCATCGCCGCATGCACCTTGGGCGGCCTTACGCTTCCCAGCACGCCGAACGAAATCGTCGTGGTCGTTGCGCTCGCACTCATCTGCTCTGCCTACGGCTTTATCACCCAGACGCTCGTGCAGCCTCACGTACCCGCCGAGACCACCGGCTTTGCCTTCTCGCTCGAGCCGGTCTGCTCTGCCGTCTTCTCGTTCTTCTTGGTCGGCGAAGTGCTGAGCCCCATCGCCTTCTTTGGCGCCGCCCTCATCCTCACCGGCGTCATGGTGGCAACCATCGAGCTTCCGCGCCTTCGCGCACATGGACAGGCTCGCATGGCAGGAGCGCCCGAGCAAGCCTCGTAAGCGCCTCACCTTTTGTAGCCCCGACATAAAGGTCTCCGGACGCCTTTACAATAGATGCCAACAGAGCATCTGCCATAAAGGAGCCCCATGGACACCGCAACTCGCGACCGCAACATAGCAACTTGGTTGGGCGATGCGCCGCAGCCGGTACGTGACACGACGGACCAGCTGCTCGAGCGCATCGCCCTTTTACGTGCCGAGCAAACCATTTACCCGGCACAAGACGACATCCTCAATGCCCTCGCCTATACGCCGGCCGACCATGTCAAAGTTGTCATTTTGGGTCAAGATCCCTATCACGGACCCAACCAGGCCATGGGGTTATCGTTCTCGGTTCCCGCGACGCAAACCAAGTTGCCGCCGAGCCTGCGCAACATCTACAAGGAGCTCAAAGCCGATCTGGGTTGCCCCATTCCCGCCACGGGAGATCTGACGCCATGGGCACAACAGGGCGTCCTGCTCCTTAACACTACGCTCACCGTGCGCGAGCATGCCGCGAACTCACACGCCAAACTGGGCTGGAGCACGCTCACCGACTACGTTATCGAACGCTGCTGTCAGCTGCCCCAGCCGGTAGTCTTTTTGGCATGGGGTCGCTTTGCCCAGCAGATGGTCGAAGGCAAGCTCGCCGCGACCGGCGCAGGCAAGGCAGCCGGTAAGTTCTGCCTGGCCTCCACACACCCCTCGCCGCTTTCGGCCAACCGTGCCACGGCAGAACTCCCCGCTTTTATGGGGTCGCGCCCCTTCTCGGCATCCAATCGTCTACTCGAACAGCACGGCTCGATCCCCGTCAACTGGACTTGCCTCGGCTAAAAATCAATACATCAAAAACGCGCCCGACGGCTTCCATCGGGCGCGTTTTTTACTCGGGCCAGATAAACTGGGTGCGGCCGGCCTCGCCGCCATCGATCAGCAGGCTCTGCCCGGTCATAAACCGGTTGGTCACGCCCACAAAGTAGATCCACTCGGCGATCTCTTGGGCGGTGGCCCAGCGCTTAAGCGGCGTGAGCTCCATAATCTGGCTCCACAGGCGCTCGTCTTCCATCACGCAACGGTTGAGCGGCGTGATAACGCCGCCCGGGTCCACGCTGTTGGCGATGGCCTGCGGCGCCAGGCGGTTTGCAAGGTTCTTGGTGTAGGCGATAACGCCGCCCTTGCTGGCGGCATAGGCGGGAAACTCCGATCCCGTATGTCCGCTCGCCGACCCCACATTGACCACGGATTTGATAGCCGCTGTCGGCTTGGCGGCAAGCCCCTCCCCCACAAAGGCGTAGCGTTCGGTCACGTTGATGGTGCCACACAGGTTGGCGGCAATGTCGTCGGCCGAATCCTGCGTACCGGCAACGTTTACGATTACCTGGGGTTCAAGGTCGTCTGGAAACGAGTCCGGTTCGCGGACATCAACGATCAGATGGCGGTAGCGCTCGTGCTCGACCGCCGTCGGCAGCAGGTCAAAGCCCACGACCTCGTGGCCCTCGTCCAAAAAGCGCTGCACGCACGCGGCTCCGATACCGCCCGAAGCGCCCGTGATCAAAACCCGCATACTTGCTCCTTAGGCGGTTGCGTGGCGCTCGAGGTACTCGGCGCCCACATTCTCACGCTCCCAGCCACGCACGACCTTGTAGCCCACGGGGCTCAGGAAGACCTCGCACAGCAGCTCGGCAACAGCGCCGGTCAGCGAGCACATAAGGACCTGCACCCAGGTCCAACCAAAGAACGTGTGGCTCACCACAATGGCAAAGACCAAGTTGTCGATAAACTGGCCAACACCCGTGGACACATAAGAGCGGAAGGCAAAGCTCGCAAAGTTATTCTTTTTGAGCATACGACCGAGCGACTGGTTGAGCGTGGAGTTAACGACGGCAGAGACGAGCATGGCGAGCGAAGAGCCCAGCACCACGTACCAGGTGCCGCCGATGGTGGCGTTAAGGGCGGTGTTGACCTCGATCATACCCGTGTCGTAGTAGGCGCCCCACATGCCGGGCGTGAGCGAGCATGCCCAAAAGCACAGGCTCACAGCCAGGTTGACCAGCAGTGCGAGGATAGAGATTTTGATGGATGCCTTGGCGCCAAAGCGCTTGCAGATCATGTCCTGGCACAAAAACGAAACCCAGCTCACCACAAAGCCGCAATCGAGTGCCAGATACGGCAGGCTGATAAGCTCTTTGTTGGCCAGCAGGTTCATCATGATGACACTCACGAAAAACAGCGAAACCGTTGCCGCGGGAATGCTCCGCAACAGGACCTTGTAGTCCTCCATGACCTTCTTGATCATTATGTACTCCTTTGGTTTTAGGTTTAACGAGCAGGATATCGGACCCGAACTGCTCGGACGTCACGGGCTTGAGACGACGATGGGTATAATAGCCGCTCACACGGCATCAGGCAAGCAAACGACGCGGCAGCCCCACAGGGCCACCGCGCCGATGCATTAAAAGGCTACGTTGCCAAACTCCGACAGGATAAGATCGGGGTTGTGATCGGTTGCCCAATCCACGTTCCACGGGCTCGTGAACAGCAGCAGCTTACCGCCGCGCATGTCCTCGACGCGCAGCGTGTCACGCGTGAGCGAAAGGCCCGGGATATCAATGGTATCGGGGTCGTTCTGAATCCAGCGGATGTCCGTATAGGGCAGCGGCTGGCGACGGACCTCAACACGATACTCGGCCTTGAGGCGGCGCTCGAGTACCTCAAACTGCAGCACACCGACCACGCCCACGATGACGCTCTCCATGCCGGCACCCAGCTCGCGGAAGATCTGGATGGCACCCTCCTGGGCAAGCTCCTCCATGCCCTTCACAAACTGCTTGCGCTTGAGCGTGTCGACCTGCGTAATGCGGGCGAACATCTCGGGGGCAAACGTCGGGATCTGCGGATACTGCACGTGGCGCTTGCCGGAGCACACGGTGTCGCCGATGCTAAAGATACCCGGGTCGAACAGGCCCACGATATCGCCCGCGTACGCCTCGTCCACGATGGCGCGGTCATCGGCCATCATCGACGTGCCCGTGGCAAGCTTGAGCTTGCGGTTGCCCTGCACGTGGAAGGCGTCCATGCCACGCTCGAACTTGCCCGAGCAAATGCGCACAAAGGCGATGCGGTCGCGGTGGTTCTTGTCCATATTGGCCTGGATCTTAAACACAAAGCCGCTAAAGTCATCGCGGCAGGGATCGACCGGTTCGCTGGTGAGCGTATCGGTATAGGCGCGCGGCGTCGGGGCCAGACGCAGGAACTCCTTGAGGAAGGGCTCCACGCCAAAGTTGGTGAGCGCCGAGCCAAAGAACGCCGGGCTCAGCTTGCCGCAGGCCACGGCATCCAAGTCGAGCTCGTCGCCGGCGCCATCGAGCAGCTCGATGTCGTCCATCAGGTTCTTATGGTTCTCTTCGCCAATAAGCTCGTCCATGGAAGGATCGCCCAGCTCGGCCTCGACCTCGGCGACCTTCTTGGTGGCGTTGGCGTGGCCGTCGCCCTCAAAGGCAATGACGCGACGGGTCTGACGGTCGAACACGCCGCGGAAGTTGCGGCCGCTGCCGATCGGCCAGTTCATGGGATACGTATTGATACCCAGGACGTTCTCGATCTCTTCCATGAGCTCAAACGGATCGCGAGCCTCGTGGTCGAGCTTATTCACAAAGGTGAAGATGGGAATATGGCGCAGCGTACAGACCTTAAAGAGCTTTTTGGTCTGGGCCTCGACGCCCTTGGCGCCGTCGATGACCATGACTGCGGCGTCGGCGGCCATAAGGGTACGGTAGGTATCCTCCGAGAAGTCCTGGTGGCCGGGGGTATCGAGGATGTTGACGCAGGCGCCGTTATAGGTGAACTGCAGTACCGAGGAGGTAACGGAAATGCCGCGCTCCTTCTCGATGTCCATCCAGTCCGAGACGGCATGCTTGGCCGAGCTCTTGCCCTTGACCGAGCCGGCAGTCTGGATGCTGCCGGTATAGAGCAGTAGCTTCTCGGTAAGCGTGGTCTTACCGGCGTCCGGGTGGCTGATGATCGCGAATGTGCGACGCGACGAGATTTCATCCGACAGGCTTGCCATGCGGATCCTTTCTTGCATTGAGTGCATTACGTCGATGTAACCGCACTATTGTAGCCGCGAAATCCCGCTCTAGGGCGCCTATCAGGACAAATTCATCAGCTGAGCTCGCTGCGCCGGGCAGCCGCCTCAAGGATTGTCTCGATCTGTAACAGTAAGACGGGTTTTGAGCCTCTACCTGTTACAGATCAAGACAAACTGGCAGGCCCGCCGGCACAATCTCAACCTGTAACATCTAGCCGCCTAAATCAGGTCTAACTGTTACAAATCGAGATAAACGGGAAGGCGAGCCGCCAATGTCTCGTTCTGTAACATCTAGCCGCGCAAATCGACTCTTGCTGTTACAGATTGAGACAAATAGGCAGGCGGGCAAATAAGATCTCGATCTGTAACAGCAGGCGACCCAAAACGGACCTAAGTGTTACAGATTGAGATTGTTTTGGAGCAAGCGCGGTGCCGGCGGGCTATTCCACATTTAGCTCTTGCATAACTGTGCATAGTGTATATATACTGTGCTTACCGGTTATATACACGTGTAGCCCAACAGCTAAGGAGCCGCTGTGGACATCATCCTATCCAATTCGAGCGACAAGCCCATCTACGAGCAGATATCCTCGCAGGTCAAAGCGCAGATCCTTTCGGGTGCACTCGCTGCGGGAGCCAAACTCCCCAGCATCCGTGCGCTCGCGAGCGACCTCGGTGTGAGCGTCATTACCACCAAGCGTGCTTATGCCGACCTGGAGCAGCTCGGCTTTATCTGCACCGTGCAGGGCAAGGGCTGCTTTGTCGCCGAGGGCAACCAGGAACTCTTGCGCGAAAACCAGCTCTGCCGCATCGAAGAACTGCTTGCGCAAGCAGCAACGCAGGCCGAAACCTTGGGCGTCACGCGCGACAAATTGCACGAGATGCTCGACCTTGTAGCCCCCGAAACCATGCAGTAGCCATCTGCAAGAAAGGCTATACCATGCAAAACTTGCTAGAACTCAAAGGCGTTTCACGCCGCGTAAGCGACCGCTTTTCGCTACGCGATGTCACACTCACCGTGGAGCCCGGCCAGATTGTCGGCTTTGTGGGCGCAAACGGCGCCGGCAAGACAACGACCATTCGCGCCGCGCTCGGGCTCATAAAGCTCGATGCCGGCGAGGTGCAGCTGCTTGGCCAGCGCTGCGATGCCAATGCGCCCGGCGAGGCACAGCGCCACCTGCGCTCCCGCGTCGGTCTTGTCCTGGACACGTGCCCTTTCCCCTCCACGCTCAAGGTGGGCCAGATCGAGACGCTCGTAGGCCCGGCGTACCCCACATGGAGTCGCGAAACATTCGCCAGATTTATCGACCGATTTGGCCTTGATCCCAAAGCCAAGGTCAAAGACCTCTCCCGCGGCATGGGCATGAAGCTGCAGCTCGCCTGTGCGCTCAGCCACAATGCCAAGCTGCTCGTTTTGGACGAAGCCACCGCGGGCCTCGATCCCATGGCGCGCGAAGAGCTGCTCGATGAGCTGCTCGCCTTTGTTTCCGACGGCCAGCGCAGCGTACTGCTCTCGAGCCACATTACGTCCGACCTCGATCGCGCCGCCGACCGTGTCATCTGCATCGATAACGGCTCGATTGTGTTTGACCTGCCGCGCGAGGACATTACTGACCGCGCCGGCATCGCCCACTGCACCCAGGCACAGGCCGCCGAGCTTATGGCTTGCGTCGAAGGCGCCCGCGCCACCCACCACGCCTATAGCGTGGACGTGCTCGTGCCCAACCGCCGCGAAGCGCTCGAGGCTTTCCCCGAGATTCCCTGCGATCGGGCAACCATTGATGACTACCTGCGCCTCACGCTGAAAGGGGCTTCGAAATGAAACGAGCCTTTATGTCCGAGCTCGCCATCGTTCGCACGCTTATCCCGAGTATTGCGGGCGTCGGCCTGTTCATATTCGTTGTGCTGACGCTCGCCAACACGTCGGGTGGCGACTCCGGCATGAGCGCCGGCGCCTGCGCCGTCAGTGCCATGTCGCCCATCATGGTCATGAGCTCGCTGGCCGGCTTCGACAATCAAAACGGTTGGGAGCGTTATCGGGCAACGCTGCCCTTCTCGCGCAAAGACATCATCTGCGCACGCTACCTGTGTATCGTTGCTTTCTCGGCCATCATGGCCTGCGCCGCCGTGCTTTTGAACATTATCGCCCTTCCGTTCTTCAACAGCGCGGGCGTGACCTCGACAGGACAAACCGTCTTTGAGATTGCAATAGCCTCGGCAGCCTCGATGCTCATCTCCCTCATGATGGTGTTTTTGGCGCAGCCGCTGTTCTTTCGATTTGGACACATGGAGGCGCTGCGCCTGTCCGTTGGTCTGTTTGCCCTGCTTGGTTGCGGCACCATGGCCACGCTGAGCTCCTCCAACCCCATCAGCAACTGGCTCATGTCGATTGCCGGGGCAAATCCCGATCCCGCCGTCCTCGGCTGCCTGTGCGCTGGAATTGCCGCACTGGCCCTCGTGCTATTTACACTGAGCTGCGCTATCAGCACCAAGGTCTATCGAACGCGCGACCTGTAATCGACAGCTAAAAATACTTGGGCGGCACCCCACCTCATTTACTAGATAAGACGAAGCAGCAACAACGTCGTTACCACCCTTCACGGCATGCCGTTTAGATCTTGGAAACCAAAGAGAAGCCGACGGCATATCGAAGGTGAATGTTTTTCCGAGAAGTGAACGAGTAAAATCAGTACCCCGTATCATCGACATTTTTATGGGCTTAGTTCCTGCGGTTTTTGCCTAGGAATCCTGCGGTTTTATTCGAATAAAGTGTGCATGCTCCAAGGGTCCATATTTACTCGTTCACTTCTCGGAAAAACATTCACCTTCAATTCGATCCTTAACCAAATGGCTCCCCGGAACATGACCCCGCCTCTCCGCGGCCATATCAAACCTTCATGGTGGGGCGGTATCCTCATGTCCATAAAACTCGCAGGATAAACCCATTATCCAAGGAGGCACCGCACCCGTGTCGTGGGTCGTCGCAGCATTTGCGTCAGCATTCTTTGCCGGCATCACATCCATCTTGGCCAAATGCGGCATCAAGCAGACCGACTCCGATGTCGCGACGACCATTCGCACCTGCGTGGTACTCGTTTTCGCCTGGGCAATGGCGGGCATTTCTGGATCCATTGGAACCATTGGCAGCATCGAACCCAGATCCTGGCTCTTTCTCGTCCTCTCGGGACTCGCTACCGGTGCTTCGTGGATCTGCTACTTTAAGGCGTTGAGCATCGGAGACGTCAATACGGTCGTACCGGTCGACAAGATGAGCACCGTGCTCGCCGCGCTGGTCGCCATCGCGCTTTTTGGTGAGACGAGCAGCCTTGCGGTTAAGCTCATGGGAACCGCTATCGTCACCCTCGGCACGTTTTTAATGATCGATAAGAAGCAGTCCGCCAGACCCGAGCAGCAGCAAGACCGGACCTGGCTCGCTTACGCCCTCGGCGCCGCCGTGTTCGCGGCGCTCACCTCCGTCCTCGCCAAGATCGGCATCGAAGGCGTCGAGTCAAACCTGGCCACGGCGATCCGCACCTGCGTGGTACTGGTTATGGCATGGGCAATCGTGGCAGCCAAGGGAAAACTGGAGCAGGTCGCGCACGTTGACCGGCGCGAACTCACATTTCTCGCAACATCGGGCATCGCGACCGGAGCATCGTGGCTGCTCTATTACTATGCCATCGCCGCAGGCCAGGTAAGCGTCGTGGTGCAGATCGACAAACTATCGATTGTCGTATCGGTACTATTTGCGCGCCTGGCATTCAACGAAAAACTCTCCCGACGCAGCGCCATCGGTCTCGCCCTCATCGTACTGGGCACCGCCGCGCTCGCGATTTGGAAATAGCGCCGATACCGAGCGAAATCTAGACGTTCGCAAATCCGTGACAAATGGCATATCCCCGGCCCGTGCGCTACGTTCTACAATGGAGACGTCACGGGCCTTGGCCCAATCTCAATCATCCAAGGGGATGTCTTTTTGGTCATTGTTCTTTAGGGAACGGTCAATCGCATACAGACGCAAAACGGCCGTCGAACAGCCGTAGTTTGTTGCGCCGTTCCGCCTCCGTCATCTGCCATTTTTGCACCTGATAGGAAAGAACAATGCAAACCCAGGAATCTCAATTCTTCCCAAAAGCCAGCAGCTTCGACACGACACTCGTGCGCTCTAAGATTATGGGTCCGAACCCCCTCAAGCTCTGCGAAGAGCTTCTTCGCGATGCAGAAATCCCCCGAGACGCCCGCGTCTGCGACCTTGGGTCGGGCGCCGGTATCACCAGCGCCCTACTCGCCCGCGAATACGGGTTGGACACGTACGCTGTCGATCTGTGGAGCGACCCACAGGAAAACAGCGCGTTCTTTGATTCGCTCGGTATCTCGCGCGACACGATTCACCCGGTTAAAGCGGATGTCTCACAGGGGCTACCATTTGAGCATGACTATTTTGACGCGGTTGTGAGTATCGACTCGTACAACTACTACGGCCGTGATCCACACTATCTGGGCGAGCGCCTGCTCCCCTACGTAAAGCAAGGCGGCATGCTTTACCTGAGCATCCCAGGCATGGTCCAAGATTGCCACGACAATCTGCCCGATTGTCTGCTCAAATCCTGGACGCCCGAGCAGCTCGACTATATGCACGACATATCTTGGTGGCGTGCCATGATTGAGCCGACCGCTGGCATTGAGATCATCTCGATGCGCCCCATGCTCTGCACGGCAGAAGTGTGGTCGGATTGGCTCGCTTGCGACAACGAGTACGCAGCGGGCGACCGCCCTGCCGTTGAAGCGGGCGCGCTCGAATATCTCAACACCATCGCCATTGTGCTGAGGAAGCTCTAAACAGCAACGCGCGAGGCCGTAAACAAACGGCCTCGCGCGGCTTCTTTCTTAATGAGTTTTGAAGCAGACAGACAGCTGTTACATCCTTACGCCGGGCTTGGGATGCTTGTATTGACCGTGCGCCACCGTACTACTTGCGCAGCGGCTTGGGAAGCGGAATGCCGGCGGCGATAACAGCGGCGATGATCATGCAGACGATGCCCTTGAGCGGGAAGCACATGAGCAGCAGGCCCACGACCATGACGGGCTGACGCATGACGGCGCCCATCGTCGAGGCGGTGCAGACGGCGACGCAAAAGACCGGATCTGCGCCGGTGAGGATGGCAAGGCCATAGCCCAGGCTCACACCCGAGAAGATAACCGGGAAGAAGTGGCCGCCGCGCCAACCAAGGTTGATGAGGGCGGGCGTCAGCATGGCCTTAACAAGACCGGTCGCGATAAGCACGCCAGCGGGAATGGTCAGATAGGTTTCCATGAGCACATCGGCCTGGGTCTCGCCGGCAAACATGGTGTAGGGCAGGACCGTGCCACAGATGGCGAGCGCCAGGCCGGCCAGCATGGCCTTGACGACCGGGCGCTCCCCTATTGCATGGGACAGTGCCTCGCTTGCATGCTCAGAGACAAAGTACAGCCAACCGCATACGGTGCCGACCAACGCCAGCGGAATGAACCAGACAAGTTCCAGGTTACCCACCTGGGCGGCCTCGAACCTGGGCATACCCATGCCGCCGCCCACAAGCTGGCCAAGCAGCAGGTAGGTGCCCAAACCGCCAGCGATCGCGATACCGTAGACCACGGTCTTTTGCGCCTTGGGCAGCTTGATGGTGATCTCGTCGGACGCAGAGCCCTCGTCGCCGTCGGCGCTACCGGCGAGCGGCGCCACAAAGCCAAACACGGGCGCGGTGAAGAGCGCCGTCAGGGCAGCTTGGGTACCCAACAGCGTGAGCTCCCTAAACTCGGCGCCAAAGCGGCGCATGCGGTCGCCGACCCAGCTGCACAGACCCGCGATGACGCCGGTCAGGCCGGCCTCCGGTCCAATGCTTCCGCCAAACAGCAGCGGCAGCAACGCCGCAAGCGAAAGCTTGCCCAGGTTGTCGTACGGGTAGCGGCCGTCGCGCTTTACTTTGGCCATCACCTGGTTGAGGTCATCGGTCTTGGTGCCCGTCATCTTTTCGTACAGACCGATCAGCAGACCGCCCAGCAGGCAGACGAAAAACGGGTACGGCAAAAAACCGAACGGACCGCTCGCGAGCTCGGGCGAAGCGACGCCCAGCATATGGGGGATCTCGGTCCATAGATAGTCGATGCCGTGCTCCATCGCGAAAAAGAACAGCCAGACCGCGGCACCTGCGAACGCACCGGTCACGGCAACGCTCGCTAAAAACAGCGCGCGGTTTGTGGGTTTGGCAAGGTTATCCATCGGGTCCTCCCGCGGTCAAAGTCGACATAGATACGCTTTATTGTAGGGCGAGCGTTGTCCAGACGAGCCAACCATCTGCGCCCCAAACGACACCATTGAGTGCCAGGGCACTACGGATGCGAACCTCAACTCCCAATAATCGAGGCAATCTCGCGCAAATCGTCGGCAAAGTAGATGCCTTGCTGGCGCTGCGGACTCGATAAGCCCTTATCGATCATATGCCCGAGCAGCGCCTTGAGGTCGTTGTAGTAACCGTCCAAGTTATACAGGATGCACGGAGCACTTAGGTGTCCCAACGATACCGCAGACATGACCTCGGCAATCTCCTCGAGCGTGCCCGTGCCACCCGGAAAGGCGATAAACGCATCGCCGAGCTCGATCATCTTGGCCTTGCGCTCGGCCATATCGCTCGTCACGATAAGGTCGTCGATGCCATCGTGCTGATACTCCGCCTCGATAAAAAAGCTTGGCTCCACGCCGGTCACATGCCCGCCAGCATCGAGCACGCTATCGGCAAGCGCGCCCATCAGGCCCGACTTGGACCCGCCGTATACCAGCGCGTGACCGCTGGAGCCAATCCATGTGCCGAGCTGGCGCACCGCAGGCAGAAACGCAGGGTCATTGCCGACGCTGGCGCCCAGATACACGGTGATATTCATATTCAGTCCCCCTCGTCGTGACGCACGGCGCCCGTTCTAGCGTTGGCGTCGGCGATATTCGTGCACGCGGCGCGACAGGTCAGCGAGCTCGTCACGATCGAGCTCTTCCAAATGCTCAAGATCATCCATAAAGCGCGCCATGGTGTCCTTTTGGCGCAGTTTAATGAGCGTATTGCAGTAGTTCACCGCCACACCCGTGAGCATGGCGATGTAGAAGATGCTGATGACGCTCAGGACGACGGTAATAGCGCGGGCGACCGGCGTTTCGGCCGGGATATCGCCAAAGCCGATGGTCGAGACCGTCTCAAAGCTAAACCAGAGACCATCGCCAAACGTAAGGGTCGCGGGCTCGGACAGCCAGACCGCCGTCGAGCACAGCAGGTAGAAGATAAGAAACAGGCCCGTGATGCGTGCAAAGCCAGCCTGGCGCAACACGTCGGCAAGCGTCCTCAACTTGTTCATCGCGACCCCTTTTCCCAGACGCCCAATCACATTCGCTCGGTATTGTCCCACGCCTCCCCCGCAAACGGAACTAGTCATTGGGGACGTTCTTAAATGACTAGTCAAACAAGAACGTCCCCGATGACTAGTCGTTTAAGAACGTCCCCAATGACTAGTCGCCAGTGCCGGGCGCGACCACTTAGCGGCGCGTCCGGCAGCTGGGCCAGCTGAGCTGGTATCCTAATGCGGTACCGTCTCGACTCGATCGGATTGCATGTGAAACCTTCCGCCGTCCTTCGCTTAGCTCTATATCGCACCCTAGCCGTCGCGCTTGCCGCACTCACCGTGCTGAGCGCCGTCATGCCCACCCCGGCCTTTGCCGCCGACTCCGACCAGCAGGTCAAGACGGTCCGCGTCGGCTGGCTCGTCAACAACGCAGGCTTCCAGGAAGGCATGCCGGGCGAGCGCCTCTCGGGATGGGGTTATGAGTACCTCCAGACCCTCTCGTACTACACGAAGGGTTGGCAATACGAATACGTTCCTGGCACTTTCACCGAGCTTTTGGACATGCTCGAGGCGGGCGAAATCGACCTCATGCCCAACATCTCGTATTCGGCAGAGCGCGAGCAGAAGCTGCTTTTTTCCTCAAACCCCGAGGGCACCGAGCGCTACTACATCTACGCCAAGCCCGATCGCGACGATCTGGCCAAGGGTGACCCCCAAGCGCTCCAAGGCCTCACCATCGGCTGCAACTCTGGCGTTATGCAAACCTTCGTCGGCCAGCAGTGGCTCGCCAACGAAGGCGTCACTTGTACTTATAAAGAAATCGACACCGGCAGCGCCCTCTTTGACGCGCTTTCAGACGGCGAGGTCGACGCCGTCATCATGAACGACACCATTTCGTCGCCCGATGCGTCGCCCATGTTCTACGTAGGCTCGAGCGACTACTATTTTGCCGTCCCCAAAAGCCGCCCCGATCTGATGAACGATATCAACTCGGCCATGGCAGCAATCAACCGCACCAACCCGCGCTACAACGACGAAGTCAAATCGAGCTACTCGGCCCAAAACAGCGGCTCGTCATTGCTCACCGGCGTCGAGCGCTCCTGGCTAAAAGCAAACGGCAACACCATTACGCTCGGCTATCTGAAAAACCAACTTCCCTACTGCACGCAAAACGACGACGGCGAGATGGAAGGGTCGCTCGCCTCGCTTGCAACGACGCTGCACGACAAGTTTGACATTACGGTTAAAACAGTCGCGTTCTCGAGCAACAAGCAAATGACCAAAGCCCTTTCCAAAGGAACCATCGATGTCGCGCTGCCGCTGTTTCGCGACTACTGGCTTGCCGAGCAAGGGGGAGCCGTCCAGTCAAACCCGATGGGAACGGTCTCCCTGACCGCCATTCACAGCAGCAACAACCTGGACGGCGACCTTAAGAATATCGCTTGTACAGCGAATGCGATCGTCAACCGTTTTGAGCTCGAGAGCCTATTCCCCGACGCAACGGTAACCGAATATCCGAGTCCCGAAGAGGCGCTCAAAGCCCTCAATAAGGGGACGGCAAGTTGCATCATTGTCCCCAGCACGCGTCTGCAAACCATCCTTGACGCCCACGACATCGAGGACTTCGAAACACAGGAACTCACCAACACGGCGCAACTATCGTGCTTGATTTCGCGCGGCAAACCCGAGCTGTTGGGAATCATTAATAAGGGCATCATCAATGCAGGCGAATCGCTCTCTGCAAGCAGCTATTCCCCCACATCGTACTCGGCGCAAGAATCGGACACGTTCCGGTTTATCTACCGCAACCGCATCGCCGTTGCGACCGTTATCATCTGCGTATTGCTCGCCGGCATCGTCGTCCTTATCTGGTCGCTTCATCGCGCGCAGCAGGAACGCCAGAAAGCCGACGCCGCCAACGCCGCCAAAACCGCTTTCCTCACGCGCATGAGCCACGATATCCGCACACCGCTCAACGGCATGCTGGGCCTTATCGAAATTGAGGAATTGAAAGAAGGCGACATGCAGGTCGCCAGGGAAAGCCGCGCCAAGGCGCGTGTTGCCGCCAACCACCTACTGTCGTTGATTAACGACATCCTCGAGATGGGCAGGATCGAGGAGTGCAAAGTGACGCTCGAGCACGAATCATTCAACCTCAAAGAGCTGTGCGACAATGCGCTCGTGCTGTGCAAGCTCCGCGCATCTGATCGTGGCATAACAATGCTCGACACCAGCGAGCCCTACGCTGTCGACCAATACATGATCGGCAGCCCCACCCATATTCGACAAATCCTCGTCAACCTGCTCGACAACAGCATCAAGTACAACAAGCGCGGTGGCACCGTCACATTCTCGTCGACTGTCAAACCGCTCGATGACGAGCACGCAATGTTTTGCTTTAACGTCTCGGACACCGGCATCGGCATGTCGCCCGAGTTTCTTAAGCACATCTACGAACCGTTTGCCCAAGAAGGCAACGATGCCCGCAGTAAATTTCAGGGAACTGGCATGGGCATGCCGATCGTCAAATCGCTCATAGACATGATGGGCGGCGCGATTGAGATTTCGAGCGAGGTTGGCGTGGGAAGTACGTTCAACGTCCAGATTCCGCTCGATATCGACAAGAACCCTCAGGCAAGAGAAGGTGCGGCCGAGCAGGCGATCAGCTGCTCGCTTGCCGGCATGAACGTTCTTTTGGCCGAAGACAACGAGCTCAATGCCGAAATTGCCCAGGCCCTGCTCGAAAGCGAAGGCATCGTCGTAACTCGCGCCGCCGACGGCAACGAAGCGGTCGAACTATACACTAGTCGTCCCGCCGGCAGCTTCGATGCGATCCTGATGGACATCATGATGCCGGGTATGGATGGCTACGAGGCAACTCGCGCGATTCGTCTGAGCGAGAAGGCCGATGCGGACGACATCCCCATCATCGCGCTCACCGCCAACGCCTTTGTCGAGGACGCCAAGGCGGCGCACGATGCCGGTATGAACGCCCATCTGCCCAAACCGCTCGACTTTAACAAGCTCAAAAACATCCTCGCCCACATCAAGAAAAACGGAACCGTTTCGCTATAGTTTGTGCTCACCCACCATGCACAGTTAGAAAGGAAGCCAACGATGTTTAGGCCCCTGCGTCGAAAGAAACGCGCCATCACTGACGAGGAAGCACGCAAATTGCTTGCCGCCTGCAAGCGCGGCGTCTTTGCCGTCAACGGCGACGATGGCTACCCTTATGCCATTCCCGTCAACTACTTCTTTGACACCGAGCACGACAAGATTTATTTCCATGGCGCCAAGGCTGGCCACAAGGTCGATTCACTCAAGCGTGACGACAAAGTCTGCTTTACCGTGTACGGCAACGAGTGGTACAAGGACGATGACTGGGCTCCCTACGTTATGAGTACCGTGGTCTTTGGCCGTTGTCGCCTGGTAGATGAGACACCTGCGTTTATCGAGGACAAAGTCCGCCAGCTCGCGCTTAAGTACTACCCTTCTGCCGAAGAAGTCGAGGAGGAAATCGCCAAAGATATCAAGGGCGTCCAACTCTACGAGATTTCGATTGAGCATCTTTGCGGCAAGCAGATTCATGAAAAGTAAGCTCAGAAACAGGTCTTGCAGATAGCAATATGGTCCGGTTCCAACCAACATTGGAACCGGGCCATATGCTTATGAAGCGTCGGCGGCTATGTGCGCAAGCGCCTCAATGAGTTCCTGCGAGCTCACGGGCTTACTCAGGTGCGCATTCATGCCCGCCTCGCGCGAGAGCCTACGGTCGTCGGCAAAGGCATTGGCGCTCACGGCGATGATCGGCGTGGTCGCGGCATCCTCGCGATCGAGTGCTCGAATCCGACGCGTGGCCTCAAGGCCATCGATGCCAGGCATCATGATGTCCATCAACACCACGTCGTACTCGCGCGGCGCACTCGCGGCAAACGTCTCGACGGCAGACTCGCCATCCTTCACATGCGTCGCGATGGCACCGGCACGGTCGAGCGTAAACTGTGCAATCTCGGCATTCAGGTCGTTATCCTCTACGAGCAAAACACGCAGGCCCTGGAGCGCGTCGCTGTCGCCCGCACCCACGCGTGCTGCCTGGGGAATCTCGGAGCGCTCGCACTTCTCAAGCGGCAGGCGGATGGTAAACGTCGTCCCCTGCCCCAAGGCACTCGTAAAGCTCATGGTTCCGCCCATAAGCTCGACCAGCTGCTTGGCAATAGACGCGCCCAGACCAGTTCCCGATGAAGCGCCTTCCACCTGTTGTTCCTCGCGAGTAAACGGCTCGTAGAGGTGCTGCTGGAACTCCTCGCTCATACCAATACCGTTATCGGCGATCGTGTATTCATAGACGGGGACGCCGTCCACCGGCTCCACCTCGCGGCACGTCAGGCGAACATAGCCGCCCCGGCGGTTGTACTTGACGGCATTGCCGGCAATATTGACCAACAAGCGCTTGAGGTGCGTTACGCTCGCCCGTGCATAGGGATGATCAAGAGCCTGTTGGTCGCAGATAATTGTCACCAGACGCTCCTCGGCCTGGCGCTCAAGAATATCGCGCACCTCACGGGTGAGAACCACCAAATTTGTGGGCACGAGCTCCAGATCGACCTGCCCGCTCTCCAGGCGACTCATATCGAGCGCCTCGTTCGCAAGGTCGAGCAGCAGCCCCGACGCCGTCCAAATCTTTGAGCGGCACTCGGTCTGCTTTTGCAAGTTGTCCGCGTTGGCATCGCCCACCTCGACCATACCGCGAATGCCGTTAATGGGCGTGCGCAGGTCGTGGCTCATACGGCGCAGAAACTCCGTCTTTGCAGAGTTGGCAGACGAGGCTTCGCGCGCTGCCTTTGCCAGCTTGTCGCCATAGTTGCGCTCCTGCTGCAACAGGTCGGTCAAGTGTTGGTGCTCGGCACGGCGGCGCATCATCACAACAGCAGCCATGGCGCCGCCGTAGAGCGCCAACACGCTGGCAACAACAGCAGCGACGGTCTCGAAGTAACGCCGCGCGGGGGCATAGGTGTACACGTAGAAGTTGCGCGCTTTACCAAATGTGCCCAGATACCACTCGCCGTTGGCGTTGACCAATCTGACCCTACCAGCCAGGCACCGCTCCTTGATACCGTCGACAATGACGGCATCCGTCGCAGGCAAATCGAACACGCCCGACATGGTGGGCTCGACAGCGTTGGTCGCAACGACCTTGCCATCATTTTCGATCACGATATTGCCGCTATCGATGGTCTCGTAACCATCGAGCAAGCTCTGCAACTTGAGCGTATTGCTCGCGACCGCCTTAGCGCTCTGGTGCCTCACCGCGACAACGATGCCCTCGCCGTCCCGCCGGGCCACGCAGCCAATGTCTGCGACCGAATCATCCGCAAGCGTAATGCGAGCGGTATAGGACTTAAGCGGATGGGCCGCTACTTCCAGCACGGGCGTCTCTGTAAGATATGCGGCAAGCGACTCGTAGCCCACGTTATCCGTCGATGACTCGGACACCAAGTTACCCGATGTGTCCGTCACAATCAGCGCCGTCACGTTGAACTGATCGGCATATTGCTCCAGTGTGGCGTTATCCGCCGAGGCATCGCGCTCCATATCGCGCGCTACCTCTCCGGCAATCTCCATAACGCGAATCAGGTTTTTGGTCGCATAGGCGCTATTAAACGCATCGTAGGAAAGGCTCTGTGTCGCCACGTAATCGACAACGTCGGAAAAGCGCTGCTCGGCTTGGGCCGTCGTGTAACCGTAGCTCATCGCGCCAGCAGCAGCCGAGAGTGCTATCCCCAACAGGGCGGCGAGGAGCCATGCCAGGGCCGAACGGTCGCCCCGTTTCTCTGTGGTGTGGTCGGGTGCATCGATCACGACAGGCCCTCCATATTCAAAAAGGGCGAAGGGTCATCAAAATACTTTGACACCAGGCGCTCCATGGTGCCATCGGCAAGCATTTCTTGGTAGGCATGGGTGAGCTTAACGTCGATGTCGCGTGTGTCGTTGATATCGAAAGCGGTGCCCAAACCAACCTCTAGCAGCGGCTCAGACAAAATGCGATACGTCACGCCATAGTCTTTTTCGTAGGTGAGCAGCGAGGACTCATGTGTGGCGATGGCGTCGACCAGGCCCTCGACAAGCGCCGGGTTCAAGTACGAGCGGTCCGAAAAGCTGTAGAGCTCCTTGATTTGTGGAACGTTTTCATTGGTGTGATTGAGCAGAATCGATTCGGGCTTGGTGGTGGACTGGACCGCCACGACCTTACCCTCAAGATCGGCGAGCGTGTAGATATCGCTTTCGGGGTCGACGGCAACCACCTGTCGACTCGCAAGGTACGGGCCGGCCCAGCGATATTCGTTTTCGCGGCCCGTCATACTAAAGCTGCCCATGACGCAATCGAGCTCACCGCTCGCCAGCAGTTCTTTCTTCTTTTCCCAGTCGATCAGCTGGTATTTTGGCTTGTAACCGATGCGGGCCAAAGCCTCGGTCAAAATCTCGACATCCAGGCCGACAATATTGCCGTACTCGTCGCTATACACAAACGGCGGATAGAGATCGCTGCCGACGTTGAGTGTCTTAAGGCCGTCATCTTTGACCTGCGAGGCGACCGGGTTTTCTAATGCAGACGTCGAGGCCCCGTCATTCGACCCGGAACAGCCAGCTATCGCCACGACAAAGGCGCTCACCACTGCAAGCGCAACAAACAGCGATATGGCAACCGAGCGACAAGGTCTTTTCATCGAGCTCCAGACAATCCTGTTTACAGACTCAAGAGCAAAGATATTAGCAGACAAAACCGCGCTTGCGCTCAATGGTTACAGATGCTTTACCCATACGGGGCCTTCCGGCCAATCTGGCAGACGGCCCCGCATGCAGCGCTCACTTACTGTGCATTAAAAACGTAGCGGTCCAGGCGGTCGCACGCCTCCCTTACACGCGAAAGCGGCAGCGCCAGATTCACGCGAATGTGACAGGGTCCGTGGAACGGACGGCCGTCCTGATAGCCCACGCCCACACGCGCGCCCTCGTCGAGTAGCCACTGAATATCGCGCCCATGCACACGGCACCACTCCGTGCAGTCCAGGAACACCATATAGGTGCCCTGCGGGCGCGAATAGGACACGCCCTCAAAATGCTCGTCCACGTAATTGCAAAAGTAGTCAATGTTGCCCTCGATAACCTCGTTGAGCTCATCCACCCACTCGTAGCCCTGCGGCTGATAGGCGCCAATGAGCGCATGCATCGAGAGGACGTTCATCTCGTTGTAGTGGGTCTTGTTGGACACGGCGCACACGCGGTCGCGCAGCGTCTCGTTGTAGATGATGTGGTAGCTGCCGACCAGGCCAGCCAGGTTAAACGTCTTGCTGGGCGCATAAAGGGCAACCGTGCGCATGCGGGCATCCTCACTCACCGACTGCGTCGGAATGTGCTTGTACCCGGGACGGATGATATCGGACCAAATCTCATCCGAGATCACCACGCAATCGTGCTGGCGATAGACGCCCATGGCGCGTTCGATCTCGTCGCGTTCCCACACGCGACCGCAGGGATTGTGCGGCGAGCAGAAGACGGCGGCATGGATGCGGTTTTGTGCGAGCTTGCACTCCATGTCCTCAAAGTCCATGCGCCACACGCCCTGATCGTCGAGCTTAAGCGGGCTGTGGACAATGCGATAGCCCGCGGCTTCGATAGACTTGGTAAAGCCGATGTAGGTGGGGCTGTGGACCAGCACCGCGTCACCGGGCTGCACATAGGCGCGCAACGTCGATACAACGCCGCCCAGCACACCGTTTTCATAGCCAATATGCTCAGGCGCCAGGCCCTCAACGCCGTTACGACGGCTCTGCCACTCGATGATGCGATCGAAGTACTCGGCGCGTGGATCAAAGTAGCCAAACATAGGGTGCTGAGCACGTTGAATGATGTGCTCCTGGACCGTGGGCACCGTGGCAAAGTTCATATCCGCCACCCACATCGGGATGCGGTCGAAGCCCTCATCGGGCACGTTTGGCGCTATACCGGGGATCTCGCCCCAGGAGTCAACGGCGATGGCATCCATGCCGTGGCGGTCGATAAGCGAGGTAAAGTCGTATTTCATGCTGAGCTCCCGTGCAAAGCGGATTGGTTCGGTAGGCGTTATTGTCCACCAGAACGGGCGGCTTTGATACGGGTTTTGGGGTTGAATTTGATCGGGGCGTGGGCGCCGTGGTGGTTAGCTTTGAGCCTTGCTGACGTCTACCACGGAAAGCTGCGCCCCGTCGACCGCAAACGATATATCGAGCCCAGCATAGGCCAAGTGGTAGACGCGATCGGGCTCGTGCTTGCTGCCCGCGCGGCGCGGATCCTGGCGAAGGACCTCGATTAAGCCAGGCAACTTTGCGGGCGGGACCTTGTCTTGCAGCGCCTGTGGAAACTCAACATCAAGCTCTTGCCACGGAGTGTCCTCAATCCAGCCGCCCGTCGCATCCGGGTGACAGTCCGCAAACGGAATGTAGGGCTTGATGTCGTAGATGGGTGTACCGTCACGCAGATCAGCTCCCAACACGTGGATGATGGGGCCGTTGTCGGTGAGCTCAACGCGATCGAGCCTCACACAGGTAAGGCCAATGGGGTTGGGGCGAAACGGGCTGCGCGTGGCAAACACGCCCACGCGCTCGGCTCCACCCAAGCGCGGCGGGCGCACGGTCTTTGACCATTTAGCGTTGGTGCCGGATCTGTCCTGTGTCTTGGCGTCGGCGGCAATGTCGCCTGCCGTGCCACCGGGCGTTCCGTTTTCGAAGCGCCAGAGCAGCCATAGGTGAGAGAAGGATTCGAGCCCTGCAACCGCGGCGTTAGAGGCAAACTCCGGCTCAAAGATAATGCGCCCCTGCAGATGGGGCGCCAAAAAGCTGTTGCGCGGAATGCCGAACTTCTGCGGCAGATCGGTATGTATGCGTGCGATAGGTTCCATGCCGGTCATTGTACGGCATGAAGATGTGGGGCGTGGCACGCAATTCTTCGCCGCGGTTCCCCGTCGTGCAACCAACGGTTGCTTGGAAGGGCGCCTGCTGCCGCGTATGCTTAAGCCATCAACCAGCAGAAAGGAGCCGTTATGGCCTTTGCAGACAAGCTTATCGCTGTCCGTCGCGCCCATCACCTTACTCAGGAGCAGCTCGCCGCCAAGCTCTTCGTCACACGCCAGGCCATCAGCCGTTGGGAACGCGGCGAGGTCACACCGGGCATCGACATGATGAAGCTCATTGCCGCCGTGACCGGCGAGCCACTGTCTCATCTGCTCGAAATGCCCGAGCACTATTGTCAGAGCTGCGGCATGCTACTCACGCCCGACGACTGCGGCACCGATGCTGCGGGCACCGCGACCGACCGTTACTGCAAATGGTGCTACGACCACGGCGAGTACACTTACGAAACCACGATGGAGGCGATGATCGAGGACTGTGCCCCGCGTCTGGCGCAAAGCACCGGTATGTCGCTCGACGAAGCCGTCTCGCTCATGGGCGCCGTCCTGCCGCAACTGGAGCGCTGGCGCACCGTGCAGGAAAACGAGGAGCGCTACGGCGCCGAGGCCCGGGCGCGCTATGGCGACGAGGCGATCGATGCAGCAAACGAAGCGCTGTTGGATATGGACCCCGAAACCTGGAATGACATGAAAGAACTTAAACGCGCGATTTTGGGCCAGCTCTCGATTGCCATGGACGACGGCGACCCCAAGAGCAGTGAGGCCCAAAAACTTGTTGCGATGCATCGTCGCTGGATTGGCCTCAACTGGGGACACCAGCCCCAAGACGAAGCATACCTGGGCCTCGCTCACGGCTATCTGGCCGACCAGCGCTTTATCGACTACTACGACAAGCCCTGCGGCACCGGGGCCACGGCGTTTCTGGTCCAGGCCATCGAGTCATCGCTAACTCGCGCATAGACCGCGACGGCTTTGGGTATCTCAATCAAAACTTCAACCGATTGGAGACCCATGGCTACTAATCACGAACTCGAGCTATACGTTATGACCGGCTGCCCGTATTGCATGAAGGTCAAGCGCTTCCTGGCCGATAACGGCGTGACCATCCCTGAGCGCAATATCTTGACCGATTCCGATGCCGAGCAGACGCTTATCGCCGTCGGCGGCAAGCGTCAGGTTCCCTGCCTGTTCATTGACGGCGCGCCGCTCTACGAGTCGGGCGACATCATCGCGTGGGCACAGAAGAACCTGCTCTAGTACGCGCATTGCAACCGACCACCCCAACCCATACGGCCAAACACGTACGTCAGCATCCAAAGTCGACATTTTTCGACATCTTTGGATGCTGGCGTACAGCTTTTGGGTAGCCATGGACGCTCTTAACCGGCAAATTGTTTGAGGCTACCTTTGGATTATGGCTGTTTGATGCCTCGGAAAAGAGTTTCCGAGGGAGCTATGGTCAAAAAAGGACAAATATGAGTACTGCCACCTGTTTAGTAGCAGCAATTTTGATCATTTCAGGAACTATTCAACGTCCCATGGGTGGCGCGCGCAGACGTGGTGTAAGAGCGTCCCGAGGTCCGTCGCTGCAAGTC